>JBNKFQ010000164.1:0-44760 GCA_050289385.1 Porticoccaceae bacterium | reverse complement strand
TGTCGCTCGGTCCTTCGGACCGCCTTCGGCGCCGAAATGGTAAAACTATTTTTCGCACGTCGCACGCTAAAAACAACATGCCTCTGTAGCCCTCTGTTACGGGGCACTGTTCTGGGGCAACAGGTTTGTGCGAAGAAGCGTTGGACCGGCCTTAAAAGCGTGCGACGTATAGCGTGCGACGTGCGATCGCCCTTCAGTAAGCGCCATTCAATTCTGACCCCGATGTTTAGGATTATTAAAAATAAAAAGCCCCCATGCGGGGGCAAAAGTTGCAGGATGGATTCTGCAAAAAAGCAATTGGGAAAATTTTCAGGGCCCTGTTATTTTTCCATGGTAAATCGCACACGTGTATGCACGTTTTTCACTGGCATCGGTTTGCCGTCAACTCGCTCTGGCCGGTACTTCCATTTTTTGACTGCGCGCAAAGCCTCGCGATCAAATGTCCGCACCGGATTGGAGTCGATCACACGCACATTTTCGGTGGTGCCGTCGACGGTAATGTCAAAGGCAATATCCACATAACCTTCCAGCCCCCTCCGCTTTGCCCGTTCCGGATAAATAGCCGCCATTTGTGTTACCGGAATCGCCGGACCATCGACATTTACACCCAGGGCGGTGGGGTCGACAGTTACCGCAGTGGTCATGTCGGAGTGGAATGTTTTGGGATCAAACACATGGTCAGTGACAACGTCCGTTTGTGTTGCGATGGTATGGCTCCCCGGAGGAGGGCTTTTCACCTCTGGTGGCTTTTTTGGTCTTTTTTTAACAACTTCTTCTTTCGGAATATCTTTTTCAAAAATCGCGTCGATATTTACGGTGTTGAATGCGGGTGGACTGTCCATGTTATCTGTAATGCTTATAAACGTCGTCATCAGGTAAAGAAGCCCCAGAGTAATCATGAGGGCAATGGGAAAAGCAGTCAGTGAACGGGTGGGTATTGTCGTTAATACAGCCATGGTATTTCTCCTTTTTTGAGCGCAGTAATCCGGCACTGACCGGGTGGGGCCAGCTGTCAGTTATAAACCGGGGTGCTAACCCTGGTCAGGGAAATGAGTTGGCGATATTGCTGTTGGATTTTTGCTGTCGTTTTCCTCGTCTGGAATCTGTGAGCCGATAACGAAAATGGCTGTGCACATCGTTGGTGGCAACAGGTTTTCCATTAACCGACTGTGGTTGGAAACGGAATTTTTTAACGGCATCCAGCGCAGAGCGGTTAAATATGTTTTCAGGCTGCGCTGCAACGATCCACGCTTTGCTGACCTCGCCGTCTGCATTAATGTTGTACCCCACGGTAACCTCACCTTCGATATTTTCCTGCAAGGCTTTTTGCGGGTAGAGAGGCATCGCCGTAGTAAGCGGGCGGTGGCCCTCGATGCGAATGGACGACAGTGTTAGTGCGGGATTTTCCAGTGTGTCTGGCGCAATTTTTTCAGTGAGGGTAATTGGCGGCGGATGAAAATGTGAAGATTCTTCATCCGTTGGTCTCCCGGGCATTTGAATCGTCGCCAGAACGGGTTTGGGCATGGACCGGGGAGCAGGAGCTGGCTGCCGCGCGACAGGGGCAGGTAATGCGGTCTCCACCGGGTATATTTTCGCGCCCAACAGATTTGCCGTGTACTTGATGGTAGTCGCCTGCAGTGCCGACAGGGGAACCAGCAATAAACTGCACAACAGTAATGAGCCTGTTTTTGCGAGTGTGCCGAGTGGATGGTGGGATGTGGTTTCGTCAAGCAGGTCGCGTATGCGCAGGTAAAGTCCCGAACGCTTTTTGAATGCGGCAACGGCAAAGGCGCAATCCTTGTCGCGGGTGATATTGACCAGTTCTTCGGCGTAGTGATGTCCTGCAATGCCTTGCCTTAAAACCTGATCGTCGCAGGCGTTTTCGGCAAGCGTTTCCACGCGGCGCCACAGCCACCATACCCAGGGCAAAAACCAGAACAGGGCACAAACTGTTCTGCCAAGCACGGCGATCGGCCAGTCAAGACGTTTTATGTGAGCCAGTTCGTGTGTGAGCAAGGCTTTTAGATTGTTTGCGTTGCGCGAGAGCATATCGCGCGGTATCACGACGACCGGTCGGATTAAGCCAAAAGCGTGAGGGGGCATGTCGAGGTCGGTGACCTGTAGCGCAACATTGCGACGGATTTTCAGGTTGTCGCAAGAGCGTTTAAATATTTGGAGCAACGCTGCATTGTCTACAGGTTTCAGGTTTTTACGCAGTCGTTCAAGGCGCAGTAAATCCACTATTAATTTCAACATCAGCAGCCCGAACCCGGCAAGGTATAACACCAGCAACCAGTTAATCGGGTCAGAAGATTCTTGCGCGTTACCAGGTATATTCGATGAGACGGTTTGGGTGGCCCAGTCCGGCGGCAGGATTTCTATTGGCGCATTGGGCGTAAGCCAGTTCAGAAGAGGTATTAATGGCAAGGTGCAGAGCCCGCAGAGGGCGAGCCAGTGCCGAGTGGCGGCAGAATTTGCACGGCAGACTTTCATGGCGATAAACAAGGTTAATATAACAAGCGATGGTCGCAGCAGTAACAAGTCTATCCAGTGGTACGCTGAGATCGGGTCCATAGCCGTTACTCCTTGCGAGGTCCTTTTTGAGGTACACCTTTACCGGCGAGTGACTGGCGTTTGCGGGCCCTTGCGATGCGTTTCTCCAGGTCTGCAAGCTCATCGTCGGAGAGCGAGTCGTGTTCGAGGTCGAGCAGGGTGTTTACGGCAGCCGCCGCGGAGCCGCCAAAGAAGGTGCGAAGCAAGCGTTTGATCGCGGATTCAGACGCCTGGGAACGTTCGATTGCAGGGGAGTAAATATATTTGGCGCCCTGTTCGCGGTGGCCGATAACTCCTTTTTGCTCCAGTTTGCCCAGCATGGCTCGTACAGCGGAATAGCCAGGCGGGTTGGGAAGCGCCTGTAATACTTCCTGGGTGGAGGCTTCGCCGTGCTCAAACAAGACGTCCATGATCTGGCGCTCGCGACGGCTGAGTTGATTGTTGAGATCTTTGGACATTTTGCACGGCCTGCTATTTTTTTAGCACTATGCTACAAAAATAGCATTTCGGATTTGGATGTCAAGCAAAAGAGTGAAAAAAGTTTTCAGCCGAGATCTGTCGATGTCTGATGAATTTGAGTAAGGTACCGGGGTGTTTGTTTGTGTCTGGAGCGCCGGGGATGTTGGAAATAGTGCCTGCAAAAAAAAGTGATGCTGAGTTGATTTTGCAGTACATCAGGGCGTTGGCGGAGGTAGAAAACTTTCCGTTTCCCGTGTCGGTAAGCAGGGCTGATCTTGAAGTGGGCCTGTTTGGAGAGAGTCCGGCGGCCGTCGCCTTGATGCGTGAGTTGCGCTGATTCAGAACTTGTTTTTTTTCCGTTAACATACCCGGCTTACCGGGGTAGGGGATACCATGATGACCGACAAGATCAAGCTGCATGAGTCCTGGAAGAGGGTGTTGGGACAGGAGTTTGAGTTGCCCTATATGCGTGAACTCAAGTCATTTTTATTGGCCGAAAAACAACGTGGCAAGGTGATCTATCCGGCGGGTAGCAACTGGTTTGCGGCGTTTAATTACACGCCCTTTGATCAGGTGAAGGTTGTGGTGCTGGGGCAAGACCCATACCACGGCCCCAATCAGGCGCATGGATTATGTTTTTCGGTATTGCCCGGCGTTCAGATTCCGCCCTCGCTGGTAAATATCTACAAGGAATTAGAGGCAGATCTGGGGATAGCGCGGGCTCGACATGGTTGTCTGACGCACTGGGCCAAACAGGGCGTATTGTTGCTGAATGCCTCTTTGACCGTCGAGCGGGGTAATGCCGGGTCACATCAGGGCAAGGGATGGGAGGAGTTTACTGATCGTGCCGTCGCGGTCCTCAACGAACAGCGTGAAGGGCTGGTGTTCCTGTTATGGGGCAGCTATGCACAGCGCAAGGGCGCATTGATTGATGGTAGCAAACATCTTGTGCTCAAGGCGCCTCACCCGTCTCCCCTGTCGGCGCATCGTGGATTTTTGGGTTGCCGGCATTTTTCAAAAACCAATGAGTATCTGCAGTCGAAAGGGCTTGAACCAATTGATTGGGCGCTGCCTGATGTGGAAGTGGTGCGTGAGGAATTGCAAGAGGCGGTTGCGGTCTGATGAACAGCCACTGGAAACTGTCATTCCTCTCCGTCGACTTGTAGAGGTTCCGTCCCGGCCCTCTTACGCAGCCAGTTCAGCCCGTTCAGAATGTGGGGAATGGCAACCAGTCGTCTCTCCAGACGGTATTTGCCGGGATAGTCCGTCAGCAATAATCCCATAGCCATGGTAAGCAAACCCTGACCGGGCAAAAAAAGCATCAGAAATCCGCCGCACAACAATATTGCTCCAAGCATGTTTTTCCCTATCAGCAGTAGTGTGCGCAAGATCGTATGCTGATCTTTCCAGGGCAGCGGTTGTCGACGTTTGTGCAGAAAGTAATCCTCTGGAATACGTGACACCAGCCACGGCAACACCAGCAAGCTGCAAACAAAAATAATCAGTGAAATTATCCCCAACCGGGTCAATTGCGGTTGATAGGCATTGAACCAGTCGAGCAACTCGTTCACGGAATTTCCAGAGAATAGGGGATCGTCAATAATTTGACGGTTTTGGGCTCAGAGTCACCAAATCGTAAGTGTTTGCCAGCTGCTGCGTCTTCTGTAAGTACGGCCAGTAACTCAATGTCCAGAGCGTCGTTCGTTTGATGATCAGACGGGGTCGCCGTAACCCGGGCTGCCATAACAACGTTGCCAATACTTTGTTGTTTGTCAGGCAGGTAACACGGAGTTCCAGGTTCGGGAAGTTCGTTGCAACAGGTTTGCAATCGGTACATTCGGCGTTTGAGTTTGCCCAGATAATGCATACGTGCAACTACTTCCTGGCCGGTGTAGCAGCCCTTTGTAAAACTGATGCCCTGGCGAGCTTGCAGGTTGATCATTTGAGGAATAAACATCTCGCGGGTCGCGGCCACCAATTCACCCATGCCATCGCGAATATCAAGCAAGGTCCACAATGGAGTACCAGACGGGCTGGCCTGTGTAGCCAGGTCGGCCCATAACGTTTGCGCCGAGTCATCCGGTGTTAACAAAATATAGCGATCGCCTGACAAGCAGATTACGGTGCACGTGTCACGATGACAGATCTCGTCAATTGCCAATTCCGTACAGCCAGCCAATCGCTGACATATTTGCCTGGCTTGTGGTCCATACAGACCAAGGGCGCGCATGTTTGCACCCGGTTCAATAGTCACCTTGGAAAACGCGCTGTATTTATCGAGACATTCTTTTACTGCATCGACCTGGTCAGTGGGCAGTAACAGGGAGATTTCGCCTTCGACAAGTCTCAGGGCGCGGAAGCTGGCTATTGCCCTTCCCCGGGGGGTGCACAGGGCGCCGATCAGGCTGCGTTTATTATCAAGTTCCCTGAAATCACAGGTGGTTTGCCCCTGCAATAATTGGCTGGCGCTTTCGCCGATAATGCGCAATATGCCAAGATGGCTTAGATCGAACAAGCAGGTGTGATTGGATAGCACAGGGTTGTCAACATCCTGATTGTCAAATGAGAGTACAACACCATCCTGAAGTCGTGCGCCGAGGTTTTGCAAGAAGTTGTGCCAGTCGTTCATACAGTATTTATTCCATAGGGGTAGATATCTTAGTGTGTTCACAAATCCGCTTCCACTATAATCCGGTATTGCTTCAATTTAACTGACCGGAACCAAAATGGATAAAAACCGACTCTTTTGGGCCAGCCGTCGCGGTATGCTGGAACTGGATTTGATCCTGTTGCCGTTTGCCGAGAAGGTATATCCGAACCTGGCTGATGACGACAAGGCGCGTTACCACCAGTTGCTGGAGGGGGAAGATCAGGACCTGTTTGCCTGGTTTATTAATCGCACTGACCCGCCGGATCCCGAGCTGGCGCGGATCGTTACTGTGATTCGCGAAAGCCGTGACCAGCACTGAATTTCATCCGCGCCCGTCGCGCTGGTTGTGGTGCTACGTCATGATCTCCCATGGTCTGATGCTGGTTGCGATCCTGGTTATGCCATTGACTTTGCTGCTGCATCTGTTGTTTGCAGCGGTGGTGTTGTGTTCGTGGTTTTGGTCGATGCGAGTGTGGCGTGGCCATTGCCCGCCTGTTTTTTCGGTGCGAGATGAGGTCTGGTATTTGGGCGGCAGGGACAGTGAGCAGGCGGCTGCTCTTGCCGCGTGCCATTACGCCAGTGACTGGTTGGTGGTTTTCAGGCTGCGTTTGCTGTGTGGCGGCAGTGAAACCATTTTGATTGCGCGGGACAGCCTGGAACCTGAGGGTTACCGGAGATTGCGTGCGTCGTTGGGTTTGGCGCAAACAGAGACTCCCGTTAATTGTCCCCCACAATAATGTCTTGCCCGGCAAAATTATCCGGCACCATGATGGTGTCCTTTGCCACGGCTGACATTTCCGGGTAGTCCAGAGTGTAGTGCAGACCCCGGCTCTCTTTGCGCCGCATGGCACAATGGATGATCAGTTCGGCCACCATGGTCAGGTTGCGTACTTCCAGCAGGTTTTTACTGATTTTGTAGTTGCTGTAATACTCGTGGATCTCTTTTTGCAAAACAGTGATGCGGTGTTTCGCTCGTTCCAGACGCTTTCGGGTGCGGACAATGCCGACATAGTCCCACATAAATCGACGCAGTTCGTCCCAGTTGTGTGACAGCACAACATCTTCGTCAGAGTGGGTGACTTGCGATTCGTCCCATTCCGGCGCTGGCCCCGGCTCGGCTATATCGGGAAAAATAGCGTCGATATGTTGCGCGGCACTGCGCGCGTAAACCACACACTCCAGCAGTGAGTTGCTCGCCATGCGATTGGCGCCGTGCAGACCGGTAAATGATGTTTCGCCAACCGCGTAAAGGTGTTGCAGGTCGGTGCGGCCGTGCCGGTCTACCACAATGCCGCCGCAGGTGTAATGCGCCGCGGGCACCACCGGAACCGGTTGCTTTGTGATGTCTATGCCGTATTGAAGGCAGGTGCTCCGCACGGTGGGAAAGTGGGCCTCGATAAAGTCTGTTGATTTATGGGAAATATCCAGGTACAGACAGTCGCAACCCAGCCGTTTCATTTCATGGTCGATTGCGCGCGCCACAATATCTCTGGGTGCAAGTTCGGCGTCGGGGTGAAATCGCGACATAAAGCGTTCGCCGTCGGGTAGCGTCAGATATGCACCTTCGCCTCTCAGGGCCTCGGTAACCAGAAAGGTTTTTGCTTCCGGGTGGTAAAGGCAAGTAGGGTGGAACTGGTTGAATTCCATATTGGCAACTCGACAACCCTTGCGCCAGGCAACGGCGATACCGTCACCACTGGCGCCACCCGGGTTACTGGTATACAGGTAGGCTTTACTGGCGCCGCCGGTGGCAAGTACGACGGCTTTGGCCTGCATCAGTTTGACGCAGTCATTGCGTTCGTCCATCACGTAGGCTCCGGTGCAGCGGAACTTGCGTGAGTGGGGGTCGGCCCGGGTGATCAGGTCCACTACGGCATGTTGCTCATAGACGTCGATGTTGGGGTGAGCGAGAGTCTTGTCGGCCAATGTGTTGGATATTTCTTTGCCCGTGGCATCGGCGCTATGCAATATGCGACGGTGGCTGTGCCCGCCCTCTTTGGTCAGGTGGTAATCCTTGCCATTGTTTTGGCGGGTGAAGTCCACGCCCTGGTCAATTAGCCATTGAACACTGGCCGGGCCGTTTTTTATGGCAAACTCGACACTGTCACGGTGGCAGAGACCGGCACCTGCTTGCAGGGTGTCGGCAACGTGGGATTCGACACTGTCTTCGCTGTCAAATACTGCTGCAATGCCGCCCTGAGCAAACCAGGTAGAGCCACTGGTCAGTGCGGCCTTGCTGATAATGCCGACGCGATACTTGTCGGCCAGGTGCAAGGCGGTAGTCAAACCGGCAGCACCGCTGCCAACTACCAAAACATCAAATTCAAGCTGTTGAGTCATGGACGTGTTGTCTGGCAATCCTGACGGCATGTTACTGCTCCGCAGGGGTTGTGCCTCCTATACTTGTGTGCCGGGCATGATAGTATAGCCAGCTGAATATGCCTACCGAACTCGTGCTGAAGTGGTCGCACTCCGAACTATTAACTGGCGGCATGGTCTACAAGCAGGTTTTTTGGGGGTGAGCCAAATGTCTCTCTTGTCTGGTTGTACATCAAGTGTATGGCTTAAGGTATGTTTGGACCCGAATGCCCCCGGCAGCGACAATCTAATTAGTGTTAACAGGCCCTGCAGGCCCTAATAACAATGTCCAGGGAGACATGATGACAGCCCAGATGGCGCAGCAATCTGACAATCAGTTGGTCAGTCGCGTACAAAAAGGTGACAAGAGTGCCTTTGACTTGCTGGTATTGAAGTATCAGTACAAGGTTCACGCCATAGTGGGGCGCTACATCAATGATCACGAGGAGGTCAATGATGTGGTTCAGGAGGCCTTTATCAAAGCCTACCGGGCACTCAAGAACTTTCGTGGTGACAGCCAGTTTTATACGTGGTTATATCGCATTGCTGTCAATACCGCCAAGAACTATCTGGTGGCACGCAATCGGCGCCCTCCCGCCAGCGATGTCGATGTGGATGATGCCGAGTATTATGCTGGCAGCCAGAATCTGAAGGATGTAGATTCGCCTGAAAACGAGCTGTTCAAAGACGAACTTGAAATGGTTGTGGATGAGGCTATCAGAGCACTCCCCGAAGATTTGCGTACGGCGGTAACACTGAGAGAGTTCGAGGGTCTGAGTTATGAAGATATTGCCAATGTAATGGATTGTCCGGTTGGAACCGTTCGTTCCAGAATATTTCGTGCACGTGAGTCTATCGACCAGCGTATCAAGGCGTTGATGGATGGTGAGTCGTAAGGGGGGGATTTCGTGCGATCCGGTCAAATGAATGTTGAAATATGTTGGAACCATTCTCGAAAGGCCCTGTCTCATAAGCCAGGCATATATGGCCGACCTTTTGACAGGTCGCGACAGGTTTACAGACCAAGCCGCTACGAGGTAAAAAATAGATGAGCGATACTACTCGCCTGAAAGAGTCGTTGTCTGCGTTAATGGATGGCGCTGCAGAAGAACTTGAACTACACCGTACGCTTAAAGCCGTTTCTCAAAATTTCGAATTGCGGGATTCCTGGCATCGTTATCAGTTGGCTCGATCAGCGATGCATCGCGAGTTACCCACCGTTCGTGTTGACCTTTCCGGCGCAATCAGCGCTGCTATTGAACAGGAAGAGTCGTTTCACCGAAGTGGCCGGCTGGGGCGTGTTATGAAACCCCTGGCCCGTGCTGCGATAGCGGCATCAGTTACTGTTGTAGCAGTCCTGGGTTTTCAGCAGTACAATCAGCAAAATACGGTTAAAGAAGCACCGCAACTTGCGGCTGACAGCAGCCGGGATGAGGCATCGCCCGCACCCCATATGCCGCGCGGCTTTGAAGTACCGCAGCTGGCAACACGTACGGTTAGTAGTAACGGCAGGTCAGTTGTACGCCAGCCACAACGTCAGGTTGTGTTAATGGGAACAACAACTCTTGACCCGGCAGCTCGTGAGAAAATACAGAGCTACTTCAACGAGTTGATGATTCGCCATACGGAGTGGTCTGCATTGGGTACGAATCAGGGTATGATGCCGTTTGCTCGTCTGCCGCAAGAACAGGAAGACGAATAGCCCAAACGTCAACAGACCCTAACAGGCTGACCAAATGCAATGTAAAGTTTCAGGGCGACAATTCCGTCGCCTCTATGTTATCTGTCTAATACAATTCGGTTTTACCCTGTCTGTATTTTCTGCTGCGGCCAGCGCTGCGACCCCGGAAGCCGGTCCTGCCCATGATCTTCTCAAACGCATGGCAGAAGCCAGCCGCAAGGCGAGCTATCGCGGTACCTTCACTTATGAGCACGGTGGTGTGCTCAAGACCTTTAAGATTTTTCACGCTGTTCGTAATGGCAAGGAGTATGAGCGACTGGTTCATATGAATGGCCCGGAAGCCGAGGTGATTCGTATGGGCAACTCTCTGGATTGCCGTCGTGCTTCGGATATGTTGCTGCGTGGAGCAATTATCGAGAGTTCTATCGGCCATGGCCATATTGGTGATTTCTACGAATTTTTAATTCGAGGGGAAGACCGGGTGGCGGGTCGCCGTGTGGTTGAATTGCATGTGGTGCCAAAAGATTTGCAGCGTTATGGTTATGTGCTTTCCATAGACAAAGAGAGTTCTTTGCTGTTAAGGGCAATGCTGGTGTCGCCCGATCGCAAACAGGTACTCGAGCGTTTTCAGTTTGTCGAAGTAGACCTGGATACACCAGTCAGTGATGAAGAATTGAGCAACAGCGATAGCCGTCCAATGGTTGCCGACGTCAACGCCTTACCTTGTATTGACGGGACTGAAAAGCCTGCATCCAGGCATTGGCAGGTAGGCTGGTTGCCAAAAGGGTTTGTATTGGTCGGCCGAAGGGCAGGCAGTGAGCCGGGTCATGAAGCGTTGATGTTTGCTGACGGTCTGGCTTTTTTCACCATATTTATTGACAACGGCACCGGGTTGAATATGCCACCACTACAAGCGCGACGTGGTGCTACTGTAGCGGTCATGTCCAAAGTTACGGGAAAGTCCCAGGAATTTTCGGTCTGTGTGGTCGGTGAAATTCCCATGAAATCGGCTGATCGGGTCGCACGTTCCTTGCAGGCATCCATTGTCAAATAGTACAACTTCTGATGAGTTGACAGGCACATGATCAAAGAGACAGGTGTCGTTGTCGATATTCAAGGCAATAACCTTTGGGTAGAAACCATTCGCCGGTCCACTTGTGGCTCTTGCTCAGCAAGGCAGGGATGCGGACAACATTTGCTATCACGCTTTATTGGTGGCAACAGTCGCATTCCGGTCTTGCCGGGTGAAGTTACAGCAGATATCAAGGTGGGTGACGAAGTGGTCATCGGCATTGCCGGGGACGTTTTGGTTAGGGGAGCACTGTCAGTGTATTTGCTGCCATTGCTCGGTTTGGCGGCGGGTGTTGTGATCGGTCATGTTTGGCTGCAGACTGAATGGGCTGCAGTGGTGTTTGGTTTCGCCGGGCTCGGATTGGTAGCTCTGACGGTTCGTATGAAGTCCTGGCAGTTGCGGAATGACCCTCGGGTTTGTCCAGTACTTTTGGGCCGACTATAACTGTTATTGATACATCAGGTGGAAAACTCATTGTGATTATCGTTGTCGAATAGAGGCCCGGATACAAATTGAATTGTTATTTCTGTGGCTAAAAAGGCCAGCCAGACGAAGACCTGGTTTGACACACTGAAGTGGTTGGCAACTTTTTTAATCGCAATCTCTTCCCTCAAAGAAAAAAGAGGGGTGTGAGATTAATAATTCAATTCGTATTAGTCGGTACCTCATAAAATCTGCAGATATATTTTTGATGGAGTACAGAGATGCTAAAAAGTATAACCGGTCTATTTATTGCCGCCTTTTTTCTGGCATCAGCTCATGCGGCTGAACTGCCCGACTTTGCCGATTTGATTGAAAAAAATTCACCTGCTGTGGTCAAAATAGAGACTATCGGGAAGGTGGAATCTGCTCATTCCCAAATGCCCCCGGATATGCCGGATATCTTTCGTCGTTTTTTTGATCAGCGCCGTTCACCGGAACGTTTGTCCCGGTCCATGGGATCAGGTTTTATTATATCTAAAGATGGCTATATCCTGACGAATAATCACGTTGTCAATGACGCTGACAAAATTGTTGTGCGTTTGAATGACCGCGATGAATATGAAGCTGAAGTGGTGGGCACTGACCCGAGTACGGATTTGGCGTTGCTTAAAATAGACGCCAAAAAACTGCCTACAGTAAAGTTTGGAAATTCTGAATCACTAAGGGTTGGTGAATGGGTGGTTGCCATTGGCTCTCCTTTTGGCCTGGATTATTCTGCCAGTGTCGGCATTGTCAGTGCCATCGGTCGCAGTATTCCAACCAGTGAAGGAGAGAATTATGTGCCATTTATTCAAACGGATGTCGCCATCAATCCGGGTAATTCCGGTGGCCCTTTGTTTAACCTCAAGGGCGAGGTGATCGGTATTAATTCGCAGATTTATACGCGTTCCGGCGGTTCCAATGGTATTTCATTTTCTATTCCTGCTCATGTCGCTCAGCGAGTCGCCAAACAGTTGAAAGAAAAGGGCAAGGTAGAGCGTGGCTGGTTGGGTATACAGATGCAGCCAATGGACAAGGCGTTGGCTGAATCCCTGGGTCTTGACAAGCCTCATGGAGCACTGGTTAACGCTGTTCAGGAAGACGGCCCGGCAGACAAGGCAGGTATTGAACCCGGTGATGTGATTTTGACGATAGATGGCAAGGATGTCCGGTCGGCTGATGACTTGCCCCATATTGTCGGTGTGATGGCGCCAGACACCAGCGTACCGGTCGAGGTTATGCGCGAGGGTGACAGGCGCGAGTTGTCAGTGACCATAGGCGCCCGGAGCGAAGGTGCCCGGTTTACGGCAGCGTATGGTGGTGGTTCTGCAGGCGATGATCGCCTTGGATTGCAGGTGGCTGATCTGAGTGATCGTGAGCGCGCTCGCCTGCGGGTACGCGGTGGCGTGGTCGTAGAGCAGGTTCACCCGGAATCCGCGGCGGCAGAAGCTGGCATACAGCCAGGAGATGTTATTGTACAGATCGGTTACGTTCGTGTTTCGGGCATCGATGCTTATCGTAAAGTGTTACCAGAGTTACCCTCCGGGCAGCCTGTTGCGATACGCTTTTTCCGTAACGGGCGTCCGGTATTTCGCACGGTGGTGATAGATAACTGATTTGCTATTGGTTCCACACCATCTGCCATGCAGGGCACTCTGTTGCAGTGCCCTGCTGCTTTACGGGTGGTAGCTAATATGCTGCTCAAGGTGGATTGGTCACTGCGGGCGCAACCCTGCGGGTTGGCATAACCCCTTGTATCCTCTAGAATCGCGTCCCTTGCAATTAGCATAAACTACCCATCAGAAGGCCAACGTGTCCGACCTTAGCCATATTCGCAACTTTTCCATTATTGCTCACATAGATCACGGTAAGTCGACCATCGCCGACCGCTTTATTCAAATCTGTGGTGGCTTGTCAGAGCGAGAGATGGCAGCGCAAGTACTGGATTCAATGGATATTGAGCGTGAGCGCGGTATTACGATCAAAGCCCAGAGCGTTACGCTGGATTACCAGGCAAGGGATGGCAAAAAATATCAGCTTAACTTTATTGATACCCCGGGGCATGTGGATTTTACCTATGAAGTATCGCGCTCTCTGTCGGCTTGTGAAGGTGCTCTATTGGTTGTTGATGCCGCTCAGGGGGTGGAAGCACAGTCTGTAGCGAACTGTTATACGGCGATTTCAGAGGGCCTGGAGGTCATCCCTGTCCTCAACAAAATGGACCTCCCGCAGGCAGAGCCAGAGCGCGTCAGCAAAGAGATCGAAGACATTATTGGCATTGATGCCACGGATGCAGTGCGTTGTAGTGCAAAATCAGGACTGGGAATCGAGGATATTCTCGAGGATCTGGTACGAAAAGTGCCGCCACCGCAGGGTGACGTGGATGCGCCACTCCAGGCGCTGATTATTGACTCCTGGTTTGACAACTATCTGGGCGTTGTATCGTTGATCAGAGTTATACAAGGTACGTTGCGGGTCAAGGACAAGGTTATTGCCAAGTCCATAGGAAAGGCTCAGGTTGTGGATAATGTGGGCGTATTTACCCCGAAAAGGAAGGAACTGAAAGAATTGAAGGCTGGCGAAGTCGGCTTTATGGTCGCTGGTATCAAGGATATTCACGGTGCGCCAGTGGGGGATACTTTTACCCATGCCAACACGCCAGACGTGCAAGCGTTGCCCGGGTTTCAAAAGGTCAAACCTCAGGTTTATGCTGGCATGTTTCCGGTCAATTCAGATGATTTCGAGGATTTTCGTGACGCATTGGCGAAATTGACCTTGAATGATGCATCCCTGTTTTTTGAGCCGGAGTCGTCCGATGCACTGGGCTTTGGTTTTCGCTGCGGTTTCCTGGGCATGTTGCACATGGAAATCATCCAGGAGCGACTAGAGAGAGAGTACGACCTGGATCTGATTACTACTGCGCCAACGGTGGTGTATGAAGTTGTCAAATCCGATGGCGCGATCGCTTATGTATCAAACCCTTCCAGTTTGCCGGATGCTGCCGCCATTGATGAGATGCGGGAGCCCATTTGTGAAGCGAGTATTCTGGTACCCAGGGATTATGTTGGAAATGTGATGTCCCTCTGCGTAGAAAAACGTGGATTACAGAAGGATATGCAGTTTGTTGGTGGCCAGGTGGCACTACGGTATGAGTTGCCAATGAGTGAAGTCGTAATGGATTTTTTCGACCGGCTAAAGTCGGTAAGCCGTGGCTTTGCATCGCTGGATTACGGTTTTGCGTACTTTCAGGCCGCGCCGTTGGTGAAAATGGATGTTTTGATCAATGGTGATAAAGTAGATGCTTTGGCGCTGATTGTGCACAGGGACAATGCCCATCACAAGGGTCGCCAGTTAACCGAGAAGATGAAAGAGCTGATCCCGCGTCAAATGTTTGATGTAGCAATACAGGCAGCGTTGGGTGGCCATATTATTGCCCGCACTACGGTTAAGGCCTTGCGTAAAAATGTAACCGCAAAATGTTACGGTGGTGATGTGTCGAGAAAGAAGAAACTGCTTGAAAAGCAAAAAGCGGGTAAAAAGCGTATGAAGCAAGTAGGCCGCGTAGAAATTCCCCAAGAGGCTTTTTTGGCCGTTTTGAAAACTGATGATTGAAAACGGATAGTTGACAATGGATATTAATTTCCCCCTGATTCTGGTTGGCGCAGTCTTTGTGACCGGCATTGCCTGGGTGCTGTTAAAGCTTAAGGTTGCTGCAGATAACAAGTACGTAGAGTTTTTTAGTTCATTTTTTCCGGTATTATCACTGGTACTGGTATTGCGCTCTTTTTTATACGAACCTTTTCAAATCCCTTCGGGCTCAATGATTCCTACCTTGCGTATTGGCGATTTTATTCTGGTGGACAAGTTTTCCTATGGATTGAGGTTACCGGTCAGCGGAACCAAGCTTGTCGATATCGGCTCCCCGCAGCGTGGCGACGTCATGGTGTTTTATCCGCCGAATGATGAGCGTCATTTTATCAAGCGCGTGATTGGCTTGCCAGGTGACAAGGTTGAAGTTCGCAATGGCATGTTATTTGTAAATGGCGAACAAATGGAACAGACTCCTCACCCGACGCTGGTGCCGGAAAATCACAGCTATACTGTACAGCTGGAGCAACTGGGATCGGTCCAACATGCTATGCAGCGTGGTGTTCGACCAGGCCGTTACAGTGTGCGTTATTCTATTGTCGTGCCAGAAGGCCACTATTTCATGATGGGCGACAACCGTGACAACAGCAGTGATAGCCGGGACTGGGGACCGGTTCCGGAAGAAAATATCGTTGGTAAAGCAGTTGTAATCTGGATGCATTGGAAAGATTTTTTTAGTCTGCCAGAATTTAATGCGGTCGGCAGTATTCAATAGTGCTGTACATCTGCATGGGAGGTTGATATGAAAATACATAAAAATATTCGCAAGGAACGCGGCATATCCAGCATAGGTTTACTGGTTGTTGTGGCGCTCGGTGCCTTTTTTTTGTTGTGTGGTCTAAAGTTGATTCCACTCTACCTGGATAGCTGGTTTGTACAAGGATCGTTGAACAAAATGCGGGATGAGGATCTGACGAGCATGACTAACCGGCAGATTCGCAGCAAAATCGACAGTCACTTTTCCATCGATGGTGTACGAGATATATCTGTGCGGGATATCAAAATCGTGAGAGACAAGGGCCGTGTAACCCTTAATCTCGATTATGAAAAGCGCATTAATTTTCTCGGTAATCTGGACGTGGTTGTAGCGTTTAGTAACACTATAGATAGCTCGGGTGACGCTGATTGAGTGTGGTGAATACCAAGTTGGACAGGGAACGCTTACAGAATCGTCTGGGGTATCATTTCCAGGATGAAAGTCTGCTGGACCTGGCTTTGACCCACCGTAGCTGCGGTGGCAATAATAACGAAAGGTTAGAGTTCCTCGGTGATGCGGTGCTTGATCTGGTGGTTGGCGAGCTGCTTTTTGGTCGGTTTCCTGAAGCCAGAGAAGGTGAACTCAGCCGTATGCGATCAAACCTGGTCAAGGGTACTTCACTGGCTCGTGTAGCCCGACAGCTCAATATTGGCAATCAACTGAATCTTGGCGGTGGTGAGCGTAAAAGCGGTGGTCAGCGGCGTGACTCTATCCTTGCAGATGCGCTGGAAGCATTGATTGGAGCCATTTATCTTGACGCCGGACTGGTTATTGCCCGCCAGCGTACTGAGGAGTGGCTTGTAGATAGCATTGCAGGTTTGTCAAAGCAGGGTGAAGACAAGGATGCAAAAACCCGTTTGCAGGAATATTTGCAAGGGCAAGGTAAAAGTCTGCCTGAATATCAGGTGGAGCATGTCAAAGGGGACCCTCACGACCAAACCTTTGTTGTTAGTTGCAACATTGAGTTATTGGAAAAGCCCGTAATGGCAGAAGGATCAAGTCGTCGCGGCGCCGAGCAAGCGGCAGCGGACAAGATCCTGCAACAGTTGCGTAACACTGGTAAACAAGTACCGGGTAAACAAGTCCCGGGTAAATAAGTGCCAATGCAGGCAAAACAGGCTCTGAATGATGAGTGAAGCGCAGTCACCCGGTAAACAGTATTGCGGTTATGTAGCAATTGTTGGCCGTCCCAATGTGGGTAAATCCACTCTGCTCAACCATCTGATGGGACAAAAGTTAAGCATTACTTCACGCAAACCACAAACGACTCGCCACAATTTACTGGGTATCAAAACAGAGGGTGATACCCAGTTGATCTTTGTCGATACACCAGGAATGCACACTAACCAGGACAAGGCGATAAACCGCTATATGAATCGTGCTGCTGTCAGTGCTGTGCGGGATGTCGATGTCATTGTACTGGTTTTGGATCGCACGATCTGGACCGAAGCAGACGACGCTGTAGTGGCTACTTTGCAATCGAATCGTGCGCCGCTCATTGTGGTGATTAACAAAGTTGATCGCATTGACAACAAAAAAGAGATGCTGCCCTGGCTGGTGGAATTGGAAAACAAACTAAAGCCCGCAGCTATTTTGCCCCTGTCTGCATTACATGGGCAAAACCTTGATGCACTCGAAAGTGAAATTCGCAAGCACATACCAGAGGGTATGCACTACTTCCCGGATGACCAGATTACAGATCGTACGGAACGCTTTCTTGCTGCCGAAATAGTGCGTGAAAAAATCACGCGCCAACTTGGTGATGAAGTACCTTATCAAGTAACTGTTGAAATTGAAGAGTTCAAACGGGAAAGCAACGTACTTCATATTAGCGCGCTGATTTTGGTGGAACGGGATGGCCAGAAAAAAATCATTATCGGAGACAAGGGAGCGAGGCTCAAAAAAATTGGCCAGCAGTCGCGCCTTGATATGGAAAAACTGTTTGACGATAAGGTAATGCTCAATCTTTGGGTGAAAGTTCGCGGAGGGTGGTCTGATGATGAACGAGCGTTGCATAGCCTGGGTTATCGGGATTAATTCCGAATACCAATTTGAGTGAGCAAGGAATATGCGAGTTGACGCCGACTCGGCTTATGTATTGCATAGTCGCCCCTGGCGGGAAAGCAGTCTGCTGGTAGACTTGTTCACCCGTCAGCATGGAAGAGTGCGGGGGGTTGCCAGATCAGCTCGCAGTCGAAAAGGTGGCAACCGGTTTGCGCCATTTGTTCCACTGATCGTGGGATGGAGTGGGCGTGGTGACTTGAAAACGTTACACCAGGCAGAACCGGATGGCACTGTGAGGCCACTCTGGGGACAGCAATTATTTGTCGGGTTGTATATAAATGAATTATTGCTGCGACTGCTGCCCGAACATGACCCTCACGAGCCCTTGTATGATCGCTACCTGATGCTGCTGCGAAATCTGGCAGATACCCATACTCCGGAACCCATGTTGCGTGCGTTTGAACTGTCTTTGCTTGAGGAGCTTGGCTATGGTCTGGTGCTTGATACAGATGCTGTCAGCGCAGAGGCGGTAGAAAGCTGTGCTGATTACCTGTTTCATTCTGAAGTTGGTGTTACACGCCATTTTGATTCGCGAGCGGTAGACCCAAAATGTGTGTTCAGCGGCGCACATTTGCTATCAATTGCCGCGGATGATTACCATTTGCCAGATGTATGTCACAGTGCAAAGCGTCTGGTCAGGCTGGCATTGCAGCCGCATCTGGGAAATCAGCCTTTGCGCAGCCGTGAACTTTTTGTAAGGTCGCCATCTGGCACAAGCCCTGATTCTGGAAAAACCACATGATAGTTGGCATAGGAACAGACCTGATAGAGGTTGCACGTATACGCAAGGCGATGGCGCGTCATGGCAAGCGATTTACGCAAAGGGTGCTGACTGCTTCGGAGCAAAATATTTGTGATAGCAAACGTGATTCGGTGGCATGGCTTGCCAAGCGTTTTGCAGCGAAAGAAGCGGCCAGCAAAGCGCTTGGCACGGGTATTGGTAAAATTTCGTGGCAGGATTTTGAGATTCGCAATAACGGCGCCGGAGCCCCGGAGTTGATATTGTATCGGGCTGCAGCGCAGCGCCTGCAAGAATTGGGAGGTAGTCGCGCCCTGCTGAGTCTGGCAGATGAGCGCGAATTTGTGATGGCTTTTGTCGTCCTTGAAGGATAATCCAGAGCCTGTAGTTGTCAGACAACCCGGGTTTTGACCAATCCGGGGCAACAGAACAAACCGTAGAACCTGTTCATGGTAAAAGTAAGAGCACTTCATTCGTTGGCCGATGTTGGAGATATTGATCTTTCCGCGTGGATAGACAGTCTTTCTGGCAAAGTAGATCTTTCAGAAAAAGATCGCCAGGTGTTGTTGCAAGCCTGTGAGTTCAGTCGCCAGATGGAAGAACAGGCTATCGCAGAAGATAATATCTGGGCGCCGGGCACAAGCAGTTTGCGTACCGGTCTTGAAATGGCAGATATTCTGGCCGAACTTCATATGGATGCTTCTGGCCTGATTGCTGCTGTGCTGTATCGCGCTGTTCGTGAGCGCAAGGTGACATTGCAGGACGTACGGGCAAAGTTTGGTAAATCGATTGCATCATTGATCGATAGCGTCCAGCAGATGGCGGTAATCAGCACGTTGCGCAATGATTCGGAGCAGGGAGTCTTTGGTCATGGCGTGGGTCAGCAGGCTGCAAAAGTGCGCGAAATGCTGGTTTCCGTTATTGACGATGTACGGGTCGCGTTAATCAAGATTGCCGAACGAACTTGCGCTATTCGTGCGGTCAAGGATGCACCGCAGCCAAAACGTATTAGAGTGGCCCGGGAAGTTTTTGATGTTTACGCACCGTTGGCGCACCGGCTCGGTATAGGGCAGCTGAAATGGGAGCTGGAAGATCTGGCCTTCCGATATCTGGAGCCGCAAGAATACAAGCGTATTGCAAAATTGCTGGATGAGAAGCGCATTGATCGCCAAAACTTTATCGACGAAGTTTTGCAGATTCTCAACGCTGAACTCAAAAAGGCTGACATTAAAGGTGAAATTTACGGTCGCGCCAAACATATCTACAGTATCTGGCGCAAAATGCAGCGCAAGAATATCGGCTTTTCTCAAGTTTACGATATAAGAGCTGTGCGTATTCTGGTACCTGAAGTGGCAGAATGTTATGCAGTGTTGGGGATTATTCACACACTTTGGCGTCATATCCCCAATGAATTTGATGATTATATTGCGGCTCCAAAAGAAAACGGATATCGATCCTTGCATACCGCGGTAATAGGGCCTCGCAACAAGGTACTTGAGGTGCAAATACGCACTTATCAAATGGATGAAGAGGCTGAGCTTGGTGTTTGTTCACACTGGCGTTACAAGGGTAGTGATGCAAAATTGTCTGCCGACAGCTACGAAGAGAAAATCCTGTGGCTGCGGCAGGTGCTGGAGTGGCACGAAGAGATTGAAGGTGAACAACATGTACAGGAGTTGCTCAATCGGGATAATTCTCCAGATCGCATTTATGTGTTTACACCAGAAGGTCATGTTGTTGATTTGCCGCAGGGCTCAACACCGCTTGATTTTGCCTATCGGGTTCATACCCAGATCGGTCATCGTTGTCGAGGGGCAAAAATAAATGGTCGCATTGCCCCTCTGGGCACGGTTCTTCATACCTCCGACCAGGTTGAAATTATTACGGGAAAAACAGAAGCGCCCAGTCGTGACTGGTTGTTGTCGTCACTTGGTTATCTCCATACCAGTCGTGCCCGCGCAAAAGTTCAGCAATGGTTTCGCAAACAGGATCGCGAAAAAAATATTGTGGCGGGGCGCACAATAGTTACTCGTGAATTGCGTCAGCTTGGTGTCAGGGAACTGGATCTGGAAGTTATTGCTGAAAAATTTAACAAGCGGGGGGAAGACGGATTATATGCCGCTATTGGTGCTGGCGATGTCACCGTTCCACAATTCCTCAAAGCTGCACAGTCACAAATCGATTCCAGGCGCGAACCCGGGTTCAAAGTGGCGAAGCGGGCGCAAACAGCCAGTCGCTATGAAAAATCCGACGTCTATATTTATGGTGTTGGCAACCTGATGTCGCAAATTGCTCACTGCTGCAATCCTGTTCCCGGTGACAGTATTAGTGGCTACATTACGCATGGGCGTGGAGTGTCTATCCATCGCCAGGATTGTGGCAATTTGTTGCGTATGCAAAACGAAGAGCCGGAAAGAGTAATTCAGGTGAGCTGGGGTGGGGCTCCCAAGCGAGTGTATCCCGTTAAGATCAAGCTCCTGGCGTATGATCGGCCAGGCTTGATACGAGATATATCCGCGGTGCTCGATAACCTTGGTGTCAATATTGTCGAAATGACTATTCGCCAGGATGAATACAATAATGACAATGCCTGCATGATGTTGATGAAACTGGAAGTTATGGGCATCGAAGAACTCAGCAATGTCATGGGACGATTGCGGCAGGTCACCAATTTGATTGATATTGAACGGATGAGTGATTGATGTCTGATTTGCCCAAACCTTCTGCGCCTGAATACACAGTTGCCGATATGCTCTATTTGATGGAGCGTCTGCGAGATCCGGAGACAGGCTGTCCGTGGGATCTCAGGCAGACATTTGAAACCATCGTGCCGTTTACTCTGGAAGAGGTTTACGAGGTCATTGATACCATTGAACGGGGAGATTATCGCGATCTCAGGGAGGAGTTGGGAGATTTGCTTTTTCAAGTAGTCTTCTACAGCCAATTGGGGCGAGAAGGGGGTTATTTTGATTTTTCACAAGTTGTTTCCTCGCTGGTGGAAAAGCTGGTATTCCGTCATCCACATGTGTTCCCGGAGGGTACTCTTGACAGCATGCGCGATTCTGCGAGCAATCCCGACGAAGCCGGCATAAAACAAACCTGGGAAAAGCTCAAAAAGACCGAGCGAAGCAGCAAGGGCAGGCATAGTGTACTGGATGATATTCCTTCCTGTTTACCAGCCCTGATGCGTGCTCAAAAAATGCAGAAAAGAGCGGCAGGTGTTGGTTTTGACTGGCCCGATATTGACGGAGTGTTAACAAAAGTGTGCGAGGAGGCCAATGAAGTTGCTGCCGCGCTCTCTGCCGGTGACCAGGACAAGGTCGAAGAGGAAGTTGGTGATCTGTTTTTTACTTGTGTGAATCTCAGCCGTCATCTTGGTGTGGAAAGCGAAGGGGCTTTACGTCGTGCGACCCGCAAGTTTGAACGTCGTTTTCAGTATATCGAGAAGTGTGCTGTCAAAGAGGGGCAAACGGTGGAGTCAATGAGCCTTGAGGAAATGGATGCCCTCTGGGAGGCATCAAAATCAGAGCTTTCGTAGGTTGAAATGTGCTGCGATGGTTAACGAATTTTCGACAATGGGCGTTGACTTTGGATATTGACCATGGGTGCCCTATGGAGCCTCTTACTTGAGGCCAACCGGCAATACGGGTAAGATCCGCGGTTTTCTGCCGCCAGCACAGAAAGCAAGTCAGTCGCAGGTGCAGCAGATACCGTATGATAAAGAGGAAATCAGATGCGCATAATTTTGCTTGGGCCACCCGGTGCCGGAAAAGGGACACAGGCCGGATTTATCACCAAAACATACGATATTCCTCAAATTTCCACCGGTGATATGTTGCGTGCGGCGATTAAGGCCGGGACCGAGCTTGGGCTTAAGGTCAAGGATATAATGGCTTCCGGCGGCCTGGTATCTGACGATTTGATCATTGCTCTGGTAAAAGAGCGCATTAGCCGCGGCGATTGCGCTAATGGCTTTCTATTTGATGGTTTTCCGAGAACGATTCCCCAGGCAGAGGCCTTGGTTGATGCCGGAATCGATATTGATTTCGTGGTTGAAATTCACGTTGATGATGATGAAATTGTTTCGCGCTTGAGTGGCAGGCGTGTGCACGAGGCATCGGGACGTGTTTATCATATTGACAATAACCCCCCACGGCAGGAGGGGCTGGATGATGAAACCGGAGAACCGCTGGTGCAGCGTGAGGATGACCTGGAAGAAACGGTTCGCAATCGTTTGCAGGTCTATCACGAGCATACGCGACCACTGGTAGATTATTATCAAAAACTTGCAGCAGATAACCCGGGCGCATCACCAGTTTATAAATGCATATCCGGTGTAGGCTCATTGCCAGCAGTGCAAAAGCGCTTGACTGATGCATTGAGTTAACGGTCATACAGTTAATTCATATAAACAAGGCCTCACCGACGAGGCCTTTTTTACGCCAGAAATTTATGTGGGCTATCTTTATCAAATACGAATGGCGCGTACTTGGGACAAATAAATGGTAATCCGCGCAGGTTGGGGCGCGTCAGGCGAATACCAACCTGCAACGTGTGTGAACTGCGGTGGGTGAATATTTTGTCTTAACTATGCCATTCGTATCAGATATCTTTGGCCTGGAAACAAGGAGAATAAAATTATGGGACCTGGTAAAAACAGGCAAGCGGTCATACTCGTCAATCTGGGCACACCGGAACATGCCGATGCAAAATCAGTGCGGTGTTTTCTGACAGAATTTTTGTCCGATCCGAGAGTAGTCGAAGCGCCGGGGTGGTACTGGCGACCTCTGCTCAGGTTTGTGATTGCGCCGTTGCGTGCTCGTCGAGTGGCGAAACTCTATCAGTCCATTTGGTCGGAAAACGGTTCGCCGATTCGTTATTTTACGGAGCAGCAGGTTATTGCATTACAAACAAAATTGGCGGCGGCAAATGCTGAATCGGCACCTCAAGTAGTTTATGCGATGACGTATGGACGCCCGGGTTTGCGACAGGTTGTAAAAGAATTGTGCGCAGAGGGTTACGAGAAACTGTTGGTATTGCCCCTTTATCCACAATATTCAGGCTCTACAACCGGAGCAATATACGATCAGATCGCTGATATTTACCGCAGTTCCCGCGATGTGCCGGATATCAGGGTTGTCAAGCACTACTATCACCACGTGGCTTATATAGAAGCACTGGCGCAAAGTGTTACTGAATATTGGCAAAAAAATGGTCGCCATGAGCGCCTGTTGCTCTCATTTCACGGTATTCCCCAATCTTATACAGACGCCGGTGATCCGTATTATTTGCATTGCAAGGCAACTGCAGAAGCACTTGCTGAGCGCCTGGAGCTGAAAGAGGATAGTTGGGGTTTCAGTTTTCAGTCCCGGTTTGGCCCAAGAGAATGGGTAAAACCATACACTGAAAGCAAATTGGAGGAATGGCTGGCGTCGGGAGTAAAAAGTGTCGATGTAATGAGTCCGGCATTTGCTTCCGACTGTCTGGAAACTCTTGAAGAGCTGGATCGTGAAACACGTGAATTTTTTGAGGAAAAAGGTGGCGAAAAGTACAATTACATCCCCTGCCTTAACGCAAATGAGTACCATATTTCATTATTGCAACAGCTCGTGGAAAATGAGTTTTCGTCATAATTTTTTTTGATTAGTGATTTTTTGGGCGACAAAATGACAAAAAAAGGCGATTTTCGTTAAAAAAGTATAATTTTTTGCAAAAAAAGTTGGTAAATGACTGGAAAAACATAAATTATTGCTTAGAATTTACACAAGCCCGGGTGGTGGTTTTTTCGTTAAACCGTACATGCAGTCACTGGGTTGTTTTTTTTGCTGACAATTGAGGAGAAAAGAAATGGCACCAGCCGCAAAAAAATCTTCTGCGAAGAAGGCGACTCGCAAGGTTACCGCGAGGAAGAAAACCGCACGGAAACCTGTTAAATCTGCCTCTCCGGCGACAGCAGCTGAGAAAGCATTGGCTGCGACTCAAAAAGAGGTGGCTTCGGTTTCCAAAAAACTCACCGCTGCACGATCCAGAGTCAAGACTCTCAGTGCTCAAATTTCCAAAAATCCTACCAAGACCCGTCGAGCAGCTCTTGTTAAAGCTCGCGCTGAAGTAAGAACAGCAAGCACTAAACTGGCAAGTCTGCGCACCAAAGTGGCCAGCGCCAGAATAGCTGCCCAAACTGCTAAAGCAAAAGCTCGAGTTGCCGAAGCTGAAGCCAAGGCCGCTGCAAAAATTGCCGCACTTGAGAAAAAACTGGCAGCCAAAGCCAGTGCGGATCTCAAGGCTGCCTCTGCGAAGTTCAAGGAGCGGTGGGAAAAGAGCCGCGCTACTGCAGATAGCAGGAAAGTGAAGGCAGCAGCTAAAAAGGCATCAACCGCTGTTAAAGCTGCGGAGAAAAAAGCAGCAGCCCAGCTGAAGACCATTGCGAAAAAAGCTGAAGCCAAGCCCAAGAAAGCACCGGCCAAACGCGGTCGTCCAGCGAAGGCGGCAACCGCCAAAAAAGCGCCAGCCAAGCGCGGTCGTCCACGTAAGGCTGCCGCCAAGAAGTAATTGCTTTTCGGCGTTCTTTTTAACACGCCAAAACGGTAAAATCCCTCGACATCTGTCGAGGGATTTTTTTATGTTACTGGCCATTGATACATCTACTCATGCCTGCTCAGTGGCAATTGCCTTTAAAGACACAGTGGAGCAGGAGTTTTCTGATGAGCCGAGGTCCCACACGCGTTTACTGTTGCCGATGGTAGATCAGGTGTTGGCGGCAGCTGGTTGTGAGTTGTCGCAACTCGATGCAATTGCTTATGGCGCTGGACCCGGGTCATTTACCGGTTTGCGAATTGGTATGGGTGTTGTGCAAGGACTTGCATTTGGTGCCAATGTACCGGTGATACCGGTATCTACACTGCAGGTGATGGCACAGGGTGCCGTACGTAAGTTTAACTTGCGAGGTGGCGAGACACTTTTGCCTGCTCTGGATGCTCGAATGGAGGAAATATACTGGGGAGTATACCGGGCAAAAGCAGGTGGTGCGGAAGAAGTCGTGCCCGATGCACTCACCGCTCCTGAAAAAGTGGCAGCGGAATTACAAGGTTCCGGGATTGATGTAGGGGTTGGAGAAGGGTGGCAATATGCAGACCAGTTTCCAGTCAAGGCTGTCAGGACTGATTCAGGCCTTGTGCCGGAAGCCCGCGATGTTGCCGTTGTTGCCCAGTCTTTGCTGCAGTCGGGAAAAGCTGTTCCTGTTGAACAGGCGAGACTAAGATACCTGAGAGACAAGGTTTCTTGGAAAAAACATCAAAAATTGAGAAAACAAGAGTGATTTTGTGTCTTGTGGCTCGTATTAGCCGAGGAACTTGAATTGGACTTTATTCAAATGGTCGTGCTGGCCATTATTCAGGGTTTGTCAGAGTTTTTGCCGATATCCAGTTCTGCCCATTTGATTTTACCGTCCCAATTATTGGGATGGGTTGACCAGGGGCTGGCTTTTGATGTCGCCGTTCATGTCGGGTCGCTGGTGGCAGTTATTATCTATTTTCGACATGACCTGATGGCGCTCGCAGGGGCTTTTTGGGGTAGTACATTCAAAAAGCGACACAGTGCTGAAAGCCGTCTTTGCTGGTATATCGTGTTTGGCACTATCCCGGTTGGCCTTTGCGGCCTGTTATTTGACGCCGTGATCGAAAAACATTTGCGTTCTGTCGCCGTGATTGCCGCAACCACGATAATATTCGGGTTGCTTCTGGGAATAGCTGACCGGCGAGGCAAAGAAAGTCATGGCCTCGACAAGCTTACCTGGCGCTCGGCACTTTGGATTGGTCTGGCCCAGGTTCTGGCCTTGATTCCCGGCACGTCCCGTTCTGGAATTACCATGACAGCGGCGTTGGCGCTTGGGTTTGATCGCGTGACAGCAGCAAGGTTTTCTTTTTTGTTGTCGATACCTGTGATTTTTCTGAGCGGTGGTTATAAAGCGGTGCAACTGGCGCAGGTACAGCAGACTGATTGGTTGATGATTATTACTGGAGTTATGGTTTCAGGTGTTACAGCTTATGCTTGTATAGCGGTGTTCTTGCGCTGGATAGAACGCATTGGAATGATGCCCTTTGTCTGGTATCGTCTCGCGCTTGGTGCAGTGCTGCTGACTATCATATTTTCTTGAGTTGGGAGAAATTTTATGAATCTTGCTTTTCTCGGATTAGGTGTAATGGGCTATCCCATGGCAGGTCATCTGCAAAAAGCAGGCCATAATGTGGTGGTTTATAACAGGACCGCCTCCAGAGCTGGTGACTGGGTAAAAGAGTTTGGCGGCGAGGCAGCGCCGACGCCCTGCGATGCAGCACGCAACGCTGAAATTGTTTTTGCCTGCGTTGGTAACGATGACGATGTGCGAGCGGTTGCGGTTGGCGAATCCGGTGCTTTTTCGGCAATGTCACAGGGTTCAATATTTGTTGATCATACAACGGCGTCAGCAGATCTCGCTCGTGAACTTGGCAGCGAAGCCCTCAGACAGGGATTGGATTTTATTGATGCGCCGATATCGGGTGGCCAGGCAGGTGCTGAAAACGGTGTGTTAACGGTGATGTGCGGCGGTGATGAAAGCGCCTTCGAGCGTATAGAGCCAGTAATTGAAACATACGCACGCGCTGCTGTGTTGCTCGGCCCGGTCGGTAGCGGGCAATTGACTAAAATGGTTAATCAGATTTGTATTGCCGGTGTTGTGCAGGGTTTGGCAGAAGCGATTCACTTTGCTCAACAGGCCGGCCTGGACGGCGAGCAAGTATTCCCGTTATTGGCTCAGGGCGCAGCCGGATCATGGCAAATGGAAAACCGTTACGCCACGATGCTTCAGGGAGACTATGATTTCGGTTTTGCCGTGGACTGGATGCGCAAGGACCTGGGAATTGTTTTAAATGAGGCCCGGCAGAATGGTGCACACTTGCCCGTGGCTGCGCTGGTCGATCAGTTTTACTCCGAGGTACAGGCGTTGGGTGGTAATCGCTGGGATACCTCAAGCTTGCTGGCTAGGTTGCTTGTCAGGTCTGGTAACGCTTGAGCCTGAACGGAATCGCTTTATATATTCCTTGCTATCCAGGGTGGACTCTGAATAATTCACAAGTCGGAACATATACAAGGTTTTTTGAATATCAATGACTGTTGAAACCGTATTAACAGGTATTACGACTACCGGTACTCCGCATTTGGGTAACTATGTCGGGGCCATCAAACCTGCAATTGCAGCCAGTCAGCGCAGTGATGTGCGGCCTTATTTTTTTCTCGCAGATTATCACGCTCTGATCAAATGCCATGATCCGGAACAAGTGCAGCAATCCACCCGTGAAATAGCAGCAACTTGGCTTGCTCTCGGTCTGGATGCAGATAATGCTGTGTTTTACCGTCAGTCCGATATTCATGAAATTACGGAATTAACCTGGTTGTTGACTTGTATGACTGCCAAGGGGCTTATGAACCGGGCTCACGCCTACAAGGCAGCTGTTCAGGCGAACGAAGAGGAAGGTGAAGACCCTGACTTTGGTGTAACCATGGGTCTGTTCAGTTATCCGGTGCTTATGGCCGCAGATATGCTTATGTTCAATGCCCAAAAAGTTCCGGTAGGCAAGGACCAGATTCAACATGTTGAGATGGCGCGTGATATCGCACAGCGTTTCAATCATCATTTTGGCGAGCATTTTGTGTTGCCGTCTGCCGTGGTGGACGACCATGTTGCCGTATTACAGGGGCTGGATGGCCGCAAAATGAGTAAAAGCTACGGCAATACCATCCCGTTGTTTTTGGGCGAGAAACAACTGCGCAAACATATCAACAAAATCAAAACCAACCTGCTCGAACCTGGTGAACCGAAGGACCCGGACACTTCAACCGTGTTTCAGATATGGCGTGCGTTTGCGACCCCGGAACAAACGTTATACATGCGCAAGGAGTATGAAAATGGAATTGCCTGGGGAGAGGCAAAAAAGCAACTGTTTGAATTGATTAATGAAGAATTGAGAGAACCTCGCGAGCGTTACAACGAATTGATGGAAAATCCGAAGTACATTGAAAATGCCTTGCAGCGAGGAGCGGTAAGAGCACGGGAGTACAGCCAGCCGTTTCTTGCCAAATTGCGCAATGCGGTTGGAATCAGGAAATTGGGTTAATCTTAACAGGCCCTGGCTCGAAGCGGACGTTTCAATTGTCTGTTGCAAGATGCTAACCGTACGTTATTTCAGGTTATTGGCATGAAAGGCGATGTGCTCACCGATAAATGACGCGATAAAAAAATAACTGTGGTCGTAACCTTGCTGCAAGCGCAGCTGTAAAGGGTGATGATATTTGTCGCAGGCAGCCCTTAACAGGTCCGGTTTAAGCTGCGTTGCCAGAAACTCGTCGGAATCCCCCTGATCCACCAGCAGCGACAGTTGTGGCTGCTCCGTAGCCAGTAATTCAACAGTATCATATTGTCGCCAAAGTTCAGTATCGTTCCCCAGATAGCCGCTCAGAGCCTTTTTGCCCCACGCGCATTGGGTTGGCGCACAAATGGGAGCAAAAGCAGATACGGATTGGTATATATCCGGGTTTTTGAGGGCAATGATCAAGGCCCCGTGACCACCCATGGAGTGTCCGGATATTGCTGTACGATCTGACTTGACGGGAAAGTGCCGGCCAACCAGTTCGGTCAGTTCGGTTGTTATGTAGTCGTACATTTGGTAATGCCTGGTCCATGGCTGTTGTGTGGCATTGAGGTAGAAACCGGCACCCAGGCCAAAATCCCATGCCTTGTCCGGATCGTCCGGCACGTCTTCTCCACGAGGGCTGGTATCCGGTGCAACAATAATCATTCCGTGCCGAGCGGCGTATTGCTGGGCTCCTGCCTTTTGAACGAAATTTTCGTCCGTACAGGTAAGCCCTGATAGCCAATAAAGGACCGGTACATATTCAGTTTGTGCTTGAGGTGGAAGATAAACTGAAAAATTCATATCACAGTTCAAGGTGGCTGAAGTGTGATGGTAACGGCGCTGTTGTCCGCCAAAGCTTTTGTTTTCCGATATCAGGTCCATGGAATACTCGCTATTAATACAAAACAACTGAACGAATACTTTCGCCTTTATGCATTAAATCGAAAGCGTTGTTGATGTCATCCAGTGGCATGGTGTGGGTAATCAGATCGTCGATGTTGAGTTTGCCATTCATATACCAGTCGACTATTTTGGGCACATCTGTGCGTCCACGCGCGCCGCCAAAGGCGGTGCCTTTCCAGGCGCGGCCGGTGACCAGTTGAAATGGTCGCGTGGAGATTTCCTGGCCAGCACCGGCTACGCCAATAATATAGGATTCGCCCCATCCTTTGTGGCAGCACTCCAGCGCCTGACGCATGGTATTTACGTTGCCAATGCACTCAAAACTGTAGTCGGCGCCGCCATCAGTCAGTTCAATAACCGTGTCAACGACATTTTCGACATTCTTCGGATTGATAAAATCGGTCATGCCGAACTTTTTGGCCAGTTCTGCCTTGCCGGGATTGATATCGATACCGATGATCTTGTCAGCGCCTACCATTCTGGCGCCCTGGATCACATTGAGTCCGATACCGCCCAGGCCAAATATAACCACATTGGCTCCAGGCTCTACTTTGGCATCAAAGGCGACTGCACCCACTCCGGTAGTAACGCCACAGCCGATGTAACACACTTTGTCAAAAGGGGCGTCCTTGCGAATTTTAGCGACCGCTATTTCCGGTAGTACGGTGTAGTTGGAGAATGTTGAACAGCCCATGTAATGGAGAATGGGTTTGCCATCCAGCGAGAAGCGGCTGGTTCCATCGGGCATGACGCCCTGGCCCTGGGTAGAGCGAATGGCTTGACACAAATTGGTTTTGGGGTGCAGGCAGAATTTGCATTGGCGACATTCCGGGGTGTAGAGCGGAATCACGTGATCACCCGGCGCTACTGAAGTGACACCGGCGCCAACGTCCACTACAACACCGGCACCCTCATGCCCCAGAATGGCGGGAAACGCACCTTCGGGATCATCGCCGGACAAGGTAAAGGCGTCGGTGTGACAAATCCCGGTTGCCTTTATTTCAATCAACACCTCACCCGCTTTGGGGCCAGCCAGGTCGACATCGGCGATTTCCAGTGGTTTGCCTGCGGCAAATGCGATAGCGGCACGGGTTTTCATGGTTTTCCCTCCCGGATAGACAAAAAAATAATCATAGCAGGTTTCAGAAGCTGTCACGTTTGGAGTCGGTCAACACGTCTGAGAGCATTCAAGTTGAAATGACCGTTACCAGTGCTTGCGTTAAGGTCGCCAGGTCATCGTCGGAAATCACGAATGGCGGCATCAAATACACCTGTTTGCCAAATGGTCGCACCCAAATTCCTGCGGCGACAAACTGTTGCTGTATCTCCGCAACATTTACCGGATTTTCCATTTCGACCACCCCGATTGCGCCCAATACCCTCACATCGGCAACACCCGGTAATTCGGAACAAGGTGCAAGCCCCTTGATCAATCCCCGTTCTATTCGGCATATATTGGCTTGCCAGTTGGAATTGATCAGCAACTCAATGCTGGCATTGGCAACAGCGCAGGCCAGCGGATTGCCCATGTAGGTTGGCCCGTGCATAAAAACACCCGCTTCCCCTTCGCAGATGCCGCTGGCAACTTTGTCTGAACACAAAGTTGCCGCCAGCGTCAAATAACCGCCGCTCATGGTTTTACCCAAACACATAATATCCGGGGAAATGTCGGCCCATTCGCAGCCAAACAGTTTTCCTGTGCGACCAAAGCCGGTAGCGATTTCGTCTGCAATCAACAGCACATTATATTGGTCACAAAGCTGGCGTACCCGTTTCAGATACTCGGGAGAATAAAAGCGCATACCACCTGTGCCCTGAACGATCGGCTCCAGAATAACTGCTGCCAGTTCATGCTGATGGTTGCTGATTAATTGGTTGAATTCGTCGATGTATTTTTCGTCCCATTCGTCATCAAACAGGCACTGAGGTGCTTCGGCAAATAGATGTTGGGGAAAAGAACCTTTAAACAGATGGTGCATTCCGGTAACAGGATCACAAACAGACATCGCGCCAAACGTGTCTCCATGGTAACCTTGCCGCACCGTGAGCAAGCGGCGTTTTTCCGGTTGTCCGAGCGAATACCAGTATTGAATCGCCATTTTAAGCGCGACTTCCACACTGACGGAGCCGGAATCACACAAAAATACTTTTTGTAGCGGTTGTGGCGTGATATCGACCAGAGTCTTGACCAGTCTCGCGGCAGGTTCGTGACAGATACCGCCAAACATGACATGCGCCATTTGGCTGAGCTGTTGCTGGATTGCTGCATTGAGTACGGGGTGATTGTAGCCATGAATAACACACCACCATGATGACATACCGTCGATCAGCTCTTTGCCATCTGCCAGGCGCATGCGCACGCCATTCGCGCTCACAACTTGATACGCGGGTATTGGTTTGGTCAGGGACGAATAGGGGTGCCAAGTGTGGTGTTGGTCGATATATTTGATTTGTGATGCGGTTAGCGTTTTCATGGGTTCGCTGGTCACAGGCTGGGAAGTTGCGATTGTAGGACAACATGGGGAGTGCTAACAATGGAAACACGGTATTCAATGGCACTGGCAAGGAGGGGTTTGTGAAGCATGGTTTTGTAAAGCACTGGATAATTGCGATTGCGTTGTCACTTGGTACAGCGGTTGTCAGTGCAGCAGAAAAGGCTCAGTACTGGAGTTTTTGGGACGCCAGTCAAAACAGTACGGCTATTGTTGATCACAGCAAGTGGAGCGAATTGTTAACAAAGTATGTTGTTACCAATCATCCCTCGGGGATTAACCGGTTTCGGTATGCGGAAGTGGAACAGAAAGATAAAAAACAACTGCGCAATTATATCAGGTCGCTGGAGTCTCTGGACCCTCGCACTTATAACCGAAATGAACAAAAAGCCTACTGGATTAACTTGTATAACGCTGTGGTGGTGCAAGAGGTACTGGATAACTACCCGGTAAAAAATATTACCGATATTGATAGCCAGGGCGCTGATGGCCCATGGGATGAAGCCGCAGTGACGATACTTGAACAAAAGTTGAGTCTGAACGATATCGAACACCGTATTTTGCGGCCCCTGTGGAAAGATTACAAAGTGCACTTTGCGCTGGCTTGCGGTGGTCTTGGCTGCCCCAATCTGCGGCCTGAAGCATTCACAGGTCGCAATATCCGTGCGCAACTTAAACAGGCCGCACGGGATTTTATCAATCATCCTCGTGCTGTCCGGCTGGGCAAGGGACGAATGCGTCTGTCCCATATTTTTCAGTGGTATCGAAGCGACTTTGCCAAAGACAACAAGGGCATGTTGAAGCTGTTTGCTCATTATGTGGATGACCGCAAGGCACTTTATGTGCTGGGCTTTCAGGGGAAATTTGAATATCAGAACGACTGGACACTGAATGCGCCCTGAAGCCTGAAAGACGGGGGTATGTTATGAAGGGGTGCCGATCGGCACCCCTTTTGCGTTTCGGGATGAAACGGCTGTCGTCTGTCTCATGGGCGGGATGCCCGGTGCGACTTATCACTTTCGACTTTTGTCCAAAAAACGTACAATACCGCGCTCTTGAAACCTGAAGACCGTGTCACTCATGTCTCATATTGCCGCTCGGAAAGAACGCCTTGAATTCAACAAGTTGCAGAAGCGATTGCGTCGCAATGTCGGGAATGCTATTGCCGATTACAATATGATTGAAGACGGCGATACCGTTATGGTGTGCCTGTCGGGGGGTAAAGACTCCTGGTGTATGCTGGATATTCTCCGGAATTTGCAGCAGAGTGCGCCGATCCACTTTGAGATTGTCGCTGTCAATCTGGATCAGAAACAGCCCGGTTTTCCAGAGCATGTTTTGCCCGAGTACCTGTCCAGTGCAGGTGTGCCGTTTCATATTCTGGAAAAAGATACCTACAGTATTGTCAAATCGGTTGTACCTGAAGGCAAAACCACGTGCGGATTATGTTCGCGTTTGCGCCGGGGCAGCCTGTACGGGTTTGCCTGCGAAATCGGTGCCAACAAAATAGCGCTGGGCCATCACCGCGACGACATTATCGAAACGCTTTTTCTGAATATGTTCTACGGTGGTAAATTAAAAGCAATGCCCCCCAAGTTATTATCCGACGATAAAAAAAATGTGGTGATCCGTCCGTTGGCATACTGTAAAGAGGACGATTTGCAGATGTACGCTGAATTGAAGGAATTTCCGATTATTCCATGCAATCTTTGTGGTTCGCAGGAAAACTTGCAACGACAGGTAATCAAACAAATGTTGCGGGAGTGGGAAACGCAAAACCCGGGTCGTACAGAAACTATTTTTGCCAGTATTAAAAATGTTGCGCCGTCACAACTGGCAGATACTGACTTGTTTGATTTCAGGGATTTGCGTGTTGAGCGAGAACAAACAGATGAAAATTTGTTTGAACGTATTGATATTGTGAATTTGTAGCTCACGCCGAAAACGTTATATCACCGGATTATCCACACACTATGATACGCCTCGAAAACATCGAATTGCGTCGCGGCAGCAAGCCACTTCTGCTTGATTCCTCGGTCACGGTTCACCCCGGCCAGAGAGTTGGGCTTGTCGGCACCAACGGCTGCGGCAAATCTTCCCTGTTTGCCTTGCTTCGTGGTGAAATTGATGTAGACAGCGGTTCTGTTTCCCTGCCAGCAGCATGGCGCATATCGGCTGTGGCGCAAGAAACTCCGGCGGTGGACAAGACAGTACTTGAATACACAATAGATGTTGATGCCGAATATCGTCGTTTACAGCAAGAGATCGCCGCTGCCGAGGCCAGTCAGTCCGGTGAGCAACTTGCGCAACTGATCCACGACTATGACATGTGTGACGGTTACAGCATGGAAGCCAGAGCAGGGCGGTTGTTGCATGGGCTTGGTTTTTCTGTCGACGAACAACAACGCACGGTTGCGAGCTTTTCTGGCGGGTGGCGCATGCGGATTAATCTGGCGCGAGCTTTGCTGTGCCCGTCGGAATTATTGCTGCTGGATGAGCCGACCAACCATCTGGACCTCGATGCGATTTACTGGCTGGAAAAATGGTTGAAGAGTTATGCTGGCACACTGCTTTTGATTTCCCATGACCGGGAGTTTCTGGATCGTGCTGTGGACGCTGTTGTTCATATTGAACATCAGACACTGTTTTACTATGCCGGCAACTACAGCGGCTTTGAACAGCAACGGGCTGGGCGTTTGGCGCAGCAGCAGGCGCTTTTTGAAAAACAGGAAAAGCAGCGCGCGCACCTGCAAAAATATATCGATCGTTTTCGTTACAAAGCGTCAAAAGCACGTCAGGCTCAAAGCCGAATAAAAGCCCTGGAAAAATTGCAGGCAACAGCAGCCCTGGTGGCGGCCAGTGGTTTTAATTTTCGGTTTGCCGAACCCGAAGCCCTTAGCTCGCCATTGATATCACTGGACAATGTTATGGCAGGCTATGGTGAAAAAACGGTGCTGGAACGCATTGCAATGAACTTGCAGCCGGGTGTTCGTATTGGTCTGCTGGGTCGCAATGGCGCTGGCAAGTCCACGCTGATCAAACTGCTGGCGGGGCTGTTGCAACCACAAAGTGGCCACCTGACTCAAGGTGGAAATCTGGCGATTGGATATTTCGCCCAGCATCAGTTGGAAGCGCTGGATATCGAAGCGACACCGCTGCTTCATTTGCAACGGCTGGCACCGAAAGCCAGCGAGCAGGCATTGCGCAATTACCTCGGTGGATTCGGGTTTCGCGGCGATACGGTGCTGGCTCCGGTTGCCCCGTTTTCCGGTGGCGAAAAAGCGCGTTTGGCGCTGGCCCTGGTTGTGTGGCAAAAGCCGAATTTGCTGTTGCTGGACGAACCGACCAACCATCTTGACCTTGATATGCGTGAAGCACTTGTTTTTGCTATTCAGGCGTTCAAGGGGGCTGTAGTGCTGGTTTCCCACGACCGTCATCTGTTGAGTACCGTCGTGGATGAATTTTATCTGGTGCGAGGAGGCAAGGTTGCTCCGTTTGATGGCGATCTTGAGGACTATCACAAGATTTTATTGACCGCTGAATCCGATGTGTCGACTTCTTTGGAAGATCAGTCTTTGGCCCAGGTTATGCCGCGCAAGGAAAAGAAGCGTCTGGAGGCGGTATTTCGCGAAAGTATACAGCCATTAAAAAAGCAGCTCGGGCAAATCGAAACACAAATGGAGCGATGGCAGCAGCAATTGGCTGATCTTGACCAGAAGTTATCAGACCCCGAGCTTTACGGGCAGGATTCCTCCACGCAAATGACATCACTGATGAAAGAACAAGGCAATCTCAGAACGTCATTACAAAGCCAGGAAGCTCTCTGGTTTGAGTTGCAGGACGAAATAGAGGTGCGAACGGAAGCGTTTACAAAAAAAATGGGCGCCTCGCAAAACTGATCGTCAAAACCGACTGCCAGGAAATCGGTTTAATGTAATTCTGTTACTTCCAACTTCCAACTTCCAACTTCCAACTTCCATTACGCCGCAATCGATTCCACTGCTGTTGTCGGTAATTGATTCCAGGTATTGACAAAATCGCCTTCTGTGGCTGCAGCTTTGGCGTGGAAATGGCGATGCCAGAACTTCGCCAGCCCATTTACATCGCTTTCGGCGGGCAGTGCCTGATTGCAGCGCTTGTATATCAGCCACGCGATAGCGGTTGCGTATATCAGGTTGGTAACCAGTTCGCCGTGGGGATTGCTCAGAAAGCTGCGCTGGCTTGCCAGCCCACGCACGCGACTCGCCAGATCCGGATTTTTTACCAGGTACTTGTCCCAGACCGCCTGGTGAGTTTGAGGGGAGATATGACAAAGCCCGAGCATGCGACCGGATTTCAGATCATTACCCAGGCCGGATTCCTGAGCGGCGGTGCCGAGCAGCAGGTTTTCAGCAGCGGGAGACCAGTCATCGAGGCGTTTGAGAGTGTCTCGAATAATCAAATGGCGCAAATCGTAAGCAGATAGCATGCGAATAGCCTTGTTCTTATATCAACTGTTGATACCAGGCCGTACAACCTTTTCCCCAGCCAAATAAGATTTTCCCAGTCTTTATAGGCTGTTACGTGCTTAATTTCAAATATAAATTATAAAAATTCGATAAAAAATCTGATTGCGAGAAAGTTTTGGTTAAAAAGTGATCAAGTTCCGAATGTGGTGAGAGCCCTGTCACCCTGCAGAGGCGTCTATTGCTCTGAGAGGAGGTACCGGCTGTATAGAGAAGTGCCGAAATGGCAGTGCTGACTACTTTCCCCCGAATCCACTAAACTGGTGTTAACTGGCCCCGGGACTGCTAAGAAGGTGTGGTGATGCATAGAATCCGTGTTTATCAAGGCGATATTACCAGAATCAAGGTTGATGCGATCGTTAACGCTGCCAACAGCAGGTTGGGTGGTGGCGGTGGTGTCGATGGCGCAATTCATCGCGCGGCCGGTCCGCAGTTGCTGGAAGAGTGCCTCAAGTTAAACGGGTGCCCGACCGGCAAAGTGAAAATGACCCACAGTTATAACCTTCCGGCCAGTCATGTGCTGCATGCAGTGGGGCCGATATGGAACGGTGGCAATGACGGTGAAGATGAACTGTTGGCAAGTTGCTATCGAAACGCCATGGCCATTGCCAAACAGGAGGGTTTCAAGAGCATTGCTTTTCCTGCCATCAGTTGCGGGGTTTACCATTATCCGATTGAGCGCGCTGTCAATATAGCAACCCGGGAAGTGATTCTTGGCCTGCGAGACAACGATGTGCTGGAAGATGTGATATTTTGTTGCTTTGACCAGGAAGTTGCAGACCTCTATCATCAGGCATTAAAGGTTTAGAGTCTGTTTCCGGTTTGGAAGTCAGGACGATCTCGCCGCAGAGAGTTGGTAAATGTTAGAGACATCAATATGGCAAAGCTGAAAAACGAAGCACAGTTGTTGAAAGAGGCGATTCGGGTTGGCATGATTTACGCTGAAAAACGGGGTGCAGCCAAATTTGACGCAACCGACTCGGCGCAACGCAAAATTCAATACATCTACCGTTTGCTGGTGCATGACAAGCTGGTGCAACCCCTGCCCAGGGGCGAGGAAAGTGAGCCCAATATCAAGCACAAACTGGCGTTGTGGATGGCTAGACAATTGCCGGAGGGGCATGAATTGCTCAAATGAGTGGCAAGTAAAGAGAGCGGCAAGCTGCAAGTAAAAGCACTTTAGCTTTTCAGCTAGAAGCTTGCCCTCACATCTTTTCCATCACATCTATACCTGGTAAATCCAGACCTCTGCCCTTGTGCGCCAGAGCCTGCTTTTGTTTTCCGTATTATTGATAAAGTGGTCTCTGCCGGGAACTTTCCGGGATCTCGCGTGACCAATTTATATGGCATACGCAGTCGACCCGCAACTGCTCCTAAACGTATGTTAATAATCAATGGCAGCCAACTCTTGGTAATCAGAATTATTAAATCATGGAGGACTTCCGGATGGTACGCGTATCTATGGCGTGTGGCTTGAAGCAAATCCCCCCCTTGTTACTGTTATGTACTATTGTACTGCTGGCCGGTTGTAGTAATGTCAAGACGGAGCCGTCAGTCATTGCGGTGGCTGAGCCTGAACCAGTCTTCAGTTTACGGCAAGACGAGTTTTTTGGGCCTCGTCCTGATCTGGTTAGCATTGAAGGAATTCATCGCCTGACCCCGGAGCAGGAAAAACATTTTTATGACTTTTTTAACAGTCGCAAAGAACTGTCTAGTCCGGCTCACGAAAGAGTGGTCGATTATCTGGAAGCTCAGCTGGAAAACTTTGAATATTCGGCTCAAACCTATACTGCCGCCGAATCCCTTGCAAACCGTTCTGGCAATTGTCTGTCTCTGGCCATATTAACTACTGCCATAGCAAAACTGGCAAATGTCGATGTGGGTTATCAATTAGCTGACTCTGATCCGGTTTTTGAATTAAATGGCGGCCTGGTTGTCAAGGGGTTGCACGTTCGCACAATTCTATATGACGCCGAATGGATACCGGACGAGGGGCGTATAACCTTGCGTAGACCGGGGCTGCGTCTGGATTACTTCTCTACAAGCACCGAGCGCTTTGCTGGCAGTCTTACAGAAAAGCAGTATGTCGCCAGGTATTACCGCAATCTTGCGGTAGATGCCATAGCAAGACACGAATATAACCTTGCGTACTGGTTGACGGTGGAAGCGATCGCGCTTGAACCCCTCAGTAGCGAAACGTTTAATACGATGGCTGTTATTTATCGCCGTATTGGGAAGTTGAAAAAATCGGAAGAAGTTTATCTCTATGGTATCGAAAACATGGAGAAAAAACTTACCCTGCTAAAAAACTACCGGTTTTTGCTGACACAGCAAAATCGTGTGGAAGAGATCAAACAGGTGAGCCAGCAGATCGCCGAGTTGGATGACCCCAGTCCATTCCACTGGCTGCGTGCCGCACGTGACTCCTACGAGAAGGGCAATTACCAGGAAGCCATAGCTCTGTATAAAAAAGCCGTAAAACTGGCGCCTTATCTGCACGAAGCTTACTTCGGGTTGGCAATAGCCAATTACCGGATTGGTCGCTTCTCATCGGCCAAAAGGTATTTACGCAACGCGCTTGATCGTGCTTATCGCAGGAAAACCCGCAGTATGTACGAAGCCAAACTTGCGGTTCTAACTGAACTGCCAGACCGCAAAAACTTACCCTGATATCTCTCGTGATGTTTGCAGGAAATGAACGGCGCTGGTAAACGCTTTTCCGGTTTAATTTTGACCTGGAGGAATACAAGCAAGACAATCTATTTGCCAGTACAGATTAACGCACCATATTCAATCTGGCGTTTTGGATGGCCAGACAATTGTCTGAGGGGCATGAATTGCTTGAATGAGTGGCAAGTGGAGGGAGCCAGCAAGTTGCAAGGCTGAAGTGCTTTTACGTGCAGCTCGAAGCTTGCCCTTCACATCTTTTCCATTACCTCTATACCGAGTAAGTCCAGACCCTGTGCCAAAACATCCACTGTCAGTTTGCAGATTTGCAGGCGGCTGTGTCGGGTTGGCTCGTCCACATCCTCTTTCAGTATCGGGCAGTGCTCATAGAAGCCCATAAATTCACTGGCCAGCTCATACAGGTAGTTGCAGAGAATATGTGGATAGGCGTCACGGGCAACCTGTTCGAGAACCTCGCCAAACTGGAGCAGTTTGAGAGCCAGTGTTTTCTCTTGCGGTGCTGTTACCTCGATGCCGCTGTGAAGTTGCTGCGGATCAACACCGGCCTTGCGGAAAATACTGTGTATGCGGGCGCAGGCGTATTGCAAGTAGGGCGCTGTGTTGCCCTCAAAACTCAGCATGTTGTCCCAGCTGAAAATATAATCGTGGGTACGGGTTCTGCTGAGATCTGCGTATTTCACCGCGCCAATGCCTACCTTGCGAGCTATCTCTTCGCGTTCCAGGGCAGAGAGTTCGGTATCTTTTTCGGCGATAAGCTGGCCGGCGCGATCTACCGCTTCGTCAAGCAGCGCACTTAACTTTACTGTGCCACCAGTGCGGGTTTTGAACGGCCTGCCATCCTCGCCCTGCATGGTGCCAAAGGCGTGGTGTTCAAAACTGACGTGTGGCGTGGCAAAACCGGCCTTGAGCCCACACTGGTACACCTGTTTCATGTGCAGAGACTGGCGTGCATCTATAAATATCAGGATGCGATCAGCTTTGAGCTGATGACAGCGATAGTCCAGCGCTGCCAGATCCGTTGTGGAGTAGAGATAACCCCCACCCGATTTTTGTACGATCATCGGGCTTGGCGTGCCGTTTTTGTCAGCCAGTTCGTCGAGAAACACCACCTTGGCGCCCTGGTCATCTACCGCCAGTTTCTTTTCTTCCAGAGTTTGAATCACACCCGCCAGCGCATCGTTGTAGCGGCTTTCCGGCATAATGTCGCGGTGCGACAAGGTCACGTTGAGTTTTCTGTATATCTGTTCGCTGTGAGCGATCGAAATCTCAATGAATTGACGCCAGAGTGCGAGGCAATGTTCATCACCGCTTTGTAATTTGACTACATATTGACGCGATTTGTTGGCAAAATCTTCATCTTTGTCGAAATGTTTTTTGGCTTGTTGGTAAAACACTTCCAGATCAGTCAGGGCCAGCTCCGCTCGTTCGCCGTGTCCCAGGTGTTCTTCGAGTTCAGCAATCAGCATGCCAAACTGCGTGCCCCAGTCACCCATATGATTTTGACGGATAACCGTGTTACCCAAAAACTCCAGCACCCGTGCAACAGAATCGCCAATAATCGTGCTGCGCAAATGGCCCACATGCATTTCTTTGGCGAGATTGGGTGAGGAGTAGTCGACCACCACTGTTTGTGCCGGCGCAGCGGGGGGGGTGCCCAGTAGCGGATCTCCCTGTATCTTGGCGAGACTTCCGGATAAAAAACGGTTGGATATATGCAAGTTAATAAAGCCGGGGCCCGCCAGTTCTATTTTTTCGGCAATGGTTGCCAAACCACCGGTTTCTTCATTTAGCTGTTCGACAACGCGTTGCGCCAACTCCCGGGGGTTGGTTTTCAGGCGCTTGGCTGCCGCTAACACGCCATTGGCCTGAAAATCACCAAACTCCGGTCTGGTGCTGTGGGTAACATTGGGTGTGCAGGTGTCCGGAATGCCGGCGGCAACCATGGCGGCTTGAATGTGGTCTGACAGTAACTGTTTGATGCTCATCGAAAAGTTGCTTGTTCACGAGGCCAAAAGATGCGGCATTGTAGGGTTTTTTCTTCGTTAACAACAGTCTTGTAAAAAAATTTCAGCATAAATCAGGGGCTTGCGTGTTCGTTATGGTTGTCGGTATATTCGCTCCTCACTGTTATTACCACCCGTTCATAATCAGGTAAGACTCTGGTGAACGTTCGACCCAAAATCGGATCGGGCAAGTGCTTGTACGGCTGCCTGTATAGAATGAGGTGTGCAGAGAAGAGGAATGGTATATGGCTGACACGTTGCTGCAGCAAGGGTTAGACCTGCTGTCTTTTGGTATGGGCACGGTGTTTGTGTTTCTTACGTTGCTGGTAATGGCAACGGCATTGATGTCACGTGTCATCGGCCGTTTTTTACCCGATGCTCCTGCGGTGGTGCCGACTGTTGCTGCAAACAGCCGCAAAACCGTCGACGCCAAAACATTGAGAATTATTCAGGCTGCCCTGAACAAGCACCGTGAGCGCAAATAAAAACAGGCTCTGACACTGCCTGCCAAACCAATCTGTTGAAGGATTTACTTGTAATGTCTGACAAGACCCCTCTGGGTATTACCGATGTGGTGTTGCGCGATGCGCATCAGTCTCTGTTTGCGACGCGTTTGCGCCTGGATGACATGCTGCCGATCGCCGAAAAACTTGATCAGGTGGGATTCTGGTCCCTTGAATCCTGGGGAGGTGCCACCTTTGACGCCTGCATTCGCTATCTGGGTGAGGACCCCTGGGAGCGTATTCGGGAACTCAAACGAGCCATGCCCAACACGCCCCAGCAAATGTTGTTTCGGGGTCAGAATATTCTGGGGTACCGCCATTACGCTGATGACGTAGTGACAAAGTTTGTGGACCGTGCAGCAGTAAGCGGCGTAGATGTATTCCGTGTATTTGATGCAATGAACGATATGCGCAATCTGCAAACGGCGTTGCAGGCCGTAAAGACGGTTGGCAAACATGCCCAGGGAACCATCTCCTATACAGTGAGCCCGGTGCACACTATGGATGCCTGGGTGGAAATGGGCAAGCGTATCGAAGATATGGGCGCGGACTCAATTGCCATCAAGGACATGGCAGGCTTGCTCAGACCTTACGACGGCTACGAGCTGGTCAAACGCCTGAAAAATTCCTGTGACATACCGATTCATATGCAATGCCACGCTACTACCGGGTTGTCTACGGCAACCTACCTGAAATGCATTGAAGCTGGCATTGACAATGTCGATACGGCAATTTCATCCATGTCGATGACATACGGTCACAGCTCTACCGAAGCACTGGTAGCCATGCTGGAGGGCACCGATCGCGATACCGGTTTGAATATTGCGTTGCTGGAAGAGATCGCCGCTTATTTTCGCGAAGTGCGCAAAAAATACGCCAGGTTTGAGGGTGCTTTACGGGGAACGGACTCGCGTATATTGGTGGCGCAAGTGCCCGGTGGCATGTTAACCAATATGGAAAGCCAGTTGCGGGATCAGGGTGCGGCTGATCGGCTGGACGAAGTGCTGGAAGAAATTCCGCGGGTGCGGAAAGACCTGGGTTACATTCCATTGGTTACACCGACATCACAAATTGTTGGTACTCAGGCAGTGTTAAATGTCCTGACGGGAGAGCGCTACAAAAGTATCTCAAAAGAGACGCAGGGTGTTCTCAAGGGAGAGTATGGTGCAACCCCGGCGCCGATGGATGTGGAACTGCAAGCCCGAGTGCTGGATGGTGCCGAAGCCATTACCTGTCGGCCGGCAGATTTACTGGAGCCCGAAGTTGAGAAGCTGACTGCTGAGTTGATGGCGCTGGCCGATGAGAAGGGTATTGTCTTGTCGGAAGGCGACAGACTTGTTGATGATGTACTGACCTATGCCCTGTTTACCCAAATTGGCCTCAAGTTTCTGGAAAACCGCAATAACCCCGAGGCCTTTGAACCGGCACCGACGGGCGGCAATGTGCCAACCACCGATACCGGCGAAGAGATTTATACCGTAACGGTCGAAGGTGCCGATTACGCCGTAACGGTTAAAGCAGGTGGCGATATCAGCGGTATTGTTCCCGTCGGAGAATCGGCGGTAGCCAGTTCTCCTACCGAAGCCGCTGTGGTTACCGATGGTGATCCGGTATCTGCTCCTCTGGCTGGCAATATATTCAAGGTCCTGATTGAACCCGGGCAACAGGTGGAAGAGGGGCAAAATATTATCATCCTCGAAGCGATGAAAATGGAGACCGCAGTGTCGGCGCCTCGCGCTGGAACTTTAGTCGAGGTTAGTGTCAAGCCTGGCGATGCGGTGGCCGTGGGTGACACGTTGGCCACAATCGCTTGAGGGATAGCCGATAATGGAAACGCTCAATAATCTTTGGCTTGACTCTGGCCTGGCCCAACTCACCTGGGGCGCATGTGTTATGGGCGCCGTAGGACTTTTGTTGTTGTTCCTTGCCATTCGCAAGAACTTTGAACCTTTGCTGCTGGTACCAATAGGTTTTGGCACTATTCTGGTCAATATTCCCGGTGCCGGTTTTGAGGCTGCTCCGGTTTATGATGCGCTGGGGCATCTCGAAAGCCCCGGTGGTTTGATGTACTACATCTATCACGTCGGCATTGAGTCCGGCATGTTTCCCCTCATCATATTTATGGGGGTTGGTGCCATGACCGATTTTGGCCCGCTGCTGGCCAATCCGCGCACCCTGTTTTTAGGAGCGGCCGCGCAGTTCGGCATTTTTGTTACCGTGTTGGGTGCCGTGGGGTTGAGCGCCGCCGGTATATTTGATTTCAGCATTCAGGACGCGGCTTCCATAGGAATTATCGGTGGTGCCGACGGCCCCACAGCAATATTTGTTACCAGCAAACTGGCGCCAGACTTGTTGGGTGCAATTGCAGTTGCCGCTTATTCTTATATGGCACTGGTGCCGATAATTCAGCCGCCGATTATGAAGGCACTTACCACGCCGGAAGAACGCAAAATCAAAATGGAGCAACTGCGGCCGGTGTCCAAAACCGAAAAAATCGTGTTTCCCTTGCTGTTGTTGGTATTGGTTGCAGTATTCCTGCCCAGTGCTGCGCCCCTGTTAGGCATGTTCTGTTTTGGCAATCTGATGCGAGAGTGTGGTGTTGTTGCTCGCCTCAGCGACACCACGCAAAATGCGCTCATCAACACTGTAACAATCTTTCTGGGGCTCGGCGTTGGTTCCAAAATGAGTGCCGATAAATTCCTTAATCTGGAAACTTTGGGAATTTTGGCGCTTGGCATGATCGCATTTTGTATTGGTACAGCTGCTGGTGTGCTGATGGCCAAGGCAATGAACCGGTTTAGTCATCACCCGATCAATCCGTTAATTGGTTCAGCCGGTGTGTCGGCAGTGCCAATGGCGGCAAGGGTTTCAAACAAGGTTGGGCTGGAAGCGAACCCTCACAACTTTTTGCTGATGCATGCGATGGGGCCAAACGTGGCTGGTGTTATTGGTTCGGCGGTTGCGGCAGGCGTTATGTTGTCGATGGTTGGGTGATTACGGGTCGGAAGTTTTTCAGTTGGAAGTCGGAAGTCGGAAGTCGGAAGCTAAATATTCGTG
>JBNKFQ010000163.1:0-2123 GCA_050289385.1 Porticoccaceae bacterium | reverse complement strand
CGGTGTCGCGAGTAAACGCAAAATAATCACTATCGGGTGACCACAAAGGCATTCCAAGGCCCCTTTTGGGTGTCCGGATCTTGTATTCCCTGCCATCCTTGACACGGATCAGCGTAAAACCAGTACCATTAGAGGTGTGGGCACCGTATATACCATTGGTTCGTGTATTAACCCTGACACCGGCTGCCTTGAACATCGGCACTGCCAACTCGTCGATACTGGCCATACTGCGCTGGTGCGCAAGCAACAGCCACTCTCCATCCGGGCTGGGATAAACCTTTGGTAAAGGTTCTGCATCGAGAATATCAATCACCTCTTCAGGCGGTAACTGGTATTGATCAAGCGCTAATGCGGGTATTGTGCCTATCAGGGCGAGCAGAACGATATGACGCAGAACATTATATTTATTTCGTATCATATAAGTATCCCTCTTTAGCTATTGAAGCAGTAGTTGTTTTTATTGTGAGTAGAATTCTAAACCTCTAGTCATTTGACCGGATCGTTATACATAACAATTGTCACAAACTCTTGACTACGCCCGAATGAAAGCGAAATTCGGTATCCGGGCTCTCTATAAGCTCTTGCTCTGCAGCTCGAATAGCTTGAATGCGGTCGTCAACGGGTTCGCCATTAGCTGCTTTGCGCGCCAGAGTGAGGTAATCCCTGTAATGCCTGGCCTCAGATTTCAGTAGAGAGAGGTAAAATTTTTCAAGCTCCGGGTCCAGGCAAGGGGCGAGTTTGGCAAAACGCTCACAAGAACGGGCCTCGATAAACGCACCAACAATCAAAGTGTCAATCAGTCGTAAAGGCTCATGATGGCTTACACAAACCCGCAAACCTGACGCATATCGGGACGCTGACAGCGGATAGTAGTCTATACCGCGATCTTTCATTATCGCAATCACCTGCTCAAAGTGCCGCAACTCCTCCCGTGCCAGGCGTGACATTTTATTGAGCAAGGCAAAATTATCCACATAGCGATACATCAGATTTAACGCTGTACTGGCCGCCTTTTTTTCGCAATTGGCGTGATCGATCAGCAGAATATCCGGGTTCTCAAGCGCCGTTTCAATCCAGGCATCCGGTGTTTCACAAGGCAAAAACGCCAGCAAATCATCAAGGTCAGTCATAGGTTATTCAATAATTTTATTTGCCATTTAAAGCCCCGGCCTTTGGCTGCTCCGAATTTTGCTCGTCCAAACGCACTCCCGGTGCCACATAACGATCAAAATGGGCTTGCGATAATTCAAAGAATTCTCGATCAATATCTTCGCGCATTTGCCGCAGACAATATCCGGACCATTCAGGGCGAAGCCGAAACCCGTACTCCTCGGGTTTCTCTATCTGGCTGGCGCCGGCCTTTAACAGAGCCACTACCCAGCAGTAGGCATTCTGGTACTCGGGAAAGCGAATCCCCTGCTCTTTAATTTTTGAAAAAAGTGCTTTTGAATCAAACACTTCAAGCTTTAACTTAACTATCTTTGTTAAAAAAAGCTCGAGTCTTTGAACGATCATGAAGCGTTGATCTTCGTTGTAAGCGTTCCAGTCAATCACCTCATGGGAAAATCGCTTGCAGCCACGGCAAACATCATCGCCAATGCCGGTAGAGCAAACCCCGATACAAGGTGTTTTGACACGCCCGAACATCCACCACCCTCTGATCAACGCCAACTTCGGCCATCATAAACCACTGTCGTGTCGCGAATAAAGGGGGCATTCAGGCCTCCTTGCCGGAATGCAAGATTTAGAGCAGAAAATCAAAATACCCAATAACCCTTTCCCCTATTCCCCTTTCATTATTCTTCTCCGTGATGAGCTATATCACTACCAACACCTGTTTACCCGAATTGTTTTTTAGTACCATTACGCCCCCTCAACCCTCCCCCCGTGCAACAAACAGCGTACGGAAGTCTTTTCAGGGCCTGTTAACAGGTTGGCTAAAAAGACAGGGAGACTGACGTGAACGAGGAAACCTATCGTGCTTGAAGCTTATCGCCAACATGTTGCAGAACGTGCTGCACAAAATATTCCCCCCAAACCCCTGACCGCCGAGCAAGTCGCCGACCTGGTGGAACTGCTGAAAACACCACCGGCCGGGGAAGAAGAATTCCTGGTGGATCTGA
>JBNKFQ010000162.1:0-7033 GCA_050289385.1 Porticoccaceae bacterium | reverse complement strand
TTTCAAATGCCGGGACGCTAACGAATTTGAGAGAGGGTAATAATGAATTATTCCATATTAAAAAAAGCTGGTCTTGCATTATCTGTTAGTATCGCATTGTGTGCTCAAGCGAATGAGCTCCGGTCAATTCAACTTGATTTGCCAGCCCAGTCTGCCGATACGGCGTTAATAAAACTGGCTGAAAAAAGTGGTATTCAGATTGTTTTTGATCCGGTGCAAGTGGAAGGGATTAGTACTCTGGCAGTAACAGGTTATCTCTCGCTGGATGAAGCATTGGATAATATGTTGCGTGGTACCAGTTTGGTTTATCAGAGAAAGTCGGATAATTTGATTGTGGTTGAAGCGCCGCCGGAAGGTGGAGCGGAAAAAAAATTGGATAAAAATGGTTTTGAACTTGTAGAAGAAATTATTGTTACTGCAACAAGGCGATCGACAAATATTCAGGATACCGCAATGTCGATTTCCGCGCTGGGTTCGGACGCCATAGAGAAACGTGGATTGGTGGAGATGGAGGACTACTTGCGCACGGTACCCGGGGTAAGCTACCAGGACCGCGGCGCGGGGAGTAATACGGTCGTCATGCGTGGCATCGCCGTCAGCCCACAAACAGAACAATCCTCTGTGGGTGTTTATTTTGGCGAAACTTCGGTAACGGGATTGGCAAGCTACAGTTCAGGGAATGCCGATTTGAAGATGGTGGATATCGAACGGGTTGAAGTGTTGAGAGGGCCTCAGGGAACTATTTACGGGGCCGGTTCCATGGGAGGGACAGTACGCGTTATTCCAGTCGCGCCCAACCTGGAACAAATGGAAGGCAGGGTCGGGGCGGAATATTCCAATACGGGCGAAGCGGGCGGTAATAACACTATGGTTCAGGGGGTGATTAATCTGCCGCTGGTCGAGAACAAATTAGCCGTCCGGGGCGTGGCTTACCGGTTCGACAATAGTGGTTATATCGACAATATCGCCGCAAGTTATACCGGCAAAGCTAACAATGAGATTGCGAAATCCTATGGCGCTGTCGCGCGGGACAGGGGTGATATCGGCAGCAGTGATTACAACGGGTTTCGTCTGACGGCGCTGTGGCGGCCCACCGATCGGTTGGATATTACCCTCGGCCACACGTGGCAGGAAATTGAACAATTGGGCCATCCTAAGGTGGGGCTAGCGCTGCCGGGTGAATATTCTCAAACCGATTTAAATACCGGACAACAGGGTTCCGATTACCCGGGTATGAGCAATGAGATTAATTTGACGACGCTACAGATTGATTATGACGTAGCTAAAGGAAGTTTGGTTGGTATATCTTCCTGGATAGAAAGTGAAGGGCAGTATAACCAGGACACTTCTAATTCCTTTGATGGTGTTCCCTCAGATGCTACGATGCTAAGAGATTACAGCGTATTCACCCAGGAAATACGCTACGCTTCCCAATTCGAAGGGCCAATACAGATCCTGGGAGGTCTTTATTACGAGGACAGGCAACAGAAGATAGATTATCGAATCAGTTACACAGGTGATCCCGGGAGGGAGTCTGATGTCATCGCGGATATTGCAGGATTCTTCCCCACCCCTGCCGATGCGCCTGCGGGCTTTATGTGGGATAGTCTTAGCTATTTTTGGCTTCCAACCTTCAATGTCGAGCAAAAAGCGGTTTTCGGTGAATTGTCCTATGACCTGACAGAGCAGGTTGCGATAACCGTCGGAGGACGCTATTTCGAATACGATCGGGGCGAAACAATCATTGCAGGAGGCTCGATGTTTATTGGAGATTTATCCACAGAGGTTGATTCCGCGCTGGATTCTAGGGAGTCGGGAACCAACTTTAAATTCAATGTGAGTTGGAAGCCCAATGAGGATGCTCTGCTTTATGCACAGTGGGCGGAGGGCTTCAGGTTGGGAGGTCCACAATCGCCGCTACCATCTATTTGCGACTCAGATAATAATGGGCTGGTGGAAACAGCTGATGGGGGAGAAATTTCGGTTGGCGATATCGAATCGGATACACTGGAAAACTATGAGCTGGGTTATAAAACCTCTTTCGCGAACGACAGAGTTTCCTTAAATGCCGCCTTGTATCGAATCAATTGGGAAGGTATACCGGTCAACGTGCTATTGGCTTGCGAGTATAGTACGAAGGTTAATGCCGGCAAGGCAACGTCGGAAGGTATTGAAATGGAATCTCAGGTACGACTCTCCGATCAATTGCGCCTGAACCTGGGTGTTTCCTACGGTGAGGCAACTCTGGTTGCCGATGCCACCTCCAGTTTGGGTCCCTATGCAGTGAAGGGTGCTGACCTGCCAGGCTCATCGGATTTCACCTTATCTTCCGGGCTGGAATACTCGTTCACTGTGGCGGGCTATGAGGCCTTTGCGCAGGTCGACTACGCCTACGTGAGCGAATATTACAATAATCTGGGCGAGATTGGTGACGCTGCTGGCGACTATCACCAAATCCATCTGAAGTCAGGCTTATTTATCGGAAATATGACAGCCAATATTTTTGTCAAGAATTTAACGAATGCCGATAATTTGACGTGGATTGATCCGTTTACTAGCGAGGGTTACCGACTCCGCCCCCGGATAATCGGAATGAACATTTCCTACGCATTCTGACCAAACGTACTTTTTGATCTTTAATTGTTTTGTTCCCCGGTAGCCTGTTTCGGTAGGCTACCGGGGGCATTTCTATCATAATATCAAGCCTTTTTCCCAATTCACCCGCATGGGGATGACGACTCAACTGTCAGCCGAAAAGAAGGAAATCCAGGACACTCATCAACTGTTAATCAATAGATGGGAGCTCGCCTGTTGATTTTGATTCAATAATTTAAGGGCGTATGGGTCAGGTGTTGAATTGCCAATTTTGCTCTATTGCCGATCATTCCCTGCAAACTAGCTGACCCGCCATTCTCCATTCACAAAGGTGTGCATGCATTCCGGGAATACATCGGCAGATAAATGAATGGATGTCTATGAGTTGTTAACTACATTTTTTTATTATTTTTTTGTGATTACCGTAACTGGTAAAACAAGTCTGCTTTTTGTCCTGCTTAAAGCGCGAAAACCCAGACCTTCATAAAAACCAACCGCTTTTTTATCTTTTGCATCAACAACCATGCCAAAGATGCCAATTTGTTCCGCCGTGGCCACAGTGGTTTTACACGCGTGAAAAACCATGGCTTCACCGTAACCCTTGCCTTGATGACGACGGTCAACAGCTAACCGTCCTAACAGCAAGAATGGAATATTATTATAATTGCCAAGCTTGACGTCTTTTGGCAGATTATCCCTTGACACAGAATGAGCGCTAATTGAATAGCAGCCAATAATAGTTGTGTTGTCAGACAAAACATATACCCTGGAGAGGATTCTTTTCTGATTTTGGTTGGCAACTTTCTTTAGATAGAAATTTAAAATATCAACACCACAATCAAAATCTGAGCGGTTATGCTTTTTAGGGTTTAATATTTCAAATTTCATTTACCCGATAATTTCCCTGTGTTTTTTCGCGGCTCGCTTTATACGCTTGGTTGGTTCTGGTGGATTATCAATAATATCGAAAAACATGCGCCAGTCTTTCTCGGAAAAGAAAGTTGTCTCATGTTCGGCAATTATAATCTCGGCTTTTTCTCTAATGCTTTGACGGATAAACTTGCTTTTATCCAGCTCTGCGTAAATCCTGGCCCGTTCCAGCAAGTCTAACGTTGTGCTATCCACCCTGACCTTTAATGTGTCGCTTTTTGACGCCGCCGTTACCATGTTGAGTACTCCATTTGACGGGTCGTAATATTTTGTCATTGTGGCCACAAATGTACCCATTATCAACGGTCGTTTTGAATGCCATTGGATCAGAACAACCTGGAAACAGGCCAGGCATGTTAATTCTCCAGCAGATAGCGAGTTGGATAAGCGTTTTGGCAATCGACAGTGTAGCCGCAATCAAAGGGGCCACCCATTGAATTGAACCATGTTTCTCCAGACGTTTTTTAATCTGCACCAATGTTTCCTACACTGAAGTAATGCGTCGGGTGTTACATCACTTGGCAACAACAAACTGGAAGTCATAATCAGTGGAGGAATCATCATGCCCAACCCCAGTGGCCGCTACTTTGACGACGCCGAATACCAACGCCGCCGCGATCAGGTCAGGGAGAAAATGTCTGCCCGCGGGCTTGATGCCTGCCTGATTGCCAGCCCCGAAAATATCTACTATCTCACCGGCCTCGACCACCAGGGTTATTTTGCTTGCCAGTTGCTGGTGTTGCCTCTCAAGGGGCAGCCGATTCTGATTACCCGCGCCATGGAAAAAGCCACCGTGCGCGACCAGGCTCCCGATGTGCAGCACGTGGGCTACGGCGATGGCAGCGAGCCGCCGCCCGGTGACAGCGGCGATGCCGCTACCCTGGACCAACTCAACCACCCGGGGGTGCAGGCGCCTGAAGGCCAGCGCCGCCGACCCTATCTAATGCCCAACGCGGCAGTGCGCGATACCGTTGCCGTCCTTCACGATACCGGTTTGGCCAAAGCGGCTATTGGCGTTGATATGCACAGTACCTTTCTACCCTACAGCATTGCCGAAGGCGTGATGAACGGTGTGCCGGACGCCGACTGGCAGCAACTGGAAAACCTGGTAGATGACGTGCGCATCGTGCAATCGCCGGCAGAGCTGGAACTGACCCGCGAAGCCGCCGCCATCTCCGATTCCATGATGCTGTCGGCAATTGCTGCGGCTGGCCCCGGCGTCAACGCCCGCGAAATCATGGCGGCGATTTACGACGCCATGTTCCGCCGCGGCGGCACTTACCCCGGTTTTGTGCCGCTGGTACGTTCCACTCGCAACCTCTCACACGAACACGGTACCTGGCAAGACCTGGTGCTGGAACAGGGCGACCTGCTGTTTCTGGAAATGGCTGGCTGCGTGCGCCGCTATCATGCGCCGATAGGTCGCTTTGTGTTTATTGGTGAAGCGCCCGCCGAATCAGAGCGGATCAACGCCATTTGCCAGGAGGCGATGTTGGCGGCGGCCGAGACGATCCGTCCCGAGGTCAAGGCCGGCGATGTCTACGAGGCATGGCAGGCGGTGCTGGATCGCAACGACCTGGCGCATTACACACGCCACCACTGTGGTTACTCCATTGGCATCGGCTATCCGCCCAGTTGGTCCGGTAGCGGCGTGCCGGTTGGTCTGCGCCGCAATTCCGAACTGCGCCTGCGCGAGGGCATGACCTTCCACTTGATGAGCTGGCTGCTCAACAGCGGAACAGGCGACGCCTTTCTGTCCGACACCGTTGAAGTCACTGCTACAGGTTGTGAGTTCCTCACCAACGTGGGGCGCGATGTGTTGGTGCGTTAAGTTAAACCTGGCGGCCACCAATCTGGTACGTTGGTGGCGCGTTGCCATTACCTTAGTGAATTTGGCGCTTCCTGGCCCTGATCCAACTGTTCTATTGTTGCATAAGACGGATTTCGCTCCTTTTGAAGTCTCTCAGAAGTATCTTCTGCAGCTTTTAATACTCGAATCAAATTGCCGCGAGACAATTTTATTAACTCTTCGTCACTCCAGCCCCGGCGAATCAATTCGGCAAACAGGAGGGGAAAACTGGCAGTGTCTTCCAGGTCTGTAACCATGGTTTCCGGGTCGCCGTAAAAGTCACTGCCAAGCGCAACATGATCGATTCCGGCGGTCATTCTGATGTGCTCAAGATGGTCTGCAACGTCGCTGATTGACGCTTTGGGTTCAGGGAATTTTTGTGAATATTTCTTTTTTTCTTCGTCGTAGTTCGGGTCGCCGATTTCGAGGCCGCCACTGGCTTTTTTAAAGCCTTCTTCCCATTCAGCGTAATCTTTTACATTAAATACAGAGATAAAAGACGCCATAACCACACCACCATTTTGTGGTAACCGTTTTAATACCTGATCGGGCACGTTTCTTTTATGGGGTGTTAACGCACGCGTGTTTGAGTGGGAGAAGATAACCGGAGCCTCCGAGACATCCAGCGCATCATTCATTGTATTGACCGACACGTGAGACAGATCCACCAGCATGCCCAGTCGGTTCATTTCCCTGACCACTTCTTCACCAAAGCGGGTGAGTCCACCATGCACGTCATTGCCGGCAGCGTCGGCCCAGTCGTTATTGGGAAAGTGTGTCAGTGTCATATAGCGCACCCCCAACCGATAAAACATGCGCAGGGCGCCCAGCGAATTTTCTATGGCATGGCCACCTTCCATACCAAGTAGTGATGCAATGCGACCTTCGTAGCGGGCCTTTTCAATATCTTCTGCACGAGTAGCCAAACTCAGGTACTCGGGATACTGTTCAACAAGACGGCGGGCGATATCAATCTGCTCCAGTTGCGTTTTGGCAAAGCCCTGGTTTTTAACAATCTCGGTTCCGGGAATATAAACAGACCAGAACTGGGCGCCCACATGGCCCGCGTGCAACCGGGCAAAATCTGTATCGTGGGGAGTGGTCCTGGTGAGATCATAGGCGTTGACATCGCGCAATGGGTCGCCCTTTTCCCGTATTACGAATGGCAGGTCATTGTGACCGTCAACCAGGGGGTAATTTTCCAGTAGCTCGTGGGCGTGTATCAGCGCCTTGTCTTCAGATTGCCTGTCTTCAGGTTGCTTGTCTTCAGGTTGAAAGGTGTGAGAATGAGACGCAGCATCCTGCGCAGAGGCAGCCAGGCTGATAGCGCAGCACAAACTGCAAGCCAGCCGGATTGATATTGCCGGGTTACAGGGGCGTGCCCAAGAATGGTGGTAAGTCATTTATAACTCCTGGTGGACTGTATGGCCGGGATTATACAGATTTGCGAAAACTCTATATTCGAATGGCGCTTACTTAAGGGCGGTCGCACGTCGCACGCTTTTAAGGCCGGTCCAACGCGTCTTCGCACAAACCTGATGCCCCGTAACAGTGCCCCGTAACAGAGGGCTACAGAGGCGTGTTGTTTTTAGCGTGCGACGTACGAAAAATAGTTTTACCATTTCGGCGCCGAAGGCGGTCCGAAGGACCGAGCGACAG
>JBNKFQ010000161.1:0-28147 GCA_050289385.1 Porticoccaceae bacterium | reverse complement strand
AGTTAAAATTTTCTTCATCTTTGTCCCACCTCTACTGTGTAATCTTTATCACATGGAATTGAAATGTTTTCAGCTCCTGTAAAGATCACGTATCAGCCCTGGCAGCTCACTCTGAATATTACAAAATGTAAACAATTAATTTACCCTGCTATTTTTCCCGAGCTTCAATCACAATCCGATCAAAGTAATGTGTTATTCGCACCGGAAGCGTATGCTCCAAAACCGTCATCGCCATATTAAGCTCGTTCACTCTAACCGTTGCATATAACTTCATACCCATTATCGACGCGTCTTCGATCAGGATTTTTTTAGCGGAATAACGATTCAGTTCCTGTACTACTTTAGCCAGAGGCACCGCATCAAAACGAATAACACCTGTGCGCCAATTTCGAAATTGCTGAATATTAGTTGGCACGTAAGCGGATAGTTTCTGTTGTTCCGTATCGAATTCTGCAACTGTGCCCGCCCTCACGCGATGTTGAGGTGCTGACTGAAGCTGTATTGTTTCGCCTTTCAACGGTTCAAGCAGTGGCACTTTTGCTGAGGCTGTTTCCTCCTGACCATGAATCGAAACTTCACCCTCAACAACCGCCAGGGTAATTTTTTTGGGCGATTTGAGAATGTTGAATTCAGTTCCTAAAACACTTACCGAACGTACGCCCAAATCTATCGTAAATACTCGCTCTGGATCACCGGCTATATCAAAATACACTTCACCCCGCTCCAAAATAACCCTGCGAGAATCCGACGTAAACTCAACCAGCAATCGCGTTCCCGTATTTAAAAAGAGCGCACTGCCATCCAGCAGATCTATGGACTTCTGTTCACCGACACGGGTAGCAAATCGGGTAATTTCACTTTCTGTCGAATCCGGTTGCTGCAAACCATAAAATCCAATGGCTCCAGCTAACAGTACTGTGGCGGCCAACGCATATTTGGTCCAGAAATTTTGTGGCTTAAAAACGTTTTCCTGTGCTCTGCCCTGCCCAACAATGGCCCGCAAATCCGGGTCGTTTGCCAGCGGTTGCAAATCTGCAAGCAACTGAACTGTGGCAAGGAAATTTTCCTGGTATTCTCTTTGTTCCTCGCGCCTTTTTTCGAGTTCAACCTCTTCCGACCGTGACAACGCACCGGAAAACAAGCGCGCCACATCAGCTGCCACTCTCTGGCGACAGGCGCGGAGACCTCTCAGTTTGGCAACGCTCATTGCTCTTCTCCTTTCATATCCAGAGCGGCTTCACGCAAACGCAACAGGGCATTTTTCATATAGTTTTCCACCTGTTTGACGGTGACACCCATTTCCGCGGCAATTTCCCGATAGCTTTTGTACTGGAACCGATTGAGAATAAATGCGTCACGCCAGTTCGGGTCGAGGTTTATGATTACCTCTTTTATCTGCTGTAATTCCTCGCTCGCCAGAGCGATGGATTCCGGAGTGATGTCAAACTGTTCGTCTTCCTCGTTAATCTTCGCTTGCTGCTGCTCCTGGTATTGGTATCTGACGCGCCGATGACGCTCCAGGTCAACCGTAAGGTTATTGGCCACAGCGAAAATAAAGGAACGATTACTGGCAGAACCGGCGGGCATACGTCGGCTCAGATCATCAAGGCGGGCGAGGCGAATAAAAACCTCTTGTACGATATCTTCCAGATCACTGTCGCGGCCCATTCTCACGCGCAAAAATCTGCGCAGAGCGTCACCGTGTTCGTTGAACAGCCGGTCCAGCGCTTGCTGCCTGGTTTCATCTTGATCAAACAATGGGACAATTTTGCCCTTGCGCACAGAACCCACCCGGGTACACCCTTTGTTACCCTTCTATATAGTACACGGCTCAGGATGGGGGTCACCCTTTGGAGCAGGGAATGGGGATGGGGAATAGGGAACCGTGCGGCCAAACACCTTCAGGTGAAAACACCTGAAAATGCAAATTTACCCATAACCGCGCAAATTCAATCGTTAACTGTTAGCTGACTCTCGACATAAGCAAGATCGGGTATTGCCGCTGGCTGTTCATCAAGCATGGCATACATCAATATACCTGGCGGTTGTTCTTCTCGGCTGGCATCGGGCCGAAGGTCAGTGGTTGGTGTAACTCGTGTGCTGCGGGGATAGCCCTGAATCACCAATGCATAAAATTCCACTTCGGCATCTTCACCAAAGGCCTTGAGCACGGCAAAGCGCACTTGTTCGTCCAGGTCTGGCGCCTGACCACCGGTAAATGCCTCTATAGACACCAGCGGAATGGTTTGCTCACGCCACTCGATAAGACCATAATGCCCGGTTTCGCGCTCACCACTGGCATCACTGAATTCAACCTTGTCTATCACCTCTGCCATAGCTGACACCGGCAACAACAACATGATATCAACGACGGGAACCAGCAAGCTGTCGACAAAGGACACGAGCTGTTCCGGATTTTTAAGCATTTGACTTGTATTCATGGTTTTACCAATAGACTCTTTAGCCCGTCAGGCGGTTACTGTCCGCAGCTCTTCTATCGCCTGCAGTAAATCCTCTTCGCGGTACGGTTTACCCAAATAGTGATTAACACCGAGCGACAATGCCCGCTCGCGGTGTTTGGCGCCGGTGCGCGACGTGATCATTATAATCGGGAGATCCTGAAAACGCGCCATCGAGCGCAAGCGACTGGCCACTTCGAAACCATCCATGCGAGGCATTTCAATATCCAGCAACATCACAACCGGGTCGTGGTCACGCAGCAATCGCATGGCATCCACCCCATCTTTGGCGGTAAGTACATTGAAGCCTTCGCGCTCGAGAAAACGGCTGGTAACCTTGCGCACCGTTACTGAATCGTCCACCACCATAATCGTTTGTACTGAAGCCGCTGTGTCTGCCACAGAAGTGTCCTCCAGCCAATGCACCTTGCCCGGCAGGCTTTTCTGGGTACGCAGCAATGCCAACAGGTCGAGAATAACAACGACGCGGCCATCACCCAACACAGTTGCACCGGACAGGCCCGGAACCACACTGAACTGGGTACCGAGGGTTTTTACTACAATCTCGCTGCTACCCACCAAATGATCTACCTGAACCGCGTATGAGCGTTTTTCAGAACGAACCAGTACCAGTGGCACCTTGCTTTGCTCGGCACTGATGCGTGGCGGTGCACCCTCTTGCAACAGTGAACCCAGATAGCGAATACCGTATTCGGTGCCACCGTATTCGTAGCTGGCGTCCGGATTGCGATAGAAGTGCTCCAGCTCTGAAGGAGAAAGGCTTACCAGGCCGTCAATGGTGCTGAGCGGCAGTGCGTACAGATCTTCCCCGACTTCGATCATCAAGGCGCGGTTTATGGATACCGTAAATGGCAATCGCACTTCGAATTCCGTGCCTTTACCTGCCTCACTTCTGATAGCGATGGAACCACCGAGTTGGCGAACGTCGGCGTTTACCACGTCCATACCTACGCCGCGACCGGAAATTTGCGACACTTTGTCGGAGGTAGAGAAACCGGGCTCCAGAATAAACTGCACTATTTCGTGGTCGCTCAATGGCGCGCCTTCCACCATAAGCTGCTGACTGATCGCCTGTTTGCGAATGGCAGATATATCAAGGCCGCGCCCATCGTCTTTGAGACGAATCAGAATTTCGCCACCTTCCCGGGATAAATCTATACTGATAACGCCTTTTTCCGGCTTGCCCGCGGCAATGCGCTTGTCACTGCTTTCAATGCCATGGTCAATGGCGTTGCGCAGCATGTGTTCCATTGCCGGCACCATCTTTTCCAGTACCGAGCGATCCATTTCGCCTTCTACGTTCAGCAGTTGCAATTCAACGTCCTTGTTCAGTTCGCCGCTTACCTGTCGCACGATCCTGCGCAAGCGTGGCACCAGCCGAGTGAATGGCACCATGCGCGACCGCATCAGCCCTTCCTGCAAATCCGTGTTGATACGCCCCTGCTGTACCAGCAACGATTCGGCTTCCCGGGATTTAAATGTCAGGGTACTGGCCAAGTCTTGCAAGTCAGATGCAGACTCCATCAAGGCACGCGACAACTGCTGTAACTGGGAGTATCGGTCCATTTCGAGAGGGTCAAACCCCTCTGCCGTACTGGAGGCTTCGAGCTGTTCGCGACGGAACATCACCTGCGCTTCGGTTTCCATGCCCAGCCGGCGCACCTGGTCCTGCAAACGACGTATGGTCGTGTCCATCTCTTCCAGTGAAAAACTGAACTCGTTAATCTGCTGTTCAACCCGGCCACGGGAAATACTGGTTTCGCCAACCATGTTCACCAGGTCATCCAGCAGGTTGGCAGACACCTTGACCATTTCCTGCGGGCCTGACTTGACCTTGCTGTCATTGGCCGGTGTTAGCCCATGCTTGATAGTGGGCACGATCACATTGCGAAGCTCTGTAACCAACTGCGTTGAGGCTTGAGGCTCAGCCCTGGATTCCAATTCGGTGGCATCCGGTTCAGAACCGGTATCAGCCAAGGGCGCTGAAAGCTGCTCATCGGGCTGCGACCCGTCCGCATCGGACGGACGAATCTGATCAACCAGTTTTAACAACTGGTCTTGCCATTTCACCAGATCGGTGAAGAAGTCTGCGTCACTATCGGCGCGATCCACAGATTCTATCAGCCAGCTCTCAAAATTGTGGCTAAACTCCCCCAGGGAAACCAGCCCTACCATGCGCGCCCCGCCTTTAAAGGTATGGAGAACACGCTTGAGTTGCTCCGCAGGCTCGGGGTCCTCTGGCGACTGCTGCCACGAGTCGATAGCTTGCTCCATGCTTTCAAACAATTCGTCTGTTTCCTCAAGGAACGTCGCCAGAATATCGGCATCAACGTCCTCAAGGTTGTCTGGTGCGGGCACTCTCAATACTGGCAACGGACTCTCATCCGCGGGGCCGTCCGTCTCAGTTGCTTCAGTGAGCCCGGCGTCCTCATGGTCACCATCGGACTCGCTCAGTTCAGGGCTTTCAACATTTGGTTCTTCGACTTCAGCGTCGGCCCTGGCATCGGGCGATGCAGGCTCTGATATTGCCAGTGACTCTTGATCCGCCGACCTAAATTCACTGTCGACACCAACTGATGCTTCGCTTTCGGATTCTTCTGATTCCTTGCTGTCGACCCCTGTAGCCGGGGCTTCGGCAGAAACGGCTTTGTTATCTTCAACGTCGCGATCTGAGGTTTCAAGGTCTGTTACTTCGATCGCTTCATCGTTTTGCGGTGAACTGTCTGTTTCAGGTTCTGCAATCTCGTTTTCTGCCGTTGCTGCGTCCGGTTTTTCTGCATCCGGAGATGACAACAGCAATTGCTCGATCCAGGTATCCAGTTCGTTCAAATGCGGCTCTGCGGAGGGCAGCTCCTGGCCAACCGCAACACAGTCAATCATTTCGAGTAATTTTTCGTAGGCCGTTTCAATGACAGTGGCCAATTCCCTGTCCTGACCGGCTGTCGAGAAACCCGCCACCTCCATAGTGTCGCCCAAACGGGAGGACAAGCTTGCCAACGAATCTTCTCCCGCTTTTGACGCGGCTCGACTCAATTCATCGAGTTCCGGCAATACCGGCTCCAACTCAGGCCGACTGCCACCGTTGCGCCAATCTGCCAGATGCTCCTGGATGTCGAGAACCCGATGGATACCCTCTGACATCAGACCCAACAGATCGCGGCGATTTGGCGACTGACTTTCCTGTTCCGAAGAAGGCTCCTCACCCATTAGCAACGGCGTCACCAAACGACCACGCAACTGCTCGATAGTCGCAAGCAGATCGGGTAGCTCTGGCAATGCCGGGGCGTCAGGCGTTTCAATGGTCGACAAGTGCTTGCCGAGCGCCGCCAAACTGTCCTGCAGTAATTTGATCAAATCATCATCGGTCGGCACCTGAAAGCTGAACAGCTCTTTAACCAGGTACTCCAGCGGCCCGACCAGTTCGGCGACCGACTGTACACCAGCCATATTGGAGCTGCCTTTCAACGTATGCAAAGCACGCTGCATCGAAGAAGTAGGCGGCGGGTATATGGGCGCTTCACGTTCACACTCGGCAAGGAAATCGGCAATCGATTCAAGGTGATAGCAGGCTTCCTCGGTAAATATTTCCAGCAAGTCGTCGTCTTTTTCAACGCCCGGCTCTTCGAATACAGTCTCTTCAGATTCTGCTTGTTCGAGTTCCGGTTGTTCGAGTTCAGATGCGTCGAATTCAGGTTCTTTTGCGAAACCCGTGTGTTCAATGGCAGTGTCTTCAAAAACAGTGTCTTCAAAAACAGAGTCTTCAGCGCTTTCCGGTTCAGCGGTGGATTGCTCTTGCAGCGATACGTCTGGCAGAGGCTCGGATTCGAGGCTGTCTTCCTCCGGAAGCTCTGCCAGGTAATTGTCCTCAAGCTCATCAGTCTGTTCGTTGTTCGGCTCGCTGTCACATACGGCTGGCTGCGCTTCGGGCTCACTGGCGAACCGGGATTCCGGCTCAAGTTCATCAGGTTGCTCCCGCACGGTATCGATGCTCTGCCCGGCCTCCGCTACACCAGTTGCAAGTTCAACCGATGGCAGAATATCGACTTCTTCCACATCCAGCTCGATACTGAACTCTGGTTCAGCGACGTCTTCACTGGCCGGGTTTTGCTCTTCGAGCGATACCTCAGGCGAGGATTCCGGTGGCGCCTCTTCACCTTTCGCCAACAACTCTGCCCGGGCAATCAACTCGTCTACTCGCGCCGGATCGGGCTCAACCTGCCTGGCTTTGAAACTTTCAAGCAGAACCGAAACCTGGTCACAGGCAGTTGCCACCAGGCTGGTAATATCCTCTGTTACCGCGGTGAGGCCATCGACACTTCTGTTCAACAGGTATTCGACCGACCATGCCAGTTCACCGATACGCTCCGCACCGACCATACGGCCACTGCCTTTCAGGGTATGAAACCCGCGACGAATCTCAACCAGGACATCCTTGCTGGTAATATCCTCCAACCATACGGGCATTAATCCGGCAAGGTTTTCGAGTACATCGGTGGCTTCTTCAACAAATACGTCCACCAGCTCGTCATCAACCTCAAAAGAGGGGGCCGGTTCCGCGCCGGCATCAACCGCCAGATCCTGCTCTTCGCCAAGTGTCTCTTGCGGGGCTTCTGTTATCGGCGAAGAAAGATCAATATCTTCTGTCGTGAGATGTTCCTGCCCGTCGAGAAGCTCAAGGTCATCGCTGCTGTCTACCGGTTGGCTGGTGTCGTCACCCCGTATCACACCGGCGCTTTTTTCTGCGGCGGCAAGAATGGCACCGGACTCGGCATCACTGCTCTCACCATGTGCCTCAAGATAATATTCAATGCTGGTGATGGCATCTGCCAGATGGTCGAGGGTGGCCCAATCAGGGATAGCACCCGCCGTCAGCAACTGGTCTTCTATATAGCTGCGCGCCACATCCAGCACTGCCGCCGCTCGTTCAAGCGACATCATCAGGAGCGCGCCGCGTATCTCCAGTAGCATTTGTGGCGAGCGCTCCAGGAAGTGGTTGTCCCACTGCGAGGAAATATACTCAACAATGCACTCCTTGACTTTCTCAAGGCCGTTGCGCGTCTCACGCAACAGTGAATCATGTGCCCTTGCCAGTTCTATACTTGCCTGATCTCCCTGGTTTTCGATACTGCCCGTGCTTGTCCATCCCTCCAGCAGGGACTCGGTATCCACCAGCTGCGCAGCAATCGAATTCAGGCAATTTTCATCCAGCTTGCCATGGTTGCTGATTTCCGCACGTATTTGCCCCCTCACTTCCACCAGCGGTTGTGACATGGCGGTTTGGCCAACAAAAGCCAATGTGTCTGCCATGCGCCCAAGTACACTATTGAGTTCGTCAACCAGACTGTCTTCCAGGCAACCTTCCTGCTGGTAGCGCGTTGCCAGCTCCTTGGCAGCCTCCAACTCCTGCGTCAATGTCGCAGCAATAGCTTTGACTGTATCCGGTTCCAGCTCCGGTGTGAGGGCCGTATTACTGGAAAACGTACCTGTTGGCAATGCGCGTTCAAGCCTGAAAGATTCGGTGACTTCACGAATTCGCACTGTCTCGCCATTGCTGTGAGCCACGTAGTAAAGCAGATTTTTTAACAGCTCTACCGGTATTTCACCCTGCAGCGACGCAACGCCATACTGCTGCAAGCGCCGAATTTCACGATCCAGCACCCGCAAAAGACTTTTTACCGCCGAGGACAGCTGGATACTGTGGTGAGCGATACCTTCCTGCACAGCCAGAGCTATCCGCCAGAGCTGATTCTGGGCAGTGCCCTTGCTCAATTCGTACAGGCGGGTAAAAACTTTTTCGATATAAGACAGGTTTTGGTCACGATCTGCGTTGCGTATAAGGCCCAGTAACGCCATTTGATACATTTGGCGCAATTTTTTCACGAGCTCCACAAAGGCCTCGTTGTCTGGCAACAGGCTGCTGCGAACGCTGGTGGCGCTATCAGACAGTGAGCTCATATCGGGAGTAAACAGCGGACCCTCTGACAACAGGGATTTACCACGAACAGCCCGCAAGTCGTTGAGCAACGAAATCAGGGCCGCTGGCTGGTCCTTGCCCGTACTGACAATTTGACGGATGTGGGTCGGCAATTTGAGAATGGCCTGGACCAACACCTCGCTGGCCTCGGCAGCATTGGGCACGCTATTTTGCAACAGCGCCTCTACCAGCTCTTCCATTTCTTCTGCCAACAGCAACGCACCGTGGCATTCGGCTATTTTGAGAGTACCGTGAACCTGGTGAATATAACTTTGGCAAAAACGGATCTGCGGCTCGTCTGACGAATCCTTGAGATACGCGTCCAGTGCTTCAAAGGCCTGCCTGAGGGACACTTCGATTTCGTCCACCAGCCATTCCAGGCCTCGCAGATTTCCGTTTTCTATAGTCACTTACTGCCTCTCCTCACCCGAAAGTCTTTTGGCGGGAACGCACCAACAGACTCCTGAATCAGGCTCTGTGTTTATTATTTCGTCTGGGCTGGCCACTCCCGAACCAACCCAACATCGACAACTCAGGAACGACGCTCGTCTGCTTCCAGATCAACTGCAAATTCAGTCTCTTCATCGCTGTCAAAATCGGCACCGCTGATCAACAGGTCGGAATCCGAAATATCCGGCAGGGTTTCGTCGGCAAAGGTGTCGACAAGAGGCGAGTCAGGGTCCCCATTGGTCTCGGCAATCGGCTCATCAACATCCGCACCACTATCCAGAGCATCATCTGCGTTTAACGACAATTCACTGTCTGCCTGCGGCATATCGAGTGCAACGCTCTGCTGTGGTTTGGTTTCGTCTGTATCGAAATCTGACAAATCTTCTACCGGCTCTGCCACGCTTTGATGTTGCTCTGCTTCTTGCCAGGCAACAACTGACCCTTCAGGCAATTTGAAACCGGATACCGACTCGCGCATATCAACGGCCATTTCAGCAAACTCACCAATTGCTCTTGCTGTTTCAGTGGTACCTGCAAGGGTTTGCGCAGAAATTTCCTGTATCACGTTCATTGTGCCAGACACATGGCTGGCAGTTTTTGCCTGTTCACGCGCCGCAGACGAGATATCCTGAATCAATTCGGCAAGGTCTGCGGATACTGTCTCGATTTCTTCCAGAGCAACACCGGCATTGTGGGCCAGGTCGGCACCGTTAACTACCTGAGTTGTCGTCTGCTCCATTGAGCTTACCGCTTCATTGGTATCGGTCTGAATCGTTTTAACCAGCGAGGCAATCTGTTTGGTGGCAGACGCAGAACGTTCGGCCAGACCCTGTACTTCGTCGGCAACTACCGCAAAACCCCGACCCGCTTCACCCGCCATCGACGCTTGAATGGCGGCATTCAGGGCCAGAATATTTGTCTGGTCGGCAATTTCATTAATCAGGGACACAATATCACCGATTTCCTGGGAGCTTTCACCCAGCCGCTTGATGCGTTTTGAGGTGTCCTGAATCTGCTCGCGAATCGTGTCCATTCCGTCAATAGTGTCGCGCACCACTTCGCCGCCTTTTTTCGCAATTGACACCGAGCGTTCTGCCACAATTGCCGATTCGGAAGCGTTGGTAGATACCTGATCAATGGTAACGGCCATCTGGTTGATGGCCGCAGACGCACCGACAATCTCCTCGGCCTGGTGTTCGGAGGCCTCGGAAAGTTGCAGGGCAGTGGCTCTGGTTTCGTTGGCCGCCGTGGATACGTTTTCGGCGGTATCCACAATCCGCGACACCAGAATTCGCAGCTGGTCGATGGCGTAGTTGATCGAGTCCGCAATGGCGCCGGTAAAGTCCTCGGTCACCGTCGCGTGGGAGGTGAGATCACCGTCGGCCAAACCACCAATTTCATCGAGTAGCCGCAAAATGGCTTCCTGGTTTCGATTGTTCGCTTCGTTGGTTTCCCGATAACTTTTACGAGTACGCGCCCATGACATCACCCCCATCAATACCAGAATCAGTATGATCAGACCGGAGCCAAGCAGTGCTGTCTGAGTGGTTAACTGACGTTGCTGCGGCAATGAATCGATGGTTTCAGTCAAACCGGTAATCTCATTGAGCAGGCCGCCAGACTCATCAAGAATGGCGTCCGTTGCCTGGCGAGCGCCAAACAGGGCGGGGGTGGCATCAAAAATGGCCTGAACCTCACTGCTCACAAACTCAAAGCGTTCCGAGATGACTTCCAGGCTTTCACGCGCAGCCCTGTTTTTTACCTTGGTGATACCCAACACACGATCGCCATCCTTCATGCCGGTTAACACTCGACCAAACAGGTTGGCATCGCGGTTGAACTGGTCGGCGGCCTGCTCGGCATCACTGTCACCTGCCAGCATTTTGTCAATATTTCGCCCGATACGCTCGGCCAGCCAAGCCTGTTCCTGTGCCTTGGCCACCTGGTCACCAGGAGCACGGCCCTCGATCAGGGCGTCGACGACCTGAGTCAGTTCCTGCTGCAGTTCCGGCAGCGTTTGGTGCAGGGTTTCCGCAACCTTGTGCAAATACAGAATAGTGTCCCGGTTGCGCAAAATAGTTTCGGCATTAACTCTGACAACATCCCACGATTTGTCCATGCTCTGGAGACTGCTATCAGACGTTTCCTCACCGAGATCACGCCGCAACGCCTTCCAGTCAGAGTTCATTTTGCTGACATTTTGCTCCAGGGTGTCAAATGCGTCCTCACTGCCGGAGGTTGTTTCCCGTACCAGTGCCGTTAGCTCCGATGACAACACACGCATACCGGACACAATGTCACGATTGATACGATCGCGCTCGGCATTACTGAATATCTGAAATATATTCCAGCCTACAAATACCAGCGCCGCCAACAACACCGTACCGAGCAAAATTTGTTGTGCGTTTGCTTTAGCCTTCTTGGCTCCGATAATCATTTTTATACCCCGTTCCTTAAAAAACCCTGGCGATCAAGCAGTGCGCCAGCTATTCAAATTTACATTGATTTCAAACACAAATGCGCAACCTGCGCCCCGGGCCCATTGAGGTTCGGGCCGATCAGGCGGTCACGCTCAAAAATCGCATATCACCAACCAGCAGTTCGGGACGAAAAACCCCCCAAACTCGATCACCATCGCGATAGCCCCCTTCTACATAAGGGGCAAGCCCCTCTTTTAATCCCGCATCTTCCGTAAATGTGTCGACCGAGAAGTGACGCATACCGATAACCTCATCGACCTGAAGACCAACGAAAATACCGTTTTTATCCATTACCAATACACGTTGCTGCCTGGGTGGTGTCGCCAGACTGGTGCCAATAAAAGCCGCGAGATCGATAAGTGGCAGTAAACGCCCGCGTACATTTGATACACCCCGCACCCAGGATTGTACCCGGGGCAGCCGAGTGCAAGGCGGCAATTCAAGCAATTCCACAATGTCGCTAAAAGGTACGGCATAACGAATACCGTCAAGCGAGAAGCACACCACCGACACGGTTGGCACGGCCTCTTTTTGCACAATCATTCGCGCACCGCCCTGACGACAATAACCGTCGAGTGCAGCCAGCGTCTGAAAGGCCGAGGAAGCGCTCATCACCATGATCAGGTAACCACATCTGCAATAGCCTGCATCAGAGTTTTTTCTGTAACCGGCTTGGACAAATATGCTCTGGCACCCTGACGCGTGCCCCAGACCCGATCCGTTTCCTGATCTTTGGTGGTCACAATAATCACCGGGATATGTCTGGTTTCCTGGGCTCGAGTGAGCTGACGAGTCGCCTGAAAACCATTGAGGCCAGGCATCACAATATCCATCAACACGACATCCGGCTGTTCGCTGGTTGCCAGTTTCACTCCCGATTCACCCGATTCAGCCGACAGTACGCTATGACCGCTTTTTTGCAGCATCGCGGTTAACTGATGAGTTTCGGTTGGAGAATCATCTACAATCAATACCTTGGCCATTGGTCCCCCTCATCGCACTGGTACTTCTTACGTTGGTACTTATTACGTTGACACTTCTTACATTGAGACTTTACGTCGTTCCATTTTGTTTTCATCACGCTGCCGACCCTGACTCCACTGGAGAATAGCGCCCCAGTGCCTCAAACAGCTCACTCTTGCTAAATGGCTTGGTGAGGTAATCATCGGCACCGACAATGCGACCCTTGGCTTTATCAAACAGACCGTCCTTGCTGGACAACATAATCACCGGTGTATGACGAAATTTGCTGTTATTTTTGATCAGTGCGCAAGTCTGATAACCGTCCAGGCGCGGCATCATAATATCTACAAAGATCACATCGGGATTTACATCGGCAATCTTGGCAAGCGAATCAAAACCATCGGTTGCGGTAATCACTTCACAACCCGTCTTGGAAAGTAGGGTTTCTGCCGTTTTGCGGATGGTGTTGCTGTCATCAATCACCATCACCTTCAGGCCTTTGGCTTGTTCTTCCATAACTATGGTCACCAATCTGTTTTATGTTGCACTGTACTCGAATCTGGTCGAGCATTTTGGCCGATGCCAGCACAACCAGCACAGCCTGAAACGGAATACAGGCTGGCAATCAGACGCCCTTTCAAGGTCAATCCTTTTAACATACTTTACTCACGCAATCTATCCTCACCGCGAATGCATAGCACGTACTCAGGCCACAGCGCCCGGACCATGCGTCACAGTGTATTCAATCGCCAGTTGCCAAGTTTGTACATAAACTTTAACGTACAGGGTCATGCTGTTCGTATCGGAAACAATATTACGAACTCTACAGCAAGCAAAGCGTGATTCAGGTATCACTTATGGCTATAAATCTCGGTGTGGTCATGGACCCCATCTCTGACATTACATTCTATAAAGACACTTCGCTGGCCATGTTACTGGCGGCTGCAGCTCGCGGCTGGAACCTCTGGTATATGGAGCAGGGTGACCTTGCGCTGGCCGGCAGTACTGCAACAGCGCGCATGCGATCGCTGGAGGTTTTTGACGATCAGGACAACTGGTTCAGGCTCGGCGAGACAGACGTACGCCCTCTGACCAACCTTGATATTGTCTTGATGCGCAAGGACCCGCCTTTCAATAGCGAGTATATTTACGCCACCTATATTCTGGAAGCGGCAGAGCGCGAAGGGGTGCTGGCAGTAAACAAACCCCAAAGCCTTCGGGATTGCAACGAAAAGGTATTTGCCACCCAATTTCCGCAATGCACACCTCCGCTGCTAGTGAGCAGCGACCCGCAAAGACTGAAGGCCTTCCACCGCGACCATAATGACACTATTTACAAGCCCCTTGACGGTATGGGCGGAGAAGCCATTTTCAGGGTGACAGGCGAAGACACCAACCTTAATGTGATCATTGAAACCCTGACACATCACGGCACGCAAACAATTATGGCGCAACGCTTTATCCCTGAAATTGCCAACGGCGACAAACGGATCCTGATGGTGGATGGCGAACCGGTGCCATTTTGTCTGGCGCGTGTTCCCCAAAGAGGAGAGTTGCGCGGCAATCTGGCGGCAGGCGGCAGCGGTGAAGTGCGCCCCCTGAGTGACCGCGATCGCTGGATTGCCGAACAGGTTGGGCCTGTACTGAAGGAAAAGGGTCTCCTCTTTGTCGGACTCGATGTGATTGGTGACTATCTTACCGAAATCAATGTAACCAGCCCTACGTGCCTGAGAGAAATAGCCCAGAGCAGCGGTATCGACATCGCCGGCCAGCTGATGGACACCATAGCCGCAAAATTACGATGAGCAGTGATTTTACCGAAGTTGCCCCTTCCCACGTGAGTGACCAATTTGGGTTTTCGCTGTTTTTGGCGCTGGCATTGCACGCACTGCTGATTTTCGGTATCGGCTTTAACCTGGTACAACGTGATGCACCGGCGCCAACCCTGGAAGTAACACTGGCTCAGCATAAATCTGAACAAACTCCCGACGAAGCAGACTATCTCGCCCGGTTTGACCAACTGGGTAGTGGCGACAAAGCCGACCAAAACAGGATTACAACCGACCAACAGGCAGAATTGCCAGCACCAGACCATCGCGATGCCTTGCCGGCAAATGCGACATTAAACAACCCGAGCGCCTCACAACCGGCGACGCTTCTGACAACTACCGCCCCTTCGGATCGCAGAATTGAAAACACGGTACAGGCAGAACACAGTCCAGGAGACAGCGAGCAAAACATTCAAACCGACCGGCAGCGGGAATTTTCAAGTTTGCAGGCGCAGCTCGATCAACAACGGCAGGAGTACAGCCGCATGCCTCGCATCAACCGACTTACGTCTGTTAGCACTCGCTCATCTGCAGAAGCGGGCTACATGCGTTACTGGGTAGAGCGCATCGAGCAAGCGGGTAATGAAAACTATCCGCAAGAAGCCCGTGCCAAACAGATTTATGGTGACTTGCGACTGGCAGTTACCTTGCTGCCGGACGGCAGTATTGAAGGCGTCGAAATTTTGCTCAGCTCCGGTCAAAGAGTACTCGATCAGGCCGCAATTCGCATCGTGCGCCTGGCATCTCCGTTTAACCCTTTTCCACCAGAGCTTGCCGAATGGGACAAGCTGGAAATTATTCGCACATGGCGGTTTGTGCGTGGTGATACGCTGGAGACGAATTAGAGAGGTCGCACGTCTGTAGTCGCACGTCGCACGCTTTTAAGGCCGGTCCAACGCTTCTTCGTACAAACCAAATGCCCCGTAACAGAGGGCTACAGAGACATGTCGTTTTTAGCGTGCGACGTGCGACCGCCCTTAAGTCAGTGCCCCCATTGATCTTGTATTCATTGCCTGATGCCCCAATACTATCGATATGAAATCATTCGACAAAATTCCCGAGCAACTTGAGACAGGCAGCCTTCGCAACCAGTTTTTGATCGCCATGCCCAGCTTGTCTGACCCCAACTTTTCCCACTCCCTCATCTACATTTGCGAGCACAGCGAAAAAGGCACGATGGGGCTGGCCGTCAATCGTCCAATGGATATTCCTCTCAGCCGCGTATATGAGCAACTGGAACTGAGCGATACCGACCCATCTGGCGATCAAGTGTTGCTTTCCGGTGGCCCCGTCGGAATTGAGAGGGGCTTTGTGCTACACCCCACAAACGAACAATCCTGGGAATCGACGCTCAAGATTTCTCCCCAGGTCAGTCTGACGGCATCCCGTGACATCATCGCAGATATGGCCTCGGGCAGCGGTCCTCGTGACGCTGTGGTAATGCTTGGCTACGCCAGTTGGTCGCCCGGACAATTGGAAGAAGAAATAGCCAACAATGCCTGGCTGACCGTACACGCAGATGCCGATATTATCTTTCATACACCCTTCGAGGAACGCACCCGCGCTGCCGCGTCATCCATTGGTGTGGATTTGAGTAAATTGAGCGGAGCCAGTGGCCATGGGTGAGGTTTTGAGTCGGACGCCGGAGGTCGGAGGTCGGAAGCCAGGGATTCGCGCCATCGCGTCGCTCGGCCTCGTGACGTTACCTTCCCTGGTTAGACTGAACAAGAGGTTTTTCGGGTTTTGCTTCCGACTTCCGACTTCCGACTTCCGACTTTTACCCCACTAACACTGTGACCGCACAAACCATCCTCTCTTTCGACTACGGCACCAGCAGCATAGGCGTTGCCATCGGTCAATCGGTGACCGGCACGGCGTCGGCTCTGACCGAGCTTCGAGCACGTGACGGTATTCCGGACTGGCAGTCGGTAGAAGCACTTCTGAATGAGTGGAAACCACAACGGGTGCTGGTGGGGCTTCCGCTCAATATGGACGGCAGTGAAAGTGACTTCGCCCAACGGGCGAGAAAGTTTGCACGCCGCTTGCACGGTCGCTTTGGCGTATCGGTATCGCTGATGGATGAACGCCTCACGACTCGTGAAGCCAAAAGCCTGGCGGGTCATCGCGACAGCTATCGCGATGACCCCGTGGATGCGATTGCAGCGAAGCTGATTCTGGAAAGCTGGTTACAAGATCCCGAACAGGGCAAGGATATCTGACCGCGACTGGCACTTGATTACTGTTCAGAAACAACCATCCCGGAGCGCTGTCATCCCGCGACTTGATCTGTTCTAGCGCCTTCTGAACGGATCGCGATTATCTTCTTCCTCTACCTGGAGATCATCAGCCGCATGAGACAAATACGTTGAGTCGGTCTCTGACTGCAGCTTGATCATCAGGCGCAGATCGTTCTTCGAATCTGCGTAAGCCAACGCGTCTTCATAAGTGATCAAGCCTTCGTCGTACAATCGGAACAGAGCCTGATCAAAGGTCTGCATGCCCTGCTCGGTAGAGTTGGTCATCACTTCCTTGATCTTGTGCACCTCGCCCTTGCGGATCAGGTCGCTGACCAATGGCGTATTGATCAAAATTTCAATGGCCGCTCGACGGCCACTGCCGTCAGCCAGCGGAATCAACTGCTGTGCAATCATCGCTTTCATGTTGAGCGACAGGTCCATCCACAACTGGGAATGGCGGTCTTCAGGGAAAAAGTGAAGAATGCGATCGAGGGCCTGGTTGGCGTTGTTGGCGTGCAAGGTTGCCAACACCAGGTGCCCGGTTTCCGCGAACGTCACCGCATGTTCCATCGTCTCGCGCGAACGAATCTCACCGATCAAAATCACATCGGGCGCCTGACGCAAGGTGTTTTTAAGAGCCACGTCAAACGATTCCGTGTCTACGCCAACTTCGCGCTGAGTCACAATACAACCGCGATGCTGATGCACAAATTCGATCGGATCTTCAATCGAAATAATGTGTCCCTTGCTGTTGTTATTGCGGTAACCAATCATCGACGCCAGCGATGTCGACTTACCCGTACCAGTGGCGCCCACAAAAATAATGATGCCACGCTTGGTCATGGACAGATCCTGCAAAATACCCGGCAGGTTCAGATCTTCGAACGTAGGGATAACCGTTTCGATACGACGCAACACCATACCGCAGTGGTTGCGCTGGTAAAACGCGCTGACCCGAAAACGCCCGAGACCCTCGGCACTGATGGCGAAGTTAAGCTCCTTGTTGTGCAGGAAGGTCTTACGCTGCTCTTCGTCCATAATGGACAGCACAATTTCACGTGCCTTTTCGGGACTCAGGGGCCCTGAATTGACCGGCATGATTTTGCCGTGCACCTTGATGCAGGGAGGAACACCAGCCGTAATAAACAGATCCGATGCTTTCTTCTCGACGACCAGTTTGAGTAACTTTTCGAATTCCACGCTGCGTTCCTCTGTCTAGAAATCTTCCGGTATCTTTGCTTTTTCGCGTGCCTGATCCACGGTGATCACTTTTTGAGCCACCAGTTTGTGCAAGCACTGGTCCATAGTCTGCATACCCTGGGCAGCACCGGTCTGAATCGCCGAATACATCTGCGCCACCTTGTCTTCACGAATCAGATTGCGAATCGCCGGGGTGCCCACCATGATTTCGTGCGCAGCGATTCGACCACCGCCAATTTTCTTCATCAGTGTCTGGGCGATAACCGCGCGCAACGATTCAGACAACATGGCCCGCACCATCGATTTTTCGGCCGCGGGGAAAACATCGATAATCCGGTCTATGGTTTTGGCCGCAGAGCTGGTGTGCAAGGTGCCGAACACCAGGTGGCCGGTTTCGGCGGCGGTCAAGGCAAGCCGAATGGTTTCAAGGTCACGCATCTCACCCACCAGAATTACGTCAGGGTCTTCCCGCAACGCCGAGCGCAAGGCTTCGCCAAAACCGTGGGTGTCCTTGTGCACTTCACGTTGATTGAGCAGACACTTCTTGCTCTCGTGCACAAATTCAATCGGGTCTTCAATGGTAAGAATATGCTGATAGCGATTTTCGTTGACGTAATCCACCATACCGGCCAGGGTTGTACTTTTACCCGAACCGGTTGGCCCGGTGACCAACACCAGGCCTCGAGGCAACATGGACAGCTCTCGAAAGATCTGCCCAAAACCCAGATCTTCCAGCGTCAGCACCCGCGAGGGAATGGTTCGGAATACCGCAGCGGCACCACGATTCTGGTTAAATGCGTTTACTCGAAAACGCGCAACGCCGGGCACTTCAAACGAAAAGTCTGTTTCCAGAAATTCTTCAAAATCGCGCCGCTGCTTGTCGTTCATAATCTCGTAGATCAACGCATGCACCTGTCGATGGTCCATGGGCGGCAAGTTGATACGGCGAATATCACCGTCAATTCGAATCATCGGCGGCAAACCGGAAGAAAGGTGTAAATCCGATGCCCCCTGCTTGACACTAAAGGCAAGCAATTCGGTAATATCCATGAACGCGTCCCGTTTGTTATTCCTTTAGAATACCCGCGCCATGCCAATCAAAAACCCGAGCGCGACCAAACTATAGTGAAGTATATGCCTGATATTAAAGCGAATATTAACCTGTTACGCCAGCGTATTGCCGATAGCGCCCGCACAGCCGGTCGAAACCCTGCCGACATCATATTGCTCGCCGTCAGCAAAACCAAGTCCGCCGCAGCAATTCGTATCGCTTACGATGCTGGCCAGCGCTGCTTTGGCGAAAATTACCTGCAAGAAGCCCTGGCCAAAATAGACGAACTTGGCGATCTGGACATCGAGTGGCATTTTATCGGCCCCTTGCAAACAAATAACACACGAAAGGCCGCAGAAAAGTTTGCCTGGGTTCACACTATCGACCGATTAAAGATCGCACAACGCCTGAACGACCAGAGACCAGCAACGCTGCCACCACTCAATATCTGCGTGCAAGTGAACGTGGATCGGGAAGAAACCAAATCTGGCGTAAGCCCAGCCCAATTGCCTGAGCTGGTGGCAGAACTGATGAAAATGGACCGGCTGCGCCTGCGTGGTTTAATGGCTATTCCCAACCCTCACAAGCCTTCGAGTCGTCAACGCGAGTCTTTTGCTCTACTATCGCGCTTGCTGCAACAGCTAAAACAGGCATTTCCCGATTACCCGGGTTTGGATACCTTGTCGATGGGCATGTCTGGCGATATGGCTGCGGCAATCGCAGAAGGCGCAACTATTGTACGTATTGGCACCGATATTTTTGGAGTGCGCGATTGATGGCGCTTGACGTTCGATGTTGGACGTTCGACGAACAGGTTTTCAACCTGACGGGGCATAGCCCGGTACCTGCGGCCGATACCTGCTCGCAGAACTCCGTCATCGCCTTGAGGCCGAGCACAGCGATGGCCCGATTCTTTTTCATCGAACATCCAACATCGAACGTCAAACACCCACCAAAGGGGCAACAATGAACAAACCCTCAATAGCATTTATTGGCGGAGGAAATATGGCTGGCAGCCTGATCAGTGGCCTGATTGCCAGGGGTTATCCTGCAAACGCTGTTATCGCGAGCGCACCCTCTGATCAAACCCGCCGAAAACTGAGTGACAAATTCGGGATCCGCACCACGGCAAGTAACAATGATGCCGCAGAAGAGGCTGATATCATCGTTCTCGCCGTCAAGCCACAAATCATGAAAGAGGTTTGCCTCTCACTGGCAGATGGTATTGGCAGCGACCTTTTGATTATTTCCGTCGCTGCCGGGATCACTACGCCTCTTGTCGACCAATGGCTTGGCGGCAATCACGCCATTGTCCGATGTATGCCAAATACGCCGTCACAGCTTCGCTGCGGAGCCAGCGGGCTGTACGCCAACAACCGGGTTTCGGCCGTACAACGTGCACTGTGCCAACAAATCCTTGAATCTGTGGGTACAGTGGAATGGCTGGACGACGAATCACTGATGGACGCCGTAACTGCCATTGCCGGCAGCGGGCCAGCTTACTATTTTCTGTTGATGGAGTTGATGGAAAAAACCGGAGCGGAACTCGGCCTACCGCCAGAAATGGCACGCAGCCTCACGGTTCAGACCGCTCTGGGTGCAGCGCGAATGGCCGCAGAAGACGAACTGTCCCCGGCCGAACTCCGCAAACGGGTTACATCAAAAAATGGCACAACCGAACGCGCTATCACGCTCTTTCTCAAAGAAGGACTTGAAGATATCATTCGCAAAGGGGTGACCGGTGCGCGAGATCGCGGCCGTGAGCTGTCGCAAGAATTCGAAAACCAGGGGTCTGTAAAGAAATAACTTCACATTTTCACCGCCCCCTCATCCCGCCCCGCTGTGTTGCTTGCGCTTGAAATATCGACATATTCCTTCGCTCAAGCGCCTTGCGGGACGGGCGATGGGTCAACGATAATGCAAAGTTATTTCTTTACAGACCCCAAAACCGGAATTTTTATGAATACATTTGCTCAAGCGGGAATTTTTCTGGTCCAGTCTCTGGGCGGTATCTATTTGTTTGTCATACTGCTGCGACTTTTATTGCCACTGGTACGCGCCGACTTTTACAACCCCCTGTCGCAATTTGTGGTGAAAGCCACCCACTATCCTTTGCTTCCCCTGCGCAAAATTCTGCCAACCATCGGGCGGCTCGATCTGGCCTGTCTGACACTGGCGATTGCCCTGCAGCTGATCATGTACATTCTGATCATCAGCATGCAAGGCCATGCTATTACGCAGCCTGCACTACTGTTGATAGTCAGTATCGTAGCGCTGTTGGACAAATTGCTGGACATATACTTTTTCGGCATCATTATCGTGATTATTGTCAGCTGGGTGGCTCCTTACAGCAATCATCCGGCCTTATCTCTGGTGCGCCAGGTCATTGAACCCGTTATGCAGCCCGTACGCCGGTTATTGCCCCCTATGGGCGGCCTGGACCTGTCTCCCATGCTGGTTATTCTCGCCATTTACTTGCTTCGAATTTTCCTCAGTGGTTTCCAGCGATGGCTAATTGGCGGGTAAAGCGCTTGTGCTCGGCTACCCCCATCCGTAGACTTCCTGAACATTTATGGATGGGAATTACACCCACTAATGCAGGCCCCTGAAGACTCCGTCGGTATTGTCACTCCGCAACAGCTCAGGATAGACACTCCCCTTGAGCTGACCTGCGGTCGCACATTCAACGACTACGAACTCGCGATCGAAACTTACGGCGAACTAAATGCCGCCAAAAATAATGCCGTACTGATATGCCACGCGCTGTCAGGCCACCACCACGCAGCCGGCTACCACACACCACAGGACAAAAAACCGGGGTGGTGGGATCATTACATTGGCCCCGGAAAACCCATCGACACCAACCGTTTTTATGTGGTGTCACTAAACAATCCCGGCGGCTGTCACGGCAGCATCGGACCTGGCACCACAAATCCGGCGACCAACAAACCCTGGGGGCCAGCGTTCCCGCCCCTGCGAGTGCGAGACTGGGTGAACAGCCAGGCACAACTGGCCGACAAACTGGAGATTGAGCAATGGGCTGCGGTGATCGGCGGCAGCCTCGGTGGAATGCAGGCCATGCGCTGGTCGCTGTTGTACCCCGAACGCGTGCGTCACTGTGTGGTAATCGCCGCCGCTATGAAGCTGACTGCGCAAAACATAGCGTTTAACGAAATTGCCCGTCGCGCCATCAAATCTGACCCGGACTTTCACGACGGAGATTACCTGAGCCGTGGCGCTTCTCCCAAACGCGGCCTGGCACTGGCGCGAATGATCGGTCATGTTACCTATTTGTCAGACGAATTGATGGGCAGCAGGTTTGGCCGGGAACTGAGTACTGGTAGTTTCCAGAGCGGTACTGACACACCGGTGGAGTTTCAGGTCGAAAGTTATCTGCGCTACCAGGGTGACAAATTTTCTGACGTTTTTGACGCAAACACCTATCTGCTGATGACCAAGGCGCTGGACTACTTCGATCTTTCTCGCGACTATAATCACGACCCCGTGGAGGCATTTCGTCACGCCTTGTGCAAATATCTGGTTATCTCTTTCTCCAGTGACTGGCGATTTCCACCCCGGCGTTCACGGGATATCGTTGACGCGCTGATCGCAGCCAATCAGGATGTGAGTTATGCAGAAATCGATTCGCCCCATGGGCACGACGCCTTTCTACTGCCCAACGAACGTTACCAGGCGGTCTTTAGCGCCTACATGCAGCAAGTGGCCAACGAATCTGATCGGGCAGCAATGCCTGACGACAAGGGTATGACCGATGCGAATTGATCACGACATCTTGCAAAAGTGGATCGCCACCGACAGCCGGGTGCTCGACCTCGGCTGCGGCACTGGTGAACTGTTGCTGGCTCTCAGGGAAAGCCACAATATCGAGGGCTATGGCCTGGAAATTGACCCAAACTACATCAGCACCTGCATTGCCAATGGTGTAAACGTGATCGAAAAAAATCTGGACGAAGGACTGGCCAACTTTCAGGACAACAGTTTTGATACAGTGGTCATGACCCAGGCATTACAGGTAATGCGCTATCCCCACCTGGTTTTGGCAGAGATGTTGCGCATAGGGCGGGAATGCATCGTTACATTTCCCAATTTTGCCAACTGGCGGGCGCGGGCTTACCTGCTGTTTCGCGGCCGCATGCCAGTGACAAAACAACTCTCTTACCAGTGGTACGACACGCCCAATATTCACTTCTGCGCGATGTATGACTTTGAAGCGCTTTGCCGGCAGTTGAATATACGTATTCTCGACCGGCAAGTGGTTGCTGAACGAAATCCGGACAGGCAACTCAAGCGGATATGGCCTAACCTCTTTGGAGAGACTGCCATTTATCATCTGAGCAACCGGGAGTAAGTCATGAACAAACTGTTGACTATAGCATTCGGTCTGCTGCTGGCATTGGCTGTGCATGCAGCGGACAAACCCTACAAGGTTTACGATGGGAACAGGATTTATTTCAGTTCCTTTAACAGCACTTTTATTTCACCTGAAATTGCAGACAGCTACAGTATTGTACGCGGCAAAGATCGGGGTCTGGTTAATATAGCGGTTGTTCCAGCAGATCAGGAATCCGGGGGAATCACTGCCCTGGTGAGTGGAACCGTTTCCAATATTTTGCAGCAATCACAAAAACTGGATTTTTTTGAGGTCAGGGAAGGAGATGTTGTCTACTATCTTGCATCGTTTAAATTCGACAACGAAGACTCGCTCACCTTTAAAGTCACTGTAGCCGCCGACCCCAACAAACCGGGACACTCATTTACTTTTCAAAAAACGTTTTATCATGACGACGAATAATAAAGTGGTACTTGCCAGCGGCAATGCTGGCAAGCTGAAAGAAATGCAAAGTCTACTGGCCAATTCGGGGATAGATGTTGTTCCCCAATCAAATTTTTCTGCCCCGGACATAGAAGAAACCGGGCGCACATTTATCGAAAATGCGATCCTCAAGGCGCGCAGCGCAGCGCATTATGCCGGTTTGCCAGCAATTGCCGATGACTCTGGTCTTGAAGTTGACTATCTGAATGGCGCACCGGGGATATATTCCGCTCGCTTCGCGGGTGAAGATGCCACTGACGAACGAAACAACCAAAAATTACTTGAACTGCTGAGGGATATTCCGGAAGAACAACGCACGGCACGCTTTCAATGTGTATTAGTCTACCTGCGACATCCTGATGACCCGTCCCCCCTGGTCTGCCAGGGCACTTGGGAAGGCCGAATTCTTAACCAGCCCAGCGGTAAAAACGGCTTTGGTTATGACCCGCTTTTCCGTGTGCCCGAGCACAATTGCTCATCGGCAGAATTGCCTCCCAATGTCAAAAACCAGATAAGCCATCGTGCCCAGGCCATGGCGAAATTATTAAAACAGCTGACACACACCGTTTAACTCTGCCAGCCCCTGTTAATGCTAACACTTCCTCCTCTGTCCCTTTACATTCACATACCCTGGTGTGTGCGTAAATGCCCCTACTGTGATTTCAACTCTCACGCAGTGGGCACAAAAATACCCGAGCAAGAATATGTGGCGGCATTGATTCAGGATCTGGCCAATGATCAGAAATACACGCAAGGTCGCAAACTTTGTTCAATTTTTTTTGGCGGGGGCACACCCAGCCTTTTTTCTGCGCAAAGCATAGCCGACATTCTCTCTGCGGCTGAAAAACAGATTGGTTTTGAGTCAACTGTAGAAATTACTCTGGAAGCCAACCCTGGTACTTTCGAGCAAGAAAAATTTCAGGGTTTTCGTGCAGCAGGCGTTAACCGGCTCTCCATCGGCATACAGAGCTTTGACGACTTGCACCTGCAACAACTTGGGCGCATCCATTCATCCAGCGAGGCTGGCAATGCCGTGTCGATGGCAAGATCCGCCGGCTTTGACAACTTCAATCTCGACTTAATGCACGGCCTGCCTGGTCAGTCGGTGACAGATGCATTAAACGACTTGCAAAAAGCAGTTACCCTGGGACCAGCGCATCTCTCCTGGTATCAACTCACTATCGAGCCCAATACAGAATTTTATAGTAACCCTCCGCAGTTACCTGATGACCCGGTACTGGATTCTATTTTTGGCCAAGGTCAGCAATTGCTTTCAGACAACGGTTTTATACAATACGAAGTTTCCGCATATGCACGAGGCGACCAGATGTCTGTTCACAACTTGAATTACTGGGAGTTTGGTGATTACGTGGGCATCGGGGCTGGCGCACATGGAAAAATCACACTGCCAGACAAAAACCGGATCGTCCGTACTCGTAAAACCCGCACGCCAAAAGACTATCTCGCAAGAACCGAAAACTATAATGCAGCCGTTAATGACATCAGCCGGGACGAGTTACCACTGGAATTTCTGATGAATGCACTACGGCTGAACCGCGGTGTACCTACTCACTACTTTCCGGAACGAACAGGACAACCGCTTTCATTGATCGCTTCGCCCTGTAAAACACTTCAAAACAAAGGCCTGTTGCAAACCAGCCCGGACCGACTACAGGCAACCTCTACTGGACATCAGTTTCTCAACACCTTATTGTCTGAGTTTTAGACCCTGTCGACGTTTGGGTTCGCCCGATTGGTATCTATCTATAATTTCTTCAGTGATGATTACCAAACGTCAACAGGCCCCCGGAACCCGAAAACAATAACGATTAATTTTCATGAAAAATCTGCCTGTAACTTTATTGATCCTGTACCTGCTACTCTGGTCGATAGCGGCTATCGACCCTCTTCATCGCAATGACTGGTTTCTGGAAAATTTGTTACCGGCAATATTTGTACCGCTGTTTGTTTTTACTTATCGCAAATTTCGTTTTTCCAACACCAGTTACATATTGATTTTCTTATTTATGGCCTGCCATGTACTGGGGTCCCATTACACTTATGCCGAAGTACCTTATGACCAATGGAGTCAGCGTTGGTTTGGCTTCAGCATAAATGAGCTCTTTGGCTTCGAACGCAATCACTACGACCGGCTGATTCATTTCACTTATGGCTTTTTCCTTGCACCACCTTACCGGGAATGGCTTATAGCAAAACTCAAAACGTCGTCCCGGGCCAGTTGCCTCTTGACTCTGGAATTTATTATTGCCAGTTCCGCCCTGTATGAATTGATCGAATGGGCTGCCGCAATCCTGTTTGGTGGTGATTTGGGTATGTTATTCCTCGGAACCCAGGGCGACATATGGGACGCTCACTGGGACATTATGCTGGCCGGGTTGGGGTCTGCCATTACTCTTGCAACGATGTGGCTGCTGAGATTAATTCGCGGCGACGCCTCGAAAATAAAATCTCAAAACACCACCCCAATGAACTAGTTCATTGGGGGGGGCAGAATCACTTGCTACTTATTTTTCAATGCTGTCCAGTGTTACTCGAATCGGAAACAGTACATCCTGACCTAATTGAGCGCTCCGTTCCGGCGACCAGCCGGTAACAGGGTTCGGCAAATCGGCATTGTCTTTAAAAGGCATTTCGATAGTAAACGACAATGTTTTAAACTGCTCACCCATCCAGTTGGCTGCCACCGTCATATTACCTTCGCCTGGCGCTGATTTGGCGTAGGTATTTTCATCCTGAAAGTCGGGCGAAACTTGCATATAGGCTTGTTTGAATGTCTCCTCCAGTTTGGCATGGTACTCATTGTATCCGGGGTTGCCTTCGCAACCGGCAACAAAGTTATATGGCAGTTCCTCGTCACCATGAATGTCCAGAAAAATATCGCCACCTTCGGCCAACATTTTTTCCCGTACCAGAAATACTTCAGGGCTCCTTTCCATTGATGGCGACTGCCACTCGCGATTGAGGTTAGCGCCTGCGGCATTGGTGCGCAGGTTCCCTCTTATAGCACCGTCCGGGTTCATATTTGGCACCACAAAAAATTCTGTGGTTTGCAACAATTGACGAGCCAGAGGATTATCCTGATCCAGAAGTGCCTGCAAAAAACCCTCTACAAACCATTCGGCCATGGATTCTCCCGGGTGCTGGCGAGCAATCATCCAGACCTTGCGCTTCGGTATCTCACAATCACAAATTCGCAGCAGGCTCATGGCGTGACCGTCCAGAGTCTGGCCAAGAGTAGATGCGGTTACACGTTCATCTTGCTGCGCCCACGCCAGCAAGTTAAGGTGTCGTTCGTGGCTATAGGGGGCAAAGAATGCAAAGTAAACTGCGTTTTGTTGCAGCTCAATTTCAAAGGTAAGAACGCCATTATCGTAACTGGTCGCGGTGCGGAACCAGTCTTCACGATCCCACGAAGTACACACCTGGTAATCAGCCCAACAGCCAAGATATGAAGCCTTGCCTGCATTGGTAATATGGATTCGGCATTTCTGACCAATATCACCTTCAAGTCGAAAGTGAAACCACTGAAAAAAATCAGATGCATTATCCGGCCTGATTTCTACCTGTATATTCAATGGGTCGCTGGCATCAACTACATTAATATTACCGCTATCAAAGCGGTCTGAAATAACTATTTGATTCATTTGATATCGCGCTCTTTTTGATGAGTTACATCACTGCTGTCCCGTTAACAGGAAACAAAGCGGCCTGATTTCTGGCCAACTTGACACAAGGAGTTTGCCTATAACTTGTTGAATCAAAAGGGAGAATCAGGCCCTGGCACATTGTAATACGATCTTCGCTCAAATACTAAAAGAGGTTATGAGCACAAGTTCAAAAATCCATTGTATTCCCTGGATGCTTCGATGACTGTAGTGATACCCGAAATGCCCAAATGCATGTCTTAAGATGTCGCGGGCGAGGGAAGGCGGGTGTTCAAGATCGACTTTACCACCTGCCAGCACTGCGGAGGTCAACTCAAAGTCATTGCCTGTATAGAAGACCCGCTGGTGATCAAGGCCATTCTGGCGCATTTGGTGAAAAAGGAGAAGACCGCCCCGTTTACCAGGGCGCTGCCGCCGGAAAGCCGTGCGCCGCCGCAGCGGGAGTTGTTTGGCTGAAACTTTGCTTTTTTCACCCTGCTGGCGCCCCGGCAGCGTTCCGTTTGTCTTCGAGTTGGACAAACCGTCCCGACACTGTTCAAAGCGGGCAATTTTGGCTGTGGAAAAAGGAAAATGGCCTCTAAAAGCCCCCAAAAGCCGCTTCAACCACTGGATTTCGATGGACTCACGACCTGGATTAACGTCAAATCAATGCTTTACAGGCGAAAAAAGGGTCTTTATTCCTCCTATACTCTTAAGACCACATGCCGCCAAGCATAAAAACAAACTCCTATATAAAGCAACCCGTTAAGCAACAGATGCATGTGCTACTTCACGAGATGCGTTAAGATCACAACAACAATTTTATTGGCAGCAAGCAAACGCGCAGTGAACACGTCTAAGCCTTCAGCACGACAAACACTCGAATTTATCTATAAAAGCGATGCGCCACGTCTTCTAGCCGTGCTTACTCGAATATTAGGTATCGAAAACATCGAACTTGCGGAAGATACCCTGCAGGAAGCC
>JBNKFQ010000160.1:0-12315 GCA_050289385.1 Porticoccaceae bacterium | reverse complement strand
GGTCATGGCGATTGCTGCACCGGCGGCTGCCGAGCTGGCGATTTATATTCCCGTGGCAGATGCCATCCAGATGCAGCCCGGTACCGAGGTCACCCTGTTTTTGGATGTGCAGCCCCTCAACGCTATCGATGCACAACTGGTACTGGCTGCCTATCAGCCCGTCTCCACACCCGATGGTGTGCTCGCCTATCGCGCCGTAGCGGAGTTTGCAGATGAGACCGAACTACCCCGCATTGGCTTGAAAGGTTCCGCTAAAATTGAGGGCGAGCGTGTACCTTTGGCACTGTTTCTGTTCCGTCGTCCACTGGCGGCGTTACGTCAACTGACGGGGCTATAACATGGAAGCTCTTCCCGGCTTGCGAGAGGACCTGACGCTGTTGCCAGCGGAACACGACGAATACGGCAGCCCCAACTGGACCATCCACGACCCGGTACGCAATCGTTATTACCGCATAGGCTACGCCGCGTTTGAAATGCTCAATCGCTGGTTTGTCGGCAGCGTCGAGGCGTTGATTCAACGCATGCAAACAGAAACCATACTCAATATCTCCACCGACCAGGTGCGGGAATTTATCCGGTTTTTACACGCCAACAGCTTGATTGAGCGCACCGGGCAAGACGCTGCTCAGGAGTTTGCGCGCATCGAACGAGCCGGTAAACCGCCCCTGTGGAAATGGCTGGTGCATAACTATTTATTTATCCGCATCCCGCTGTGGCGCCCAGACCGGTTTTTGCAGAAAACCCTGTGGTTTGCAAACTTGCTGGCATCCCGGCGCACGCAGCAGTTGATTGTGGCGGTCGGTGTTATTGGCATATTAATGACCTTGCGCCAGTGGGATCGCTTTGCGACCACCTTTATGCAATTTACCAACTGGCAGGGACTGGCCTGGATGGCGCTTACCCTGACATCGGCCAAAATTCTTCACGAACTGGGGCATGCATACACGGCCACACGCTATGGTTGCCGGGTGCCGACGATCGGCATTGCGTTTCTGGTGCTCTATCCCGTGCTGTACACAGACACGTCGGATGCCTGGCGCGTAACCAGCCGGGAACAGAGATTGAGAATTGGCGCCGCGGGAATTCGCGTTGAACTGGCGCTGGCTATGATCGCCACATTCATGTGGCACGTTGTTCCGGCAGGAGCCCTGCAAAGCATGGCTTTTTTGCTCGCTACCACCACCTGGTTGAGCACGCTGCTGATCAATCTCAGCCCGTTCATGCGCTTTGATGGTTACTACCTGTTGGCGGATTACTTGCGGGTGCCCAATTTGCAACAGCGAGCGTTTAATTTCGCGCGTTGGCATCTGCGTGAAGTGTTGTTCGGGTTGAAGGCGCAGCCGCCTGAGCCGCTGCCAGCATCGCGACGCAACCAACTGGTGGTGTTTGCTTATCTGGTTTGGGTTTACCGGTTTTTTCTGTTTCTCGGCATCGCCCTGGTCGTTTACCACCTGTTTTTCAAGGCACTGGGAATTGTGCTGTTTGCAGTGGAAATTATCTGGTTTATTTTACTGCCAGTGTTTGCCGAGTTTAAGGTGTGGTGGCACGAACGCAAGCGGGCGCGGATCACTCCCCGCGCGTATGTAATAGCTCTTTTGTTGCTGATTGGTCTTGTTCTGTTATTGATTCCCTGGCATCACAAAATCAACGCCCCTGCTTTATTGCAGGCTGCCAGGCAAACACCGGTAATGAACGTTAACGCGGGCAGAATAGAGTCTTTACTGGTTGAGGACGGTCAATTCGTCGAAGCGGGTGCGGAGCTGTTGCGTATGACATCCCCGCAACTGGCTTCCGAGCGTCGTCTCCTCAGCTTGCAGATACAGGCTGCCGAAATCTTGCTGGCCCAGTCTCGCAGCGGTGCCGGGGCGCTGGCCGACGTCACTCGGCAGGAGCAGGAAGTGTTACGTTTGCGAGCGGAAATGAGCAAGCTCGCTGCAAGGGAAGCCAACCTGATTGTGCGAGCACCCATTGCCGGCAACGTGCGCGACCTGGGCGACACCACCCGCCCTGGTGTCTGGGTCCCGGCTAAATCACTCCTCGCCCGAATTGTTGACCGCACCAGTTCGCCACGCATTGTCGGCTACGTTTCCCAAACCGATATCGCCCGACTGGACAAACCCGCCACCGCGCGGTTTATCCCCGAACACGTTACTGCAAAAATTATCACAATCAAGATAGACAGTATCGATCAGTTGGGTATTGGTGCCCTGGATATGCCGCAGTTGGCAAGCGTTAATGGAGGGCCCATTAATACCCGTGTCACCGATAGCGGCTTGCTGCAACCTACGGATGCGCTTTATCGAATCACTGGTCATGTGCTGGACAACCCTCTTCATAACAGCTTTGCTATTTTTCTTGCACAGCGGGGCAGCCTGGAAATCAAAGCGCCTGCCATCAGCCTGGCAGGCCGCTGGTATGAAGCACTGGCAGCGGCTTTTCTCAGGGAATTTACGTTTTAGGTTAGGGCCTGTTTGTAGCAAATCTGTTGCGAACCACGTTGATTGTGACTAGTCGACGGATTAGCAAGGAGTACCAGGGAGATCGCTCAATACCTTTTACGTCAGATCACTGATTTATCCACAATGGGTAAGACAAAGCCCCGATAATTCGTTACCTGTAACGGAGACCGGGAATCCTTTGCATTGGCGCCTGCATTGACACCGTGAATTAACTGCAATGCATAAAAGTGAATCCGGGTAATAGCTCAATCTTTGCAGGTGTTGTTTGTTCCTGCAGGCAAAGAGGTATAGGGTGAGTCTGTTGCAGAGCAAGTGCAGTCAGATCGCGATGGATGATGAGAATAGCGGAGCGCTGCAGGTTAATTGTGTGGTGCAAAAAGCGCCGATGAGCAAAGTACTGCAGGTGGTGGTGCGGGCCATTTCCAGCTTCCTGATTCGGCGGGCAGGTTACCGTGTAGGTGAAGCGCATACCGGTGCGGTCACCTTGATCCAGCGCTTCGGTTCAGCCCTCAATTTAAATCTGCATTACCACATCTTATTTCTCGATGGCGTCTACATCCAGGATCTCCGGTCGGGGTACCTGAAATTTCAGCGGATAAAGGCGCCCAGCCAAAGCGAGCTCATGCCATTGCTGCAACGCATTAGTCAGCGCGTTGGTGCGTCAGGGTGTGTTGGTGAGCGATGAATCGTCCACCTACCCGGCCGATGATGAAGACTTCGAAAACTGTTTGCCTGTGCCCAAAGATTTCAAAGATTACAACGTGGAGGAGGCAAGAAAGGTGATGGAAGAATGCTATTGTGGCTGTCATTCAAGCGTAGCCGATTATGCCCAAGAGTTGACCGAAGACACAGGCGATATACCCAAGCACTTAGAAATTGTATATCGACTATGAGCGTATGGGACGGGATTTGGAGCTTTCCGGCGATATATTCACCATCGAAATGGGCTATAGAGAAGTCCATATCTTTTGGAGCCATTAGGCTCCCTTGGCTTCAAGGAAGAGGTTTAGTTATGGCTAAACTCCTGCTCTGTAATGGTTTAGTAATAGCTAAACTATTATAGCTCTATGGTTTAGTTATTTGTGGACATTATTGGATATTTGGTATATTTTTAACTAAACAACTTGTAGTTGAAAGGATACATATAGGTAAACCCCATGAGCTTTGAGGCAATTGTATTAAAGCAATATAGAGATAAGGTGAACCAAGCTGTAAAACAGTTTGGCGGTTACTCTATGCCTGTATCCGAGGGATGGCTAAGAACTGTTCGTAAGGCGCTTGGGATGTCTGGCGCACAATTGGCAAAACGCTTAGGCGTGACCAAAGGACGGGTTTCTCAGGCGGAATCCGGCGAAGTGTCGGGGAGCGTTACGCTTCGCACTATGCAAACGATGGCAGAAGCCATGAATTGCCGTTTTGTTTATGCCGTCGTGCCTGAAAAGGATATTGATAGCTTGATTAGGGAGCAAGCGATTAAACAGGCGAAAGCCCGTGTTAAAGCCGCTTCTACGCACATGGCGCTAGAAGCCCAGTCTTTGGACAAGGAAACGCTCAATTCGGAGATTGAGCGTATCGCCTCCGAAATCATGAGCAAAATGCCCTCGGACTTCTGGAGTGAAACATGAGCGAGGAAAACCCGCCGCAAATTGTCGGTGAACCGGATGGCTCAACGCCTCTCGATCCTGATGAGATGGCGGGTTTACTGTTCAAGCATGTGACGACCAGAGGAGAACTGGATCAGCTTGAGCAAGCCAATATTGATGAGGGGATGCAGTGGCTCAAGAAACAAAAGACCCCCGATGTTCTCTCAGAGGACTTTGTTTGCGACTTGCACAAAAGACTTTTCGGGAAGGTTTGGAAATGGGCGGGGACTTTTAGGAAGACAGAAAAGAATATCGGGATTGATCCTGTTCAGATTGCTATACAGCTTCGTCAATTATTCGGTGACGCTGAGTATTGGATAGAGAACGGTACGTATCCGCCTAAAGAGTTGGCGGCGCGGTTTCATTATAAGTTGGTATATATCCACCCTTTCCCAAACGGAAATGGTCGGCATTCCCGCATTATGGCAGATGCGGTTTTAACCAAGCTGATGGATGAGGAAGAAATTGATTGGTCGGGCGGATACGCATTAGAAAAAATGAATGCCCGTCGGGATCAGTATATCGCGGCACTTAGAAGTGCTGATGGACATGATTTTGCCGCCTTGCTCGAATTTGTAGGAGCGCAAGACGGTGATTCAAGTAAAATGTCGTCCGCTTCAAGCGGCGGCTCAAAAAGCAGTAAAGAAGCAAAATCAACAATGGGTACAAATTTAGGTACAAATAAGGACTCTGACGTGGCAGTAGATAGCAATTTTATCAATGAAATCAATAAGAGACGCACTTTTGCTATCATCTCGCACCCCGACGCAGGTAAAACCACCATCACGGAAAAACTGCTGTTGCTGGGCCAACTGATTCAGGTGGCGGGTACCGTCAAGGGTAAAAAATCCGACCGCCACGCCACCTCCGACTGGATGACCATGGAGCAGGAGCGGGGTATTTCGGTGACATCCTCTGTTATGCAGTTTCCCTACAAAGGACGCACGGTCAACCTGCTGGATACGCCCGGCCACGAAGATTTTTCGGAAGACACCTACCGTACTCTGACCGCAGTGGATTCTGTGTTGATGGTTATTGATGGCGCCAAGGGCGTGGAGGATCGCACCATCAAACTGATGGAAGTCTGTCGCTTGCGAGACACACCCATACTTTCTTTTATTAACAAAATGGACCGCGATATTCGTGACCCGATAGATGTGATGGACGAAATTGAGTCCGTACTCAAAATCAAGGCGGCTCCCATCAACTGGCCACTGGGTATGGGTAGGGACTTCAAGGGCGTATACAACCTCTATACCGACACTGTTCATCTCTATCAGCAGGGTAAAGGCCATACCATTCCGGACGATATTCAGATCAAGGGTCTGGACAGCCCGGAATTTGACGAGCTGATGGGCGCCTTTGCCGCCGATGTTCGTGACGAAATTGAACTTGTACGCGGTGCCACTCACCAATTTGATCTGGACGAATACCTGACGGGCAAATTAACGCCAGTATTTTTCGGTACCGCGCTGGGTAATTTTGGTGTGCGGGAAATGCTTGACGGCTTTGTCGAATGGGCGCCTGTGCCCCAGGCGCGGGCTACTCACAGTCGTATTGTTGAACCTGGTGAGGAGGCATTCAGTGGCTTTGTTTTTAAGATTCAGGCCAATATGGACCCAAAGCATCGGGATCGAATTGCCTTTATGCGTATTTGCTCTGGCACTTACCACAAAGGCATGAAGATGAAGCATGTACGATTGGGCAAGGACGTGAAAATTGCCGATGCCGTCACTTTTATGGCGGGTGATCGCAGTCATGTTGAGGAAGCTCTTTCCGGTGATATTATCGGCCTGCACAATCACGGCACCATACAGATCGGAGACACCTTTACCGAGGGGGAAAGCCTCAAGTTTACCGGTATTCCCCATTTCGCTCCCGAGCTGTTCAGACGTATTCGCCTGAAGGATCCGTTGAAGACCAAGCAATTGCAGAAGGGCTTGCAGCAGCTGTCGGAAGAGGGCTCTACCCAGGTTTTTTTCCCGATAAACAGTAATGACATCATTGTCGGTGCAGTCGGCGTCTTGCAGTTTGAGGTAGTGGCTTATCGTCTCAAAGATGAGTACAAGGTTGAGGCAATTTATGAACCGGTGAACGTTAACACGGCGCGCTGGGCTGATTGCAGTGACGCCAAAAAACTGGAGGAATTTCGGCGTAAATGCAGAGACAATCTGGCGATTGACGGTGGTGGTCACCTGACCTATCTGGCGCCGACCCGTGTCAACTTGAGCTTGACTGAAGAGAGATATCCAGAGGTGGAATTCAGGGCGACAAGGGAACATTGATAGTTCGTTGCTCGACGTCTGACATCCGACGGCTATGCTGTCACAATAAATTCCAGGGCATCAACGGATTAACACTGTGAACAGAAACGACATCCCGTCTTATCATCGTGCATACCGAAACGGCGTTTGGCAGTGGTGTGGGCGAACGATGCTGAAACTGATTGGGTGGACAGTTGAAGGCCAGCTTCCTGATCAACGAAAACTCATTGTTGCTGTTGCCCCCCATACTTCCAATATGGATTTTATTGTTGGTCTATCAGTGTTGTTGACTCTAGATCTTCATATTCACTGGATTGCCAAGCACACCATATTCAAGGCGCCATTTCGCAGGCTTCTCAAGTCGCTGGGTGGGGTGCCTCTTGACCGCAGTAATCCCGAGGGCGTGGTTGAACAGATCGCCAATCGAATGCGCAATGCCGACCGCATGATTATTGGCATAATGCCGGAAGGCACCCGCAGCAAGGTCGAGCGCTGGAAAACCGGATTTCTTCGTATTGCCCGGGCAGCGCAGTGCAATGTGTTGTTGGTGGGTCTGGATTTTGGCAGCAAGTGCGTTGTTCTGGGTGATGTGATAGAGCCCGGGGAGGATGTGGAACGGCAGACTGCAGAGATCAAGCAGTATTTCGGGCAATATGAACCTCGTCGGCCGGAGCTGTTTTGAGTGGTGTGTCAGGGAGGTCGCACGCCGCACACTAAAAGCAGGGCCACATTTGATCCGTGCGAAGTATTTTTCGCAACTGCCCCAAAAGCGTGCGACTACCGACGTGCGACGTGCGACGTGCGACGTGCGACAAGATTTACTCTTTTCTATAATCTTCAAAAAGCAGGGGAAATTTCAATGACCTGTCGAACACCGAGAATTACACACCTTGCTCTACACGTGGTTGATCTGGATGCCTGCATGAAGTTTTACCGTGATTTCTGCCAGATGGAGGTCGTGCATGCGCGTGGTGAAGGGGAAAACCGCATTGTCTGGATGGCAGAGGCTGGTCGGGAAACCGATTTTATCTTTGTTATGATGAGCGGTGGTCGCGATGTCCAACTGCCAGATGATGATTACCGGCATTTTGGTTTTGCCGTGAGTAGCCGGGCAGAAGTGGATGCCGTTGCGCAACGGGCTCGTCAACAAAAGTGCCTTGTATGGCCACCACGCGACGAAGCATTTCCGGTCGGTTATTATTGTGGCCTGCGTGATCCTAATGGTAACTATGTGGAGTTCAGCTATGGGCAGCCACTGGGACCGGGAGCGGAAAATTTTGCAAAGTTGGCGTAATCGACGTCGCTTGCGCGGCAGATGTGGTACAAGGCGATGAATTTTTTCATTACCCTGTTATTCACTCTTTTGTTGGTGGCTCTTGCCCTTTGGGTATTTATGCGCATAGGCTCGCCCGTGTACCGGGTGGAACGCGAAAATGTAGTTCGCCTGTTGGAGCTGGTTGTTGCAGGACAAGCAACGGAGCAGGACTGGGACGTGTTTGTTGGGGTGCCGATTCGCCACGATCCTGAACTCGATGCAGTTCGCGAACGTTGCAAGGAAGTTGCGGATAGAGAATTGCTGGGAGGCGATGGCGTTCACCTGTTTACGCGACAAGGCATTACTGAATTGCAGGAAATTCTGGATAAATTGACAAAAGATAACAGCTGAAACCGGATAGTCAGGGTTAAGCATTTTAGCGTCAGACGTCCGACTTCGGACTTTTTAAATAAAGGAATATATAAATGAGCAGCAATGTTTCTTCTATGACCCGTTTTTTGTTCTCTGCTGCGGCTTTTATAATTATTGTGGCTGGCATGAAGCAAGCGGCATCGCTGTTGGTGCCTTTTTTACTGTCAGTATTTATTGCCATGCTTTGTTCACCGCTACTGAGCTGGTTAAAAGCGCGGAAAGTACCCTCAGGTATTGCCGTTACTCTGATTGTTATGATGGTCATCTCTGCCGGCATTCTGGTGGGGGCTGTTGTCGGTGGCTCTGTTACAGGATTTAGCGACAACCTGCCTCATTACGAATCGCGTCTTCAGGTTATGATCGGTGGTCTGGTCAACTGGTTATCCGGGTTTGGTCTGGAACTGGAGGGTGAGCAAATTCGCCAGATGGTCAATCCCGCCGTTGCGATGAAACTGGCTGGTAACCTGTTGGCAGGGTTCGGCAATACCATGGCCAATGCCTTTATGATTTTGTTGACTGTAATATTTATTTTGGCAGAAGAAGCAGGGTTTGGTGCCAAGCTGGTTCAGGCTCGCGGTGGTAATACGTCGGCGCTGGAAGCGCTGGAACGCTTTAGTCACGCTGTTAACAGCTATATGGGATTAAAAACGCTGGTCAGTTTATTTACTGGCTTTGTGGTTTATGTGTTGTTACTGGTTCTGGGTGTCGACTACGCTATCATGTGGGGCCTGCTGGCGTTTCTGTTCAATTTTGTACCCACGGTTGGCTCCATACTGGCTGCGGTCCCGGCTGTGTTGCTGGCATTGGTGCAAGTGGGGCCATTAACCGCCTTGTGGGCCGCGCTTGGCTACCTGGCGGTCAATACCATTGTCGGCAATGGCATAGAGCCGCGCCTGATGGGCAGGGGGCTAAACCTTTCGCCATTGGTGGTGTTCCTGTCATTGGTGTTTTGGGGCTGGGTATTGGGGCCGGTAGGTATGCTGCTTTCCATTCCACTTACTATTATGGTGAAAATTGCTCTGGAAAATAATGCCGATACGCGCTGGATTGGCTTGTTGCTCGGTGGAGGCGCTACCATTGAAATTACAGAGGCCGATCTTCCGTCAACATCCGCAGATCAAGTTGAAAGCTAAAAAGGAATCCCTGTATGTCAAATCGGACGCTTAACCTGACAGACCAGCTCTATCAGTATGTACTGGATTCGTCATTGCGTGAGCCGCAAGTGTTGGGCCAATTACGTGAGGAAACAGCCAGACTGCCAGCGGCACAAATGCAAATAGCGCCGGAACAGGGTCAATTTATGGCGTTGTTGACTAAATTGATCGCTGCGCGCCGGGTAATTGAAGTCGGCGTATTTACCGGTTACAGCTCGCTCGCGGTTGCGTTGGCCTTGCCGGATGATGGCCAGTTAATTGGCTGCGATATCAGTGAAGAGTACACCGGTATTGCGCGTCGCTACTGGCAGCAAGCAGGGGTGGCAGACAAGATAGACTTGCGTTTGGCGCCGGCACAGGACACTTTGCAAACCCTTCTGGATCAGGGCGAAGCTGGACAATTCGATTTGGCCTTTATTGACGCCGACAAGGAAAATTACCAGAGCTATTACGAACTGTGCCTGCAGCTGCTGCGACCAGGAGGGCTAATTCTGGTCGATAATGTGCTTTGGAACGGTTCAGTTATAGAACCGGACAAACAGGATGTTGATACCGTCGCAATTCGCGATTTTAACAGCCAGCTCAAAAATGACCCGCGTGTCGACATCAGTCTGCTGCCCGTAGCGGACGGTTTGACACTGGCGAGAAAGAGGGAAGTTAAACCCTGAGTTTCGGAGTGTATTCTCAAAAACTGTTGTCGGAGGTAAACAAGCCTACCCGCAGATTTTTTGCGGTGTAAATCTCGCGCCCATCCACCAGTACACGTCCATCGGCGATACCCATCACCAGCTTGCGTTCGATCACGCGTTTCAGGTCAATTTCATAAGTGATCTTTTTGGCAGTGGGCAGAACTTCGCCGGCAAATTTCACTTCACCACAGCCCAAAGCGCGGCCTTTGCCCTTGTTGCCTTTCCATAGCAGGAAAAATCCCGTCAATTGCCACAGTGCATCAAGGCCCAGACAGCCGGGCATAACCGGGTCATTGGCAAAGTGGCAGTCAAAAAACCAAAGGTCGGGATTGATATCCATTTCGGCAACTATCTTGCCTTTGCCGTGTTTGCCGCCATCAGCTGTGATGCTGGTAATGCGGTCAAGCATTAGCATATTGTCTTTTGGCAATGTGCCATCTTCCGGAGCAAACAGGCGTCCCTCGCCGCATCTGATCAAATCGTCCTTGCTGAAACTGTTTTGACGTAGTGGTTCGGAGGACATCTTTAACTCTCTGTTAGGGGGAAGGTTTTGAACTTCGCCATGGGAAAGCCCGCCATTCTAACCACTTGTGTATCTCAGTCCAAATGAAAAGGCACCAATTATACAGAGATTCAGGAAAATGATATTTATTATCATTTGAAGCTGGTCGCCTTGGGTATATTTTCCCTTCATGCATCCAAATGCCCTGTTCACTGCGTCTGTACCTGTAAATGCGATATAAGCCCTTACCCGGCAGGTAGAGACAATGGCAAACACCGTACAAAAAATCCCCGACGTTCATGGCAATGCTGGCGGGCCGGAGCCGGCTTCCGGTGCGGGTATGGACAGGGTGGTGGCCAGGCCGAAATCCTGGTGGAAAAAAGGGGGGATTGTCTTTCTTGTTGTTTTGTCGAGCTTTATGGGTTGGCTGATCTGGGATGTTGGTGGTGAACGCAGTCTGGCGGTCACAAGTGATCGTTTGACCATTGCCATGGTCAGTCGGGGTACTTTTGAGGATTTTGTACCAGTGCGAGGGCGCGTGACACCGCTCAAGACGGTTTTCCTTGATGCGATCGAAGGCGGTCGCATTGAACAAGTTCTGGTAGAAGATGGCGCCCTCCTCGAAAAAGGGCAGGCAATTGTTGAATTATCCAACACAAAACTGCAACTGGATGTGACGCGCAATGAAGCTTTGGTGGCAGAACAATTAAACAACATTCGAACAATTGAGCTGCAACTGGAACAAAACAGGCTAACCCATAAGCGCAATCTGGTGGAAATTAACTATCAAATCAAAAAGCTGAGTCGAACCGTTGAGCGCTACCGTTCACTGGCGAGTCTGGACGCGATTGCTCGCAGCACCCTGGAAGAATCTGAAGATGATCTGGCTTATTACACAGAACTTCGCAAAGTAACCAAAGAGAGTCAAAAAACAGATGCGCGTATGCAGGAGCAGCAGCTTGTGTCATTGCAGGATGCAGGCGAACAATTGAAAAAAAACCTGGCGATATCCCGGAACAACCTCGATAGCCTGAATGTACGCGCGCCTGTGGCCGGAAAGTTATCCGGTTTTTCTGTCGAGGTTGGTCAGTCAATCAGTCAGGGTGGTCGATTGGGACAAATTGATGATCCTGATACTTTCAAGCTCATCGTTCATATCGATGAATTTTATCTCGGCCGGGTCGACCTTGGGCAGCAAGCCAGTTTTGCGTCAGGGGGGCAGGACTATCAGTTAAAAATCACCAAAATCTATCCGCAAGTAAAAAATGGGCAATTTAAAACCGATATGACCTTTATTGGTGAAAACCCGGAAGGTATTCGTCGCGGCCAGACTATTCAGGCCAAATTAACACTGGGAGCTTCCAGTGAAGCCTTAATGATTCCCAATGGTGCGTTTTATCAAGACACCGGAGGTAATTGGGTGTTTGTCGTCACGTCAGATGGGCAAGAAGCAATAAAGCGAACCGTAAAACTGGGGCGCCGGAATTCTCGTTTTATTGAAGTTCTGGATGGTCTGGAGTCTGGTGAAAAAGTAATTATATCGCCTTACACCAGTTACAAAGACAAAGACCGGTTGTCAATGAGTACCCCATAAAAAAGTTATTGAACAGTTATTCAATTTATCAGGTAAATGTCATGCTTAAATTTCAAAATATTTCAAAGGTATTCTCCACAGATGAAGTGGAAACGCAGGCCTTGCATAATATCAATATAGAGATAGACTCGAGTGAATTTGTGGCAATTATGGGGCCTTCCGGGTGTGGAAAATCTACGTTGTTAAATATCATCGGAATGTTGGATACGCCCACTGGCGGAAATTACCTTTTCTGTGGTGAAAATATATCCAGCTATAGTGAATCCCGGTTGTCCGTTATTCGCAAAGAAAATATAGGTTTTATTTTTCAGAGTTTTAATTTG
>JBNKFQ010000159.1:0-2294 GCA_050289385.1 Porticoccaceae bacterium | reverse complement strand
CTGGATGGCAGTGATTTGGTGAGCCGCTTACTGCAAGCTGCGCCGCAGTTGCAGATTTTGGTTACTTCGCGAGAACGACTGCGCTTGCAAGGTGAACAGGTGTATCCGCTGCATGGGTTGGTGGTCGACGATACGGCCGTTACCGATGATGCCCGCACCTTATTTCTGCAAGCCGCCCGCCGCCTGCGCCCCGATTTTGCGGTAACAGCCGAAAATCTATCCAGCCTCAACCATATTTGTCAACTGGTCGAGGGGATGCCTTTGGCACTGGAACTGGCAGCAACCTGGGCAGATATGTTTACGCTGGAAGAGATTGCCGCTGAAATCCAGCGCAATCTGGACTTTTTGGAAAGTGATTTGCGCGACATACCTTCGCGCCACCGCAGTATGCAGGCTGTGTTTGACGCCTCCTGGCAGCGGCTCACACCAACTGAGCAACAATTGCTAACACAACTGACGATCTTTAAGAGTGGCTTTACGCGCGAAGCGATGACGGCCATTACCAATGCCTCCTCGCGTGACCTGGCCGCCCTGGTCAACAAATCTCTCTTGACGTTTGATGTAGCAAACGGCCGTTACCACATGCACGACCTCTTGCGACAATATGCAGCAGCAAAAGGGGACGTCAATGCGGCACTGCTTGATCGGCACAGCCACTACTACTGCCAATGGCTGGCGGCACAGTTTGACGGGTTGATGATTGGTGCGCAACAAGTGGCGGTGGGGCGTAAGATCAGTGCCGACATGGATAACCTGCATACGGCCGTTCTCCACGCCCTGCAAAAAGAACAGTTTGCCGAATTGGCACAAGCCCTGTCCACACTGAGTGAATACTATCAAACCTATGGGCATCTCAACGAGGGCATCCATCTCCTGCAACAGATTCATACTGTTTTAGAGCAACAACCAGACTCAGCTCCCTTTATCCTGTTTTGGACATCCCTTTGGTTAAGCGAGCTTTATGGCATGCTTGAACAAGCGCCTTCTCAGACATTTCTGCAACAGGCACAGGCACTGCTGGAAACGCCTTTCTTCCAGCAACGCGATACAAGCGCTGAACAAGCCAGAATATGGTACCAAACAGGTTATCATCTATTCCGGCGTGACCCTATGAAGGCAGCAGAACAGTTCCGCCAAAGCCAGGTATTATTCGAAGAACTGGGGGATCGTGTCTGGTCAGCACACAGCCTCATTGGTTTGGCGCGGGCTGTACGCAATGCAGGGGACCACGACCAGGCAAAACAGGTAGCGGAGCAAAGTTTGCAACTAGGGCAATTGTTAGGGAATACCTTGATACAGCTCGATGCCCAACTGCTGCTCGTTAATCTGGCCAGCCACCAACAAAAGTTTGACGAAGCAGAAGCACAATTGCAGGAAAGCATCAGACAACTGCGCCAGATAAATCAGCCGCAATTATTGGCCATGGGTTTACTACTTTATGGATTTACCCAAATGGAAAAAGGGCGCTTTACTGCTGCCCTGCAATCATCTCAGGAAGCTCACCAGATTTATCTTTCATTGGGAAATCTCCCCTTCCAGGGAATTGTACAGTTGATAACAGCCCACTGCTGGCTACATTTGGGTGAATATGATCACAGTATTGCCGTCAGCCAAAAGATAGCAGGTATTGCCCAAGCCATCGCGCCACATGCTCAAGGGCGTCGGTGGTTACATTTATTATTTGCTCAGTTGGCAATGCTCAGGGGGGACATGGCTGAAGCGCTTACCCACATACAGTCTGGTGACTGGAATGATTGGCGTTTTTGTCTGGGGATCATCGCTGTTATTGAAGGGGATTTAACGGCGGCACAAAAATTTGGTGTATCTGAAATCCGCGAGGCCACCGAACAGCACTTGATACGCACGTTGGCACAGTCGTTGACTCTGGCCGCTTATTTAACGGCCGTACTGGGCGACCCGGAACAGGGCATTACGCTCTATACCGTGGCCCAGCAAAACCCTTTTATCGCCAATTCACACTGGATCACTGATGTGGTCGGTAAACGGATTACGGCCGTTACCCAAACTCTCTCCCCCGAAGCCATCGCCGCCGCCCAGGCCAAAGGCAAAACATTGGACATGTGACAAACCGCCGAAAAATACCTCAACAAGATTGCTTAAGTACTGGAGTCTGGCGAAAATTAAATTTTAGTCGGGTGTAGGGGCATGGCGACGCCATGCCCCTACCAGAGAGGAATTCAAAAAACGCCAGTGTCCAGAACTGTATTTTCTCTGCGATCTCCGCGCTCTCTGCGGTTTTCGGATATATTCAAAGTTGGCAAATACCTATGGAT
>JBNKFQ010000158.1:0-1639 GCA_050289385.1 Porticoccaceae bacterium | reverse complement strand
CCCAAAATAAGCTGAAAGCCAGTCGTGGTCAAGGCTACCTCTACGTTCATACGTCTAACCCTTATCGACAAAACGGTCGCCAAGCCTACTATCCCTATTTTGATCCAACCAGACAACCTTTTGATTTAACTGAATTTTTCGGTCATCTTCCAACTCTGCTCCGGATAACGGTCTCGGTGATCGTTTTTCCACGTTCATGGGGCGTGATCTAGGCAAACTGCCGCTCAATAAAACTGGCAAAGGCCGGCGCTTTCCGACAGTATTTACTCATGCGGAGATTATGCGGGATACATTTTTCAGGTGTGTCGACCACAAGTTGGCTCCCAGCTTAATATATGGTTCAGACTTGTATTTCCGCAGATACCCACGCTAAAAGTATACCGGTACCGAATATTTTAAGTCTTCAGCCGGAGCCCTTACTGTCTTCAGTGACGCCACGACGGCTCGAGCGCAGTTGCTCGGCCGACGCCACCCGCACCACAGTGCCGTAGCTGGTGCTGACATAGGGCTGGGCCACGGCATGGGTAAATTCCAGCACATGGACAATGGAGTCGGGCGCGATGGCCGACTGCCAACAACCCTGGATTGGCCCTTTGCGTCGCCGAGCGGTACAACTAGCGCCTAGCGCTGGAACACCTCTTTTAGCCTTTTCTTTGGATCCCGGAACCTTACTTTTTTCGGATCAAAATATTCCGGATTATCGGGGAGGTAGTTTTTAGCACGATTGCCTAACCAATTCTTCATATCTTCATGCTCTTCATGGGTCGGGTCGCCGAGAATCTCAAGCAAATTGTAATAACCTGGAATTCCGCCACAGTCTTCCGGCGGGCAGGCGCACTCACCCTGCATACAGCGAGGATATTTGGTTTTCTCCTGCTGAAGGTGCATGCCTTCCAAAACGATTCTGTGATCCCACCCATCACCAAAGTCATACTCGTAGCCTGCCTCATCGCCCGGTTCGCAAAAGTATTGCTTTAAAGGCACCTCCCATCCAGCAAGGGTGTTATCTTCAAAATCATCATTCGCAATGCCGATCAACACAGGCTTTTTCTTTCCGGCTGGCAGCAGTCTAAACCCGTGGAGGTGGTAATCCAGCCAACCCATCGCATCCTGTATGGCGACGTGGAGATCCCAAAAACTGTACGTGGATGGGACTTCGATTTGTCGCCATATCAGCGGCTCGGTTCCCAGCAGTTCGATCTTAAATTGATACGCGATCTTTCTCTTCACTTTTTTTCCTGTAACATTTAATTACAATTAACGGATAATGTATCATCATTCAGATGCACGGTTTAAATTCGATACCGGAGCCGTCACCAATTCGAATCCGGGCAGGGCTTTCTTGGCAAAGGCAAGGGCCTCGCGCTTCCACGCAAAGTCTTGCATCCATTTTAAAATTTATGCAACGATAGCGTCTAGTATGGTTCTCAAATAGTCAATATCAGTGCGTGCCAACCAATAAACCTGCCACACTTAGATCTTCATCAATATCTGGCCAGTGGATTCCTTCGCCATCACCTAGAAGCTCCCAGTTTTCAATTGTTCTTTCGACGCTCCCGACAAGCGCGGAAACCAAACCAGCGGAACAGATATAGTACGGCCATCCACAAGGTCGACCACAAGTGCCACATCTGTGCAT
>JBNKFQ010000157.1:0-6277 GCA_050289385.1 Porticoccaceae bacterium | reverse complement strand
CGGTGGCGGCAGATGGCGCCAAGGTACCGATTCGCGACCAGACTGACCCGGATACCCTCGAGAACTTCGAGTTGGGTTTCAAAGGAACCTTTGCTGACAACCGACTCATTCTTAATGCCGCGCTTTACCGAATCAACTGGGAGGGTTTGCCGATAGATGTGGGACTTTTTAATTTCACAGCGGGTACGCAAATCGACGGTACTACTGTAAATGCCGGCGAATCGGTGTCGGAAGGGGTTGAACTGGAAGCCCGCTGGCATTTGACAGACAGCATACTGCTTGATTTCAGCGCTTCACACAACGAATCCAGGCTGGCGAAAGATCAGCCAGAACTGGGAAGCAAGGGCGATGACTTGCCCGGCTCGGCTGACTTCAATCTCAGTGCTGGTCTGGAATACGCTTTCAGTTTTGCAGGCTATGATGCCTTTGCGCGCGTCGACTACGCTTATTTAAGCGAGTTTGAGACGTTTATTGATCAGGACAATACGGTTCCCTCTTCTGGAGGCTTTGGTCAGCTCCACTTAAAGGGAGGTATTAACCTGGGTAATCTGGACCTTGATCTGTTTGTAAAAAACCTGACCAACGAGGATGACATTACCTGGGTGAACTCATTTCCGACAACCACCGCCTATCGCCTGCGCCCACGTACTGTTGGTATGAATATTTCGTATAGATTCTGAAAATAACCACTCTCCACACCGGTTATGTCCAAAAGGCATAACCGGTTCAAATACTGCCTTTCCTCAAGCGGCCATTCCCAAAATAACTCCGCAAAGCTTCTCAACACATACTACTTGGCCAAGCCACGACATTAGTCGGGGGCAAGGGGCAATTTCCAGTGCTTTTCACACTTTTCGTGCGAAAGCCATCGAAAAGCAATATATATGCTGCATTTTTGTTTTTTGATGGCTGTAATGACTTGAAAGCATCAAATATATTGCTTTTTAGAAAAATAATTTCCAGGACAGCCATCAATTGATTTAGCCGTTTATGGCTGTCCTTGTTGTTCTTATGGCTGTCCTGGTTGTTGCTTTGGTTGTTGTTGGTTGGTCCAGATTGTTGCTCAAGTTGTTGTTGCCTATGTTGTGGCTCCGGGTGACCCTGCGCCTTAATTTTCGGTAAACACCCTGATTTATTGTATGTACATTCCGGGGGCGCGCCGTTCGCAGGAATGTGCCGGGACTGTATAGGGCGGTATTCCCGGATTTCGCTTTGCTGAACCTGCGCCACAAACTGCCCCTGACAAACCATTTAAGAAAATACCCCCGTCCGGGGGTGTGGTTTTGCTGCACTCACTCGTTGGAAGAGTGACAGGAGGTAGGGGATAGCGCTATAAACACTGTTGGGAGAGGCTGGCATGGCGCGGGAGATGGCGACACTGAATAGTGGCACAGGAAACGATGGCCCACCAGGTGCAGACCGTGAGCAGCGGCTGCACGAGCTGGTCATGGGTTATCACACGCCGTTGTTGAGCTATTTTCTGCGCAGTGTGGCCGATCGCGCCGAAGCCGAAGACCTGACACAGCAGGTATTTCTGAAAATACTGCCTCGCACCCAGGATATTCCTTCTGAGAAAATGGAGGCCTTTCTTTTCACCGTGGCTGCCAATTTGCTGCGGGACCGTTGGCGCAGCCACAAGAGCCGCAATGTATGGGTAAAAAATGAAGCCGCCAGTGAGTGGGAGCCGCAGGATGACAAACTGGCTCCCGAGCGTCTGCTGGAATCGCGAGAGATTCTGCAATCCGCAGCAGCAGCGCTCGACACTCTCACCGATAAAACCCGCAATATGTTTCTGCTGCTGCGGCTTGAGAACAAAACCTATCAGGAAATTGCCGACCTTTATGGTATTTCCAAAAGCGGTGTGGAAAAACATATCGCCAAGGCGCTGGCGCGACTGGCCAGCCACATGGAGGACTAACGTTGTGATGAGCAGGGTTGTTACGACCAATGTTGTGACTACTAACAAAGGTGCAGGCGGGCATGAAATCAGATAGCGAAAACAGAGCTGTTGAGCCTGAGATGCAAGAACGCTTGCTGGAAAATACGGCCGTCAGGTTTTTGCAGCAGCGCTCGGTTCAAGGTAGTGGCGCAAGTGCCGATAGCGAGCTTGAGCAGTGGTTGCAGGCAGACCCAAAACATAGTGAGGCCTATGCAAAGATTCAGCGTGCCTGGGGTGCTATGGACCAATTGGCCAATGACCCCGGTATTGAACGGGCGCGCCGCGCGGCATTGGCTGATGCGTCGTTCCGCGCCAGGTCCCGGCGGCGTTGGCTATGGCTGGCTACAGCGGCTGTGGTTGTGTTGGCATTGCCGCTTGTTTATCTGGTTGCGACAAATCGGTGGTCCGCTACACTCTGGCAGGATGCGCACGTTGCAATTAAACAGTACGCCTCTGGTACAGGAGAGACACGTGTAATCAGTCTGGCCGATAACAGCCGCGTATCGCTGGATGCACAGAGCCGTATTGCCGTTGATTATTCACCGCAACAAAGAAGGGTTAAATTGCTTGAGGGACAAGCCTATTTTGATGTTGCCGTGGATGCAACGAGGCCTTTTGATGTTCAGGCTGGCGGCAAAACAATAGCCGCCCTGGGTACGGCTTTTAATGTCGAGTTAATGGATGATCGAATGCTGGTGACCCTGACCGAAGGGAGGGTGGCTGTCAGTAATGCTGCAGACAGGAACAGCGATACAGCGAGGTCAAACCCACAAGATAATTCGTCCAAAGTTTATAATCTGGAACCAGGACAGCAATTGATTGCCTGGCATAATGGTATGGTCAACGTGCAGGAAAAAGTTGACCTGAACAAGATTACTGCCTGGCGTCAGGGTAAGTTGATTTTTGATGGCGATGATCTCGCGTTGGCCATTATCCGTATGAACCGTCATTCGCATATCAAAATAGTTATTCCCGACGGAGCGCCAGGCAGCGAAGTGTTGTTGAAAAGTGGACAACAGGATAGCGAATACGCGGTAAGTGGAATATTTGATGCAGGTGACACAATGGCATTTGTACAAGCCGTGGAGTATTACTTTCCCATAAAAGCCGATCGTGTGCGTTACGATTTGATTGAATTACATCGCTCAAAATAATTGTGTAAAAATATGTCAAATAGGGGGTGAGGGAAAACTTTGTTCACTCGTTGAAAGGAAAGCCAAAAATGGCAAACCACTACCAATCAGTGAAAACACAGGAAGAGTGCAATGAAAACCTGTAAATTAGTAAACAGAAAAAAGTTCCAGTTCAGGAAAGTTCCTGTAGGGGGAATGTTACTGTTGTCATCACTGCTGGCTATGCCGATAGCAGCACAAGAAAAAACCACCTTTCATTTTTCTATTTCTGAACAAAGTCTGGATGCTGCCTTGAAAGAATTTGGCCTGGTTGCGGACAGACAAGTGCTGTTTCCTACCAAATTGGTCGCCGGTCTGACGGTTAATCCGATTAATGGCAATTACACCGCCGAGGAAGCTCTGCAACAAATGCTCAAAGGTTCGGGCCTGGTGTTTGAAGGCAATGGATCTGGTGTTTTGTTGCTGAAGCAGCAAGAACAAGCCAGTCGTGAAGTAGAAAAAAGACCAACTTCTGAAATAGAAGAAATGGTTATTACAGCAACAAAAAGAGAGACATCTTTGCAGGACACCGCCATGTCCATCAGCGCGTTGGGCGGCGACACCATTGACAAACGCGGGCTTGTGCAAATGGGGGATTATCTCAGCACCCTGCCGGGCGTAACCATACAGGAAAGAGGCGCCGGACAAAACTCTATCGTTATGCGAGGCATTGCCGTCGACCCCGCATTCGAGAACGAAGCGGTCGGCGCCTATTTTGGTGAAACCCCGGTCACGGGCATCGGGCTCTACGGCTCGGGCCATGCTGATTTCAGGATGGTGGATATAGAGCGAGTTGAAGTTCTCAGAGGCCCCCAGGGAACACTCTATGGCTCTGGCTCCATGGGTGGTACCGTACGTATTATTCCCGCGGAACCCGATCTCACGCAGATATCGGGCTCGATTTCAGCGGGATATTCACACACGGGCGAGTTGGGGGGCAACAACACGACGCTTGAGGGTGTATTCAATCTGCCATTGATAGAGGACAAGCTGGCTGTCAGAGCTGTGGCCTACCGTGTGGACAATAGTGGTTATATTGAAAACATCGCGGGGAGCTATCAGGGAAGCAATGCTGTTCTCGATAAAGCACAAGCCTACGGTGGTGTGGCCAGGGATATCGATGACATTGGCAATGATGAAACCACTGGTTTCCGGCTGTCCGCCCTGTGGCAGGCGACCGATCAATTGGCAATTACAGTGACCTATGCCAGACAGGATACAAAGCAGCAAGGAATCTCTGAAGTCAACCTGGATCTTCCAGGCACTTACCAACAAATTGGTCTTTTACCTGGAAGCGCGGCACCTCAGACCTCCGAAGGTGACTCAATGGGTCCTGAGGGGCTGCAGGCAGAGCCTCGCCTGACTAATGTCCTTGTGGACTATGACCTGGGTTGGGGAAGCATACACAGCTCAACATCCTGGGTTAAATATGAGGGTTCACGAAACGAAGGTTGGACACACTTAAGTTTTACGCCTGGCCCCTATCGCTCAGTGGCTCTAAAGTATCTTGATAACTTTGTAGAGGAACTGCGTTTTACCTCGAATTTTGATGGTCCACTACAAATATTGGCGGGCATTTATTATGAAGACAAGGATTCAAGAGACGTTTACGCGGAAGGCTTTTCCGGCAGTACCGAAAAGGCGGCAGATTACGCAACGGATTTGCAAGCTTTCCTTGGTTTTACCCAGGCAATACCGTCCGACGCACCAGCCGGATTTGCGTGGACGGTATGGCATCAGGACACACAACCCAAGTCCATCAAACAAAAGGCCTTTTTTGGCGAATTGACTTATGACATCACCGATCAGATTAGCGCAACACTAGGACTACGCCACTACGACTATGATCAGACATACCAAGTCATTGCTAACGGTTTTTGGTATGCAACACTTTCACCCATCCTGACGACTGATGCGGCCTATAACTACAAGGACCAGAGTTACAAGGCCAATTTATCCTGGACGCCGAACGAAGATACGCTGGTTTATGCCCAGTGGAGTGAGGGTTTTCGCTTGGGTGATGCGAATCCTTATATACCGCAATGCGACGATAACGGATTTTATGACCTGGTGAACGGCACAAGAGTACCCGTTCGCACGGGCACCGATCCCGATACGCTGGAAAATTTTGAACTGGGATATAAAACATCCTTCGCCGACAATCGTGGCACCTTCAACGCTTCGCTTTACCATATAGATTGGCAAGGCCTGCCAGTCTGGGTTGCTCTGGCCTGTGGTACTGGCGGAACAAGCATTAATGTTGGCGAATCCACCTCGCAAGGTATTGAGTTGGAGTCCAGATTGAGCGTGACCGATAATCTGCTGCTGGATTTGAGTGCGTCCTGGAATGAGGCAAAACTGGCGAAGGAAAGTTACGGGATCGGCGACAAGGGCGATGATCTACCGGGGTCAGCGGATTTCAATCTGAGTGCCGGCCTTGAGTATGGTTTTGACGTGGGTGGTTACCCGGCCTTCACGCGAATTGACTACGCTTATGTCGGCCCATATGACACTTTTGTAGCTCAGCCAGCGTCAATACCCTCTTCGGGTGATTATCATCAAGTACATATTAAGGCTGGAGTCTCCATTCGCAACGTGGATATTGATCTGTTTGTTCATAATCTCACCAATGCCGATGATCTGACCTGGACGAGCCCACTTGGAACCTACGGGAGCACTCGTGCCTATCGACTTCGCCCCAGAACGATGGGCTTGAATTTCAGCTACCACTTCTGAGTGCGACACGAAGCCGCCAGGAAGAGTTGTCCCACTCTCATCATTCTCCTCAATTGATTTGGGGAGAATGATTTAACGGGACCATCTATACCACCGAATCTGCGAATCCAGGGGCAAAAATCCGGGACTCTGGGTCCGGAGTTCGAAATTGTCTAACCTACCTCTCCCGGCCTGAATGCCTTGCTTAACTCCGCCTGCACATTCTCGGGCACCGGCTGGTAATGACTGAACTCTATTGTGTAACTGCCTTCGCCTGCGGTCAGGGATTTCAGCTTTGACTGGTAGCCATTGAGCGCGCTGAGTGGAATTTTGGCGCTAATTTTAACTCGGCCATTGGCCAATGCATGTGTGCCGTTGATCATACCGTGTCGGGACGAAAGGTCGCCAGTGATATCGCCAATGTATTCATTGGGCGCATTGATATCTGTTT
>JBNKFQ010000156.1:0-16067 GCA_050289385.1 Porticoccaceae bacterium | reverse complement strand
CCGTTAAATTTACGGTAAATTTAACGGAATCACCGACATGCATTCCCGCTTGCTAAAAAGGAGGTAGCGCACCCCAAGTTTTATCTGTTTGACTGTGGTGTGCAGCGTGCGTTGGCCAGCTTGCACCGGGACAAGCCGTCGGCTTCAGAGCAAGGCATATTGTTCGAAACCTGGGTCCTCAACGAATTTTGTGCCTTGAATTCATGGCAGGGGCATGGCGCGCAATTTTATTATTGGCGTACACCCTCCGGTACCGAAGTCGACCTGATCTGGAAGCGCGGCAAGCAGTCGATTGGCTTTGAGATCAAATCCACCAACCGGTGGAAGTCTGATTTTAACAAGGGATTATACGTGCTCATGGAATCAGGCGAAATTCAGCAGGCATTTGGCGTTTATCGGGGGGAGAGACGCCTGAAAGCAAGCAACGTCACGGTGCTTCCCTACAAAGAGGCGATACACATGGCACAAGTCGGAGAATTCACGTAAGGGAAAACAAGGCCAAGTTCGTTGCGTTATATTCAAAGCGGTAGGTAGTACATAGACACTGATCTTGCCACCCGATCGTATCGTGATTCATACCTTGATTATGATACAACTGACTTGATCCGATATTCACGTTATTCGTTGAAACAGGGAATGGCGTCGGGCTGAAGTCTCTACGCCGGTTTTGTCCTTCACCCTTTTAATGTTCTTCGATAAAGGTATCCGATCACCAGCACCATGGCGGCAATGCCAAGCGCGCCCCCGGCAGCCACAGTACCCGGCAGGGGCATCACAAACGCAGCCACCACAGCCAGTAGCACCCCCATTAAGGCCTCGCCGGTAATCAACCCCGACGCCACCAGCAGGCCAGCATTTGAGCGCCGCTGGCGGCTGGCTGGATCGGCATGCCTTGAGAGTCGAGCAATGCGCGTGGCAATCAGCCCGCCCACGAAAATTGGTACCGACAAACCCAGCGGCAGATAGATCCCCACCGCCACCGCCAGCACCGGTACCCGAAAACTCGCTCCGCGGCGCCGCTGAATCTGGTCGAGCACAATCAGCACTACCGCCAGAGCACAACCGATAAAAATGAAATTCCACTCAATACCGGCACCAAAGATGCCACTCGACAGCGCCGCCATCAGGCTCGCCTGGGGAGCGGATAAAAAGGTGGTGGCAATGCTTCCCGGCGCCGGGCGGCCTATGCCGTAACCGGCATCGAGCACTTGCAACACTATCGGAATCACCAGCGCCGCCGCCACCACACCAATCACCTGGTAGAGTTGCTGGCGCCAGGGGGTAGCACCCAGCAAATGACCACATTTGAGATCTTGCATGTTATCGCCGGCGATGGCCGCCGCCGAGCAGATCATCGCCGCCAGATACATAACCGCCATCGGCCCGAGAATAGCCGCCGGACCCTCGTTGCCCATCAGTTGCAGCAAAATCAGCGCCGAGGTGATCACGGTGGCGATGGTCACCCCGGAGATGGGGTTGTTGGAACTGCCCACCAGGCCAGCCATGTAACCGGCAACCGAGGCAAAGACAAATCCAAAAACCAGCATCAGTACCGTCATTAGCACAGCGATGACGAGTCGATCAGCGTACTGTGCGAGCGCCGAATGAAAAATCAAAAACAATGGCAGGGCGCTGAGCAAGGCCACGACTATCACCACTTGTATCGGCGTGTCTTGCTCGGTACGTGCCAATCCTCTTTGCTCGCGCTCGCGATGAGCTTGCAAGCTGGCACGCACCCCTTTGATCAGCGGTTTGAGCAGACTCAACAAAGACCATACCCCACCGACCATCATCGCGCCCACCCCGATCCGACGACAACTGCTCCACGACTGGCTCGCCAGGTTGGCCCAATCGGCTGCGCTCAATTCAGACCACGGCGTATTGGCCGCGACCCCGGCCGCGGCCATAATGGCTTCGCTATTCAGCCACCAGTTGAGCGGCACACCTGCCAAAGTGCCAATGATCCCACCCAAAAACACCAATACCGCAATATTGAGGCCAACGATATACCCCACCCCAAGCAGGGCAGAACTCATGGTGATGTTGGCGCTAAACAGATAATGGCCACCAAAGGTGCTCTGTACAGTCGAGACCGTACCAGCCAGGATGCCGGCACCAGACTGCAATAGCTTGAACAGAGCCCCCAGGCCCGCGGCTTCCAACAGATGGCGCAGACCCCGGGTGGACTCGGCGCTATTGGTGGTGTGGCGCGCCTCCGTTTCGATGCCGCCGGTCTTCAGCACTTCTGCGGTGGCAACCCCCTCAGGAAATGTCAGGCGGGCCTCAACAATCAGGGCTCGGCGCAAGGGTATGGTAAAGGCCACCCCCAGTACCCCACCGATTACTGCCATACACACCATTGGCCAGTACTGGTAGCCCGGCCAGGCCTTCATCATCACCAGCGCCGGCACCGTAAAAATCATCCCTGCCACCAAAGCCTGGCCAGCCGACGAAGCGGTTTGCACCATATTATTTTCGAGAATATTGGAGCGCGGAAACAAGCGTAGCACTCCCATCGACACCGCCGCTGCGGGAATCGACGCCGAAACGGTCATACCCACCAGCAAGCCAATATAGGCATTGGCCGCCGCCAGCAACACGGAGAGGATACTCCCCAGCAGCAGACCCTTGACGGTGATCTCGACCAGGGTGTGATGTGGTCCAACCAATGGTGCCGGCAAGGGCGGAAGGGCAGGTTTCATGGGCGTTTCCCCTAAAAAATGGCGAGATTTTCCAGGGGATCAAAACTGTACTCGACTGGAAGAGAAATGCAATTACTTCCGTGTATGGATTGATTCTCTCGATGTGCACACCGTTCCCAGATTCTTCCGTTATAGCCAAATGAGAAAATCCCTCTGGACCATGATCAACTATTTGCCGCCAAACAGCGAATACGCTAGAGTCGAACGTCGAGACAGGTGCGTAACCATGGTCCAGATTCCAAAAATCCCGCATTTCATCTTTCCAGGTACCCAGTACCTACCCGATATCGTGGGCCTGCCCGAGCGGACAACTGATGTTGACTACGAATCCCTCAGCAAATGGTTGGTCGATGGCCTCAGCTTCGACGAGTTGCTGCGTCAGGCCGAACCTGTGCTCAGCCGACCTGTGGTGCGCTACGACATGGACACTGGAAATTACTGTGGCAGTACCTTCAAAGCCAAATTTAACACTGACTTTGCACTAAAGATTTACCACCATCTGCAACGAAAACCCATCGGCGTGGTAGAGGTGACCGGAGACGATTGGTACTCGCTGTCTTTTATAACCCGAGGTAGTTACCGGGGTCGGGTAGGTGACCGGGATTTCCAGTATCCAACTGGCAGTTGCGTGCTGGTGCATTATTCAACGGACCAGTTTTTCGCAGAAGTGCCGGTGCCTTTTGAACCGGGTGCCTGTGTTGACATCATGTTTCGCGCTCCGGTATTAACCCAACGGCTGGGCCTTGACCTCCCGGAATTACGACAACGTCTCGGACTTGATGACACCAACCGTTCACTGTGCGGCTCTCAAAGCTGGTGCCAAATCACTCCCAGAATGATGAGCGTACTCGACGAACTATTATCTTGCTCCATGACACCTGATACCTTTCACGTATATGCCGAAGGCAAGGCACTGGAACTACTTACCCTCTATCTGGTGACACTCGCCGAAAAAACGGCGCAAGAGGACCAGCCACCCCAGCCCGAACAAGCCGACATCTTGTTACAACACGCTCGCCAGCTTTTGGCCGAAAATTACCTCAACCCGCCCAGCATCGGCGACCTGAGCGACACACTCGGCCTTAGTCGTAGCCGTCTGACACGACAATTCAAGCTGCGCTACGGCGAGACGATCTACGAATTTGTACAGCGGCAACGCATGGAAAAAGCCCAGGAACTGTTAGTTAACACCCAACTCAATATCGACCAGGTGGCACTACGGGTCGGTTATCGCGACCCCGCCAGCTTTCGTAAAGTATTCCATCGCCATTTTGGTGTGTTGCCGCGCAACTACAAAGCGAAATTGTTGTCCACCCCGTAGAGGTGGATTTGCGCAGCGTAATCCACCCGACGACCCCGGTTCAGGCAATATCACATAAAAATTGAACCGATCGCCACTGTTTGGCAATCTGATTGCCACCTTTTGCATGCCCAAATGCCCGGTGCCATTGATTAACCGCCAATATTGCGAAACTATTGCGCGTTCATTTAGCATTGGCCAGACCAGTTGGCAGAAAAGGTAATTATTTATGAAGGCAGTCCGCCACCCTGACAAGTCAACCAAAATTCGAATGCTGACGGCCACCGCTATGCTGTCCCTGCTGTCTTCCACCCCTTCACTGGCGGAAACCAGGGGCTTTGTGGTGAGCTTTTTTCACACAGCTACTCTCAAAGATGAAAAACACTGCACTCAAGTATTTCGCCACGGCGAATTGCTGAAACGGGGTTATAGCAAGTTTTTTACCCCCGAAGAACGCGAAGAGATCGCCAAGCATCCGCTCGAGTGCCTGACCGACCTCACAGTGGCGGCCACCCGCGGCATCATCGACGGCAAACTGGCCAACATCTACCACTATCCCGAGTCGGATGTTGAAGCCGACTACTTTCAGACCTACGAAGGCGAACAAGCCTACGGCTTTGATCTCGATGGCAAGGACGCCGACGATGACGACGGTTTTATCGATCCGGAGACCGGCGCCAAAGGCGTCGACAACCAGTTGTTCCGCGCCATCGGCTGCTTCCCCAATTACAACATCGACCTGCCGAACCGGCCGCGCAATGAGGATAATTTCTGGCGGCGGGCGGCGTCGGGCCGCAACTACGGCGCGTGGCTATTCACCATTACTACCGATGACTTCAGCAAGGATGGCCCGGCTACCATCAACTTTTATCGCGGCGTCGACGACCTGCGTAAAAACGTCACTGGCGCAGCGCTGGCCGACGTCACCTATGTCATAGACCCGGAGCCGCGCACTCACGGTGAATTCAAGGGCGAAATAAAGGATGGGGTGTTTATCTCCGGCAGCGAGAGCGCCGACCTGTCCCTGACCGGAGCAAACGTATACTATCCGGAGATGGCCATATCCAGGGCCCGATTGCGCTTGACCCTCAATACCGACCGAACTGTCAATGGCTACATTGGCGGATACCGCCCCTGGAAAGCCTGGTGGCACAGCACCGCCATGTCCAATGAGGCCAACACCGCTGATCTGGCGGCGCTCTATCACAATCTGCAACAAACGGCGGACGCCGACCCAGACCCCGAGACCGGAGCCAATCGCGCGATTTCGGTCACTTATCGAATTGAGTCAGTGCCGGCCTTCGTGGCGCAACCCGATGGCACACTGGTCGCTGACGTCCGCTAACCGAGGTAACTGTTACCATGCCCCAGAACAAAAAATACGCCCGCTTGATTATACCGGCCGTGCTGCTTGCCGTTGCCGGCGCAGGCTTCCTCTATTGGCAATCCACTAAAAACGCCGGGTCGCCCGTAAATCAAAAAGAGTACGTCAAACGCATCACCGCCGAGCAATACCACAATATCATTCGCGAAGTGTTCGGTGACAACATCATTATTCGCGACAGCTTGCCCGACCCCATAAAGCGTAAAGAAGGTTTGCTGGCAGTGGGTGCCGCTGATTCCGGCATTAGTATAATGGGCTTTGAAGCCGCTGAGCTGATGGCCAGCAACATCGCCAGCCAGGTGGTCAACGAAACCAACCGGGAACAACTGGTCGGTTGTACGACACCCGAACAGAGTTACTACAGCGCCGAATGCAGCGAGCGCTTTTTAGCTGCCGTGGGCCGTTTGTTGTACCGGCGACCGCTGACGGATGGTGAATTGGCAACCCAGTTGCAGTGGGTCAAAACCACCGCTGAGCAAAAGCAGGACTACTTTGCCGGCTTGCAACGCAGCCTTACCAACATGCTGGTATCACCTAATTTTCTGTTTCGGGTTGAAACCGCAGAACCCGATCCGGACCGACCCGGCGGCACTCGCCTGACGGGCTGGGCCAAGGCTTCCCGTCTCAGCTTCCTGTTGTGGAACAGCACTCCGGATGGCCCATTGCTGGACGCCGCTGGCAGCGGTGAATTACATACCAAAGAAGGGCTGGAGAAGCAGGTCGACCGCATGCTGCGCTCGGTGCGGGTGGAAAATGGCGTGCGCGGCTTTTTCTCCGACATGCTGGCCCTGGACCACTTTGAAAGTCTCAGCAAGGACGCCGTGATTTACCCCAAATTCACCCGGCAGGTTTTCAAAGACGCGCCCGAGCAGATGCTGCGCACGCTGCTCGACCACCTGTTGGTGCAGGAGGGCGACTACCGTGACATCTTTACCCTGCGTAAAACCTGGCTGACGCCTTCGCTGGCGGCAATGTTGGGTGTACCGCTGGTACAAACCGGGCCCGCCGATAAAGAGGACCGCTGGATGGCCTACGAATACCCCGAAGGCGATGCGCGCACCGGCATCCTCAGCCAACCGGCCTTTGTCGCCCTGCACTCGCACCCGGGCCGCACTTCGCCAACCCGTCGTGGCAAGGCCCTGCGCGAGAACCTGTTGTGCCAGAAAGTGCCGAAACCGCCGCCCAACGTCGACTTCAGCCTGGTACAACCGGCCAGCCACGACGGGCCGACCACCATGCGCCAGCGACTGGTGGCCCACGCCACGACGCCAGCTTGCGCGGGTTGCCACAAGATTACCGACCCCATCGGCCTGGCTCTGGAAAGCTTTGATGGCGCTGGCGAATTCCGCACCACCGAACAGGGCCTGACGATCGACACCAGCGGCGAGCTGGACGGCGCCAGCTACGCCGATGCCGCAGAGCTTGGCCAGGCGCTGCACGACAATCCCAATGTGGTGTCTTGCGTGGTGACCCGGGTGTTTTCCTACGGCGTCGGTCGCGAGGTGGTCTCCGGTGATCGCAAGTGGTTGAAAAAGATACGCAAACTATTTGCACAGGACGGATACAAGTTGACTGGGTTACTGCGGATGATCGCCACCAGCGACAAGTTTTACCGTTCATGACTCCGGCAAGGCACTAAAATTGTACAAAGACCGTGCCACAACGGCAGAGGATGATGTAATGATAAACAAAGCGTTTAACCGCAGAAGACTACTAAAAGGCATGTTACAGGGTAGCGCTGTCAGTGTTGGCTTGCCGCTGCTGGATGTATTTTTGGATGACAACGGCGAAGCGCTGGCCGGTGGCGGCGAACTGCCGGTTTGCTTCGGCACCTGGTACTGGTCCCTGGGGCTCGGCTCAACCAAATGGGCACCGGAACAAACCGGAAGCGATTATGAGCTGACCAAATACCTCAAGGCCTTTGAGCCAATCAGGGACAAAATCAACATTTTCAGTGGCATGCAGGCTTTCCCGGAAGGCGGCCCCTCCAACCACGGCCCGGCTGCGCAGATCTTGATGACTGGCGCTTCACCCGTGGTGCCCGGCGGCTATCGCCAAAGCCTGGACGCCCAGATTGCTCAAAAGTTAAACGTGCGCACACGCTTTCCGTCTCTGGAGGTGAATGCCACCGGCGAGACGATTCTCAGCTACAGTGCGCGTAACGACAATTCTATTAACCCGCCGGAGATCTCGCCGATCAACCTCTACAAACGTATTTTCGGCGCCGGTTTTGTCGACCCCAACGCCGCCGAGTTTGTGCCGGACCCCGAGGTGATGTTGCGCAAGAGCGCGCTGTCGGCAGTAAAGGAAGAGCGCGAGAAGCTGTTTAGCGAGGTTGGCGCTGATGACCGTTCGCGGCTGGACGAGTTTTTCACCTCCCTGCGCGGACTCGAGCAGAAACTGGCTCTGGAGCTGGAAAAACCCGCACCCATGCCGTCATGCAACGTGCCGGGCGACCCCGACGATATCGACACTAATCAGCTATTGGGCAACATCCTGACCACACACGACCTGTTTGTGGACCTGATTGCCCATGCTCTCGCTTGCGGACAGACAAGGATTTTCAATTTCACCATGGGCCTCTATGGCATCAAGGTCGCCGGTGACCCCTCAACTCACCACCTGTACTCTCACGAAGAGCAGTTTGATCCGGAACTGGGCTACCAGCCGACGACCTACTGGTTTGCCATGCAGTATATGGACGCCTTCCGCAAACTGGTGCAAAAGCTCGACAGCATCAAGGAGGGTGACAAGACGTTACTGGACCGCTCACTGGTGCTGGCCTACACCGACCACGGCGACGCCATGCTGCACTTGATGGAGTACCTGCCCATATTTACTGCCGGCGCCGCCGGTGGACGCATGAAGACGGGCCTGCATGTCGCCGCCGAGTCCGAACCTTGTACCCGGGTCAGTCTTACCTGCCAACAGGCACTGGGCCTACCAGTCAAGGTTTGGGGTGTTAATTCCAACAAGGCCGACAGAGGCTTCTCCGAGGTATTGTCGTGATCAAGTCGATAAGCACCACCACTCTGGCTCTGATAGCGCTGGGGTTTGCCGCCACAGGCGCCGCTAACGCGGCCAATGAGTCGAAGGGCTTTCATGGCAACAGCGAGATACCACCGTCGACGCCGCCGGGTATTACCCTGATAAACGCAGACCATCTGCCCGTGTCCGGCGTCGCCCGCCGCATGTGGACCCATCTCGGCAACGACAAGGGCGAGGCCCTGTTTTATTCCGAACAGGACAAGGATGGCGTATCGAATTGCTCTGGCTCCTGCGCTGAAGAGTTTCCCCCGGTGATCGCCCTGCCCAGTGCCCAACCCGCGGGTGACTGGACCCTGTTCAAACGGGCCGACGGCAGCCAGCAGTGGGTCTACCAGGGCAAACCGTTGTACCGTTTCGCCGCTGAGAGCCAGTTTAATGAGATTGTGAACAACCTGGTGCGCGCTCAGGTGCGGGCCGAGGATAGTGAGGGCGGCAGTTTTGAAGCGTTTGCAGAGCGCGACATGAAACGCACCATAGGTAAAAAAGCGAAAAAGCTGTGGCAACCAATGGATTTTGTTCCGGAAACCTCGCTCACCTTGCCCGAGAGTTGGCACCTGGCCAAATTCGAACCCAAATTGCCAAAAGCCAGGTCGCCAGTGGATCTGGCATTGCGCGATACTCCCAATATCAGCAGCGTCGCTCTGGTCAATCGCGAGGGTCGCACTGTATATGCGTTTGATGGCGATGTCTCAACAGTGGCCCGCAACTGTATTCGTGGTTGTGATGGCGACTGGTTGCCGTTGCTGGCCTCCGAGCTGTCGCAACCTGTGGGTGCCTTTGCTCCATTGCGCACAGTGGGCGGCGACCTGCAATGGAGCTTGCAGGGTGTGCCATTATTTACGTTCAAGGGCGACCAGAAACCCGGTGACGTCAAGGGCACTTTTAAAACCCGCGCTCTCAACGACATTTCTTCGAAGAGCTTTGGCAAGGGCGACGGCACCTGGTATGTGCCGGTAACATCACAACATTACATTCCCGAAAATGTGCAAATAGCCACTGAGCCAGTGCGTGGCGAAACTCTTTTTACTGATACCGGGATGCCACTCTATTCGCGCTATCGAACAGAATATTTTATGAGCAATATTCGCGCGTATATCAAGGGTAAAACTGCAGGCATCAAAGGCTGTGACAGTGAATGCCTGCTTACCTGGCACCCGTTTACCGCACCGGCCGATGCTGTACCGCAAGGCCAGTGGGAAATTCTGATGCGCAATGATGGCAGCCGTCAGTGGGCTTACAAAGGGTTTGCCCTTTATACCAATATAAATGACAAGCCCTATCAACGATCAGCTGGCGACCAGATATACGATCCGGTAATTGGCCAGGACAGCCGCTATAAAGTATCGGAATTTATCGAGCAACGTTATTCGCAAACATGGGCAAAGTCTATTGCCTGGCTTTGGAAGCTGGCCGAGCCCTGAGTTTTAGTATCAGCTTGTATTTGAATTGCCACGGATGGCTGATTGCTCTTTGTTTTTGATCACTGATTACCATCAATAAACCTGCCTCCTCCTCAATTATTTATTCACCAAATCATTTGCTTGCTGTATTTAATGGCATGTGGAGTATACTTTTCAGGTTTATTAAACTGAAGAGTTTCGGAATTAGTGGCTGGTAAAACGTTTAAAAAACGCCTGAATACCCTGATTGACGGGCACCCGAATTCTGTTGCTAATAACCGGCAAAGACAGGTGTTGACGCAACTTTATCAACGCCATTGGCTGGAATTATGCGCCTACATTAATAAAAAATTTGGCGCAGGACCGCCAGACCCGGAAGACGTTTCACAAACAGCCTTCGAAAAACTCGCCGCCCGGGACGACTTGCCCACCATGCAAAACCCTCGTGCTTTTTTGTACCGGGTAGCGCAGAACATTGTTATTGACCACCACCGCCAGCAAGCCACCCGTAACAAACATGCGCAGGCACTGGAAACCAGCCAAAGTCAAAATTTTTTGGACGATAGTGGACCCGAGCACGTTTTAATGGCGAGGGAGGGTTTAACTATTATTCAGTCAGTGCTCAACAAATTGCCGTTCGAACAACGCCAGCTTGTAGTGTTGAATCGTATTCATAACCTGTCTTATGCAGAAATTGCCCGGCGTACGGGCATGTCTCAAACAGAAATAAAACGTCAGGTCGCTTATGCCCTGGTAGAATGTGACGAAGCACTGGAACGCGCTGAGCAGGCGTTAAAAAACGCAAGGTAAAGCTTATTATGGACACACTGTGTTTACAATCCCGTCGTATCAAGCAACAAGCTGGCGAATGGCTGGTGCATTTGAGTTCAAATCAAGCAACATCCAACGACCGCGTACGCTTTGCCGAATGGCTTGCCGCTGACCCTCAGCACGAAATTGCCTACAATCGTATTGAACAAGTATCGGAACATATTTCATCGGCAAATGAATTGGCTAGTGTGGATCCCGATGCAGCTATTGCGGCTATTCGTCGCACGCGCAAACGTCGCGTCAGTTCATGGCGCCCAATGGGATGGAATCCCCTTGGTGCTGCCGCCATGGCGGCAGCCATTATCGTTGGCGTATTTATAATAGTAAAACCGTTGGATTTTGAGCACCCCCTGGAAGAATACTCCACCCAGGTCGCACAAGTACGTGAAATTTCTCTCGACGATGGTTCTTCCGTTACTCTTGGCGCCCGCTCGCGGCTGGAAGTGCGATTTAGTGACACCGAACGACACATTAATTTAATTGAGGGCGAAGCTTTTTTTGAAGTCAACAAGGACAGTCAGCGCCCATTTTTAGTAAAGGCTGGCGTGACCCAGGTGCAGGTAGTAGGCACACAGTTTGACGTTCATCGAGGTCAAACACAGACCGACATCAGCGTTCTGCAAGGCATGATAAAAGTTATTAACAGTGGCGAAAACAACAAGCAGAACAGTGTGGTGTTAACCGCAGGCAAAACTGTTAGTGCAAGCAAGGATGGTTTGTTATCGGCAATAAGCGACATTAATCTTGATGAACTGGGTGCGTGGCGAACAGGGCGATTAATTTTTGAGGACGCTACCCTTCTGGAAGTTATTGCCGACGCCAATCGGTACTACAAGGGCCAGATTATTATTGCCAATGATGAAATTGCCGATCTGCGGGTGACAGCAGCTTTTAACACCGCGCAAATAAAGGAAATGATTTTTAACCTTACTCTTGGTTTACCTATAGATGTTTTGGAAAAAGACGGTCGAATTATTTTGAAAGCTGATAGACAAAAAATAAAACCAGTTACCAAATAATTTCTACGGAATTTGGACGATGACACTTCATTATCCGTTACATAGATGCCACCAGGTTATTACTGCCTGATAAACTACAATTAACGAATTATGAGGGGTTCTTTATGAACAAGACATCCAGCCCTGTGAAACGTCATATCGCCTCGGCAATATCCGCGGTCGCTCTTTCAGCGGCTATGGGGGCAGTGGCGCAGGAAGATATCAGAACATTTCAGATCGCCGAACAGCCGCTTGCCAAGGCACTGATCGCTTTCTCCAATCAGTCAGATATTGTTGTTATAGCGCCATCAACTCTGGTTAACGGCCTGCGAGCACCGTCCATTGCTGGCGATATAGAGCCGGAAAAGGCCCTGCAACAACTACTGGCCAGTTCCGGGCTTGACTACACCGTAGGTAAACAGGGTTTTACCATTGTTCAAAGTAGTGTTTCCGATGAAGGTAGCAGCAAAAACCGTTTGGAAAGGGACGACAAAAAGGCCAATCAGGTTATTGAAGAAATGATCGTCACTGCAACAAAACGGTCGGAGAGTATTCAGGATGTTGCAATGAGTATTAGCGCTATTGGCAGTGAAGATATTGAACGCAAAAATCTGTTAAGCATGAATGACTATTTGCGGACCCTGCCCGGTGTCAACATGATCGATATGGGACCCGGTAGAAACACGATCATCATGCGGGGAGTATCGGTGGACCCGCAATTTGAAGACAAGGTGGTTGGTGCCTATTTCGGTGAAACACCCGTTACCGAACTGTCAAACAGGATCAATGATGGTGGCAGCTCGGATTTTATGATGGTTGATATTAATCGTGTGGAGGTGTTGAGAGGGCCGCAAGGAACATTGTACGGCTCTGGTTCAATGGGCGGCACCGTTCGTATTATACCCAACAGTCCAAATTTGAATGCTGTGGAAGGATCTGTACTTGGCGGAGTTTCTAATACTGAAGAAAAAGGCGGCATCAACAACCGCGTTGAAGGAATGGTGAATATCCCGCTTATTGAAGATGTTCTTGCTGTTAGAGGCGTGGCATATCGATTTGACAACAGCGGTTATGTGGAAAATGTGGCGGCAACATCAAAAGCACAGGCTGTAATTGATACCGGCGCAATAGCAAAAAATGAGGGAGATATTGGCAGCCACACTATTGAAGGGTTCCGGATCTCCGCACTTTGGCAGCCGACCGATAATTTCAGTGTGGAACTCTCGCATGCCGCTCAGGATACATCTGCTAAAGGCCGGTCCGGCATAGACCTGACACTGGATGATTACCAACAGGACAGGTTTGTTACACCGTTTGGTGATGAAAATATCGAGGATGATATTACTGCCACCAATCTGTTGGTTAAATATGATTTTGGGTGGTCAAGCTTGTTAGCATCCTCTTCATGGGCCAGTGGCGGTGGCACTTCAATTCGGAACTTTGGTGGTGGTTCCTGGGAGACTATTCCCGTTTCGCAGTTTAATTTTGCTAATACTGATACCTTTACCGAGGAGATCCGGCTGGCATCTCAACTGGATGGTCCTCTCCAGTTTGTTGTAGGCCTGTATTACGAAAAGATAGACACTCAGGGGTTTTGGGATAACCGATGGGGAGGCGATCCGGAATTATCAAATGATTTTGGTTTTGGCTTTGTAGAAGAACTTGGTACATTTGGATGGGACCCGTCCACAAAGCAGAAAGCTGCCTTTGGAGAAGTTACTTACAACTTCAACGAACAGTTCAGTGTGACTGGTGGTGCACGTATCTTTAAATACGAAAAACATAATATTTTTCGCGTAATTACTCCGGGTATATTTTCGGGAGGTGGAAGCCCCGGTGTATCCTCTGTTCTATCTTCTGATGAAAATGAAGATTCCTATAAAATCAATTTTTCCTACACTCCCGATGAGGATAAATTGTTTTATCTTTCCTGGAGTGAGGGCTTTCGTCTGGGACAACCTATCGGAAAAACTGTAGGTGGACCGTGCGATGTAAATGGCGATAGCGTGCACGATGATCTGGGCATTCCTTTCCCTTCCCGGCTCAATTCAGACTTTTTGGAAAACACCGAGATTGGCACCAAGCTTTCCTTTCTGGACAGACGGCTGACACTTAACCTGGCCGCTTATGACATTAAATGGAAAGGGCTGCCAGTGCTTGTCGGCGTAGGCTCACCTTGCGGCAGTGGTGTTACGATCAATGCCGGCAGTGCCAGTTCAAAAGGCTTCGAGGCTGAGGCATCGTATCAGGCTACCGATAACTTCTATATGAGCCTTGGCGCCTCTTATGTGGACGCAACAATCGGTGTGGACGCTCCCGGTCTGGGTGAGGCAGGTGACAGACTGCCCGGTATGCCCGATTACACCGTGAACCTGGGCTTGCAATATGACTTTTTACTTGCCGACCACGAAGCCTATATTCGCAGCGATTATTCTTATGTTGGCGGCTTTTACGGAAACTTGCCCGGCACCGGTGCAGAAGCGGGAGATTATCACCAGCTTAATGTAAAAAGTGGCGTCAGTCTGGGCAATATTGACGTGAATGTGTTTATCAATAATCTCGCTAATTCCAATGCGCTGATTTGGGTTGACGCGTTTGATCCAGCGGCTCACCAGATGCGGCCACGTACGATGGGCCTGAATATCGCCTACAACTTTTAATTTATGATATAGCGGCTATTTGTTGAAAGACCGAAAGCCGACTGGCCAGTGATGGCCAGTCGGCTTTTTTATTGATTCAGGCTCAGTCCTGCTCTCTTGAGTAATGATCCACCAGCACCTGGGCCAGGCAAGCAGTCAATTTGCGACCGCAAGGAATATGCAAAAACTCATTGGGCCCATGCGCATTGGTATTGGGCCCGAGTACACCCGTAATCATAAACTGGGCTTTCGGGAAGGCATCGCCCAGCATCGCCATAAACGGGATAGTGCCGCCCTCACCCATATACATAACACCCGCGCCAAAACAGGCATGTGAGGCAGCATCCAGTGAGTTATGCAGCCAATCCGCTGTTGGCGGAGCGGTCCAACCGGTAGCGGGCGTATCGAGATCGAATGTCACTTTGGCGTTGTATGGTGGATCCGTTTCCAGCAATTGCTTGAGAACTGTGGACGCTTTTTCGCCCTCTACCTTCGGCGGCAAACGCAGGCTTAATTTCAGCGCCGTGGATGGCCGCAAGACATTGCCGGCCGAATCCAGCGGCGGCAAACCGTCCGCGCCCGTAACTGAAAGTGCCGGGCGCCATGTGCGATTGATGATCCTCTCCACATTGTCTGCACCCATCGGCTGAACACCGTCGACAAAGGGGTAAGGTTGCCACACGTCATCACCCAGGGTGGCCGCCATTTTCTGAATCTGCTCCAGCCGCTGGGCTGGCAGTTCGGTGTGCAGCTCTTCGGGCAGAATACGGCCAGTCTCCTGATCTTCAAGGCGACTGATCAGTTGCCGCAGTACTCGAAAACTGGAGGGGACCGCGCCAGAGGCATACCCCGAATGCACGCCCTCTGTCAAAACTTCTGCCCGCAAAGTACCAGACACCATGCCACGCAGGGACACCGTCAGCCAAAGCTGGTCAAAATTGCCTGCGCCGGAGTCCAGGCACACCACCAGCGACGGCTCACCAATACGATCTTTGAGTTCGTCAATGTAATAGGGCAGGTCCGGGCTGCCAGACTCTTCTGACGCCTCAATAATCACAACGCAACGAGCGTGGGGCAGTTTTTGTTCCTTGACCGCCATAATGCCTGTCAGAGAGGCAAAAGCAGCGTAACCATCATCAGCGCCACCCCGACCATAAAGTCGATCGCCTTTCAGCACCGGCTTCCATGGACCCAGGTCATCGGCCCAACCGGTCATCTCTGGCTGTTTATCCAGGTGGCCATAAAGTAACACGGTATCGTCAGAGTCACCGGGAATTTCCATAAAAATCAATGGGGTACGCCCCTCGGCCCGCAAGATCTCCAGACTCATGCCGGGTATGTTCTGATTTTCACACCACTTGGCCACTTGTTGCACAGCATCTTCCATATAGCCGTGTTTGTCCCAGTCCGGGTCAAAATGTGGTGATTTATTGGGAATGCGAATGTACTCAATCAATTCGGGAACGATGGAATCCATCCAGATCTGATCGACAAAATGTTGTGCTTTTTGGGTATCCATGGGTGCAATGGCTCCTGCAAAGATGTATTCGACGGCCGAATTGGCACGCCCTTAAACGCTAAATAATAGCACGCCAGCTCATTGGATTTGAAAGGCCCCATTGCCTCAATCACCTGCAAGGCCCTACACTTCCAACTTCCAACTTCCAACTTCCAATTCTCCTGTTGATAACGCATTTGGTGTGGATTCAACCCACAACACCCATGTAACATACTGCCGCTATTGTTTGCCGAACTTTATAATCCT
>JBNKFQ010000155.1:0-19006 GCA_050289385.1 Porticoccaceae bacterium | reverse complement strand
TTATACGATACCGGCTTCTGGCGGTGAGGCGCGTCTGATTCTGGGTGGGCCTGCGCTACAACAACAACCCAGGTTCAGCCCGGACGGCACAAGTATCCTTTTTATCAGCGATGCCAGTGGCAGTGACAACGTCTGGATTGCCGGTCTGGATGGGTCGCAAGCGCGTCAAATTAGTCATGAAACAACGAATAAAATGCATCACCCGGCCTGGGGTCCCAAAGGACAATATGTGGTCGCAACACGATTTCCTGTTAATCTGTCGAAACTCCCGGATCTGGTGATGTACCACACACAGGGAGGTAATGGTCAGACGCTGGTCGGAACAGAGGATGTTAAAACCGTTGTTGATGAAGCACAGTTTTCCCCTGATGGACGTTATTTGTACTACACAAACAAACTGGCCAATCCTGCCAGCTTTTTTATCAACACTGGTCAGCCCAATTTCAGTATTGATCGCCGCGACCTCCAAACCGGTGAAATCAAAAGTGTGCTCAAAGGCTATGGTGGTGCAACTGCGGCAAAAATTTCGCCCGACGATAACCGAATTTCTTTTGTGAGACGTGTAAAAGATAAAACAGTACTGTTTGTTTACGATCGTCAAAGCGGTGAGCAGCGTCCTGTTTTTGATGATTTGGATCGAGACTCATTAGGGTCAATTTATCGCACCGGGTTTTATCCCGGTTATGACTGGTTCCCCGATGGCGAGCATATTGCGATTTGGGGAAAGGGCAAACTGCTCAAGATTAATGTAGAAAATGGGTCTGTCAGTGATATTCCATTTAAAGTAACGGCTAAACACCGTATTACCAAAGCATTACGATATAAAAATAATCTGGAATACAATGATATAACCGTTCGCTCTATTCAGCAGATCGCCCCCGAACCTCGTGGTAACAAGTTAATTTTTAATGCACTTGGCCACTTATGGGAAAAACAGTTGCCCAATGGTAAGCCGGGGCGATTGACCTCTGCGGAAGAGTTTGAATTTGATCCTGGCTGGTCCCCCAACGGCAAGCAAATGGCCTATGTTGCCTGGCAAGACGAAAAGGGCAGTGCACTAAAAATTATGCGCCCTAATGGACGTGGTAGCCGCACGTTGGTGACAAGTAGAGGCACAATCAGAACACCGGCGTTTTCTCCGGATGGCAATACCATTGTTTACACCATACAGAAAGGTGACGACCTGATGAGTGGCTACCGGGCCAAGCCGGGCTTGTACACGGTGGACACAAAGGGTGGAAAGCCTGAATTTCTGGTGGACTCGGCTGAGATGCCCCAATTTTCCGCAGATGGTACGCGTATTTTCTACAACCGTAAGGAAGTCAGTGCAGAAGGCGCTGTTGTCAAACTGGAAAGCGTCGACCTGAATGGTCTGGATAAACGCGAATACGCTGCCAGCAAAACCGCCACTGAGCTTCGATTGAGCCCGGACCAGAATTGGTTGTCTTTTAAACAATATTATCAATATTACGTAATTCCGTGGCGTCAGACAGGTACGGTGCTCAATGTAGATAGCACTAATCCGCAACTTCCCATGGAAACTCTGACAACCAATGGCGGGTTTCATTTGACATGGTCAGCCGATTCGCGGCGCGTATACTGGATGTTGGGCGACAGTATGTTTGACGCCGATGTTTCTACCCGATTTGCCGACCAGAAAAACCCTGCCGCAGACGTTGTGACCATTGGTCTCAAAACAAGGGCAGACAAGCCAAAAGGCAAAGTTGCATTTACCAATGGCCGTATTATTACCATGAAAGAAAAAGAGGTGATCGAGAATGGCACTTTGGTAGTGGAAAACAATAAAATTGTTGCAATAGGGCCAGTTGGTGAGGTAGCCGTTCCCGGAGATGCCAAAGTGATCGACGTTACCGGCAAGACCCTGTTGCCAGGGTTGATTGATATGCATGGCCATCTTGGAATATTCAGCAAGGGTTTGATTCCTCAAAAACATCCAAATCACTATGCGGCACTGGCCTTTGGTATTACTACCGACTTTGATCCATCGTCACTGGATTTCCCTGCCTACGCAATTGCTGAAATGAATCGCGCCGGAATTATGGTTGGGCCCCGGATGATAAATGCTGGCCGAATTGTTTATGGTATGCCGTCCATGGCAGGGGCCTACAACCCGATCAATAGTCTGGCAGATGCGCGCCGCGCCATTGCCAGGAAAAAATCACTGGGTGGATTATATGTAAAAAGTTATTTGCAGCCCATGCGGTCCCAGCGCCAGCAGATTATCCGGGCCGCCCGGGAAGAAAATATGATGGTCACCCCCGAGGGTGATATATACTCATATAACAACATCGCCGCCATTCTGGACGGACACACCAGCATTGAGCATGTACTGCCCTTTGCCAATTATTACGATGACCTGGTGCAATTAATGGCCCATGGCGGTACTGCTACTACACCTACTCTGGTGGTTAGCAGTGGAGATATTTCCGGTGAGAACTACATTTTGCAGAGTGAGCGCCCCTGGGATGATCCCAAGATCAAGACTTATGTGCAAAACACCTTGAGCGTATACAGCCCTCTGCCGGGTGGCGGTGCTGCACCGGCGTATGCCCGTGGCATGGTGAGCCTGCATGTGGCAGATGAATTATGGGATGTTGGCTTTCGGTCGGTGGCACGTTCTCTGAAAAAACTCGATGAGGCTGGTGTTCTGGTTAACACAGGTGGTCACGGCCAAATCCAGGGTTTAAATCTGCATTGGGAGATGTGGCTGATGGCCGAAGGTATGGGCAACTTTGGTGCTCTTAAAGCTGGCACTATAAATGGAGCCAGAACATTGGGTGTGGATCATCAGGTAGGCTCCCTGGAAGTGGGTAAACTGGCCGATTTGATTGTGTTGGATAAAAATCCGCTGGAAAATATTCGCAACACCAATACCATTCGCTACACCATGATAAATGGTCGCCTCTACGATTCTCTCACAATGAACGAAGTGGGCAATTATAATAAACCGCGCAGCAAATTTTTCTGGGAGCTTGAGGATTACAATGGCATTGACTGGAACGAATCCTGGGCGGACGATGATAAGGGCATAATGGGGGGAATGCCTCACCATCACTGATGGCATAATCAATGGTTGACAAGGGGCATGTTTACTCATGCCCCGCTTCTTGCTTTCTGTCTTTATTCAAAAAATTCACATTAAAACGAATAACGTTTTTCCAGTACTTGTTAATTCTGATTTAATTCTATAGCGCCCGGTTCTTTTGATAATCCGGTTATTTGTATATATACGGAAAAAAATACGGTGATTATGTATGTGATGGCGATCACATTGTTTGAATCATAGTTGTTATGGCTGGTAAGCTGGCAACATTTGACTATTTGCTGATCCAGATGCAAGTTGATAGCCAATACCAAAACCTCCTATACTGAGCGAGTGCTCAACAAGAATAACCAGGAGTGCATGCAATGAATACCGTGATAGAAGGGACGTATAATTTACCATTGGTTGCTCTTTCCTATGTAATAGCGGTGATTGCTTCCTATACTGCACTGGATCTCGCCGGTCGAGTAAAAGCCAGCACCGGGCGAGCCCGGCAAATATGGGCATATGGCGGCGCTTTTTCCATGGGCACCGGTATATGGTCCATGCACTTCATCGGCATGCTGGCCTTTGTGCTGCCGATGCCAATGGGGTATGACATTCCGCTTACGGTTGTTTCCATGCTGGTGGCAGTGCTGGCGTCTGCTGTTGCTCTCAAGGTGATTAACACCCGTGCCATGGGTCGTCGTCGCTTGCAGGTCGGTGGCATAGTGATGGGGCTCGGCATCTGTACCATGCATTATGTGGGCATGGCGGCCATGATAATGGATATGGATATCAGCTACGACCCATGGTTGTTTACTGCTTCGGTTGCGATTGCGATAGGCGCATCTATCGCTGCGCTGTGGCTTGCGTTTCGACTGAATCCCGCAGAAACAGACAGCCGTCAGATGGCGCCCACTCCGATATTGTATCGCCTGATGGTGGCGGCGGTTATGGGTATAGCAATTGCCGGTATGCACTATACCGGAATGGCGGCTGCTCAATTTTCTGCCCTCAGCACCGCCGTAATGGTTGACGTTGATCTGATGTCGCCGTTGCAACTGGCGTTGATCGTTGCGGTGGTTTCCACCTTCATTATGCTGATCACGCTCGCCTTGTCGCTGTATGACGCGCATTTGGCATCAAGAACCGCTGAACTGGCCCATTCCCTGCAAATTGCCAACGAAGAGTTGCAGGCCATGGTGATGCACGACCAGCTCACTCGACTGCCCAATCGCCTGTTACTGGAAGATCGCATTCGGCAGGCGATAGCAAGAGCCAAACGCAACAAAAGCGAGTTTGCCGTGCTTTTCATCGATTTGGACAAGTTCAAGACAGTAAATGACTCTCTGGGTCACCATATCGGTGATTTGCTGATCCAGGAAGCGGCGGCGCGCTTGCAGGCGTCTGTGCGAGAGGCAGATACTGTCGCCCGCGTCGGGGGTGATGAATTTATGGTAGTGCTGGCCGATGGCACCACTGAAAATTCGGCTGAAGACGTTGTCAAACGTATGGTTGGCAATATGATTGATGCGTTTTTGATTGACGGACATGAAATACGTATTTCAGTGAGTGTGGGTGTCAGTTTTTACCCGAAAGACGGGCAGGATATTCACGAGCTGATGGTGCGTTCGGACGCGGCTATGTATTACGCAAAAGAGGCTGGCCGAAACAATTACCAGTTTTTTGAGCCGGGCATGATATCCATAGCTGGGCAGCGCAACAAACTGGAAAACAAACTCCGCGATGCGCTGGCCAGAGACGCTCTTGACCTTGCTTTTCAGCCCAAGATTGATGTTAAAACCGGTCGGATTGTGGGTGTCGAATCGCTGGCCAGATGGCATGACCCCGAACTGGGTATGATCTCACCCGATGAATTTATTCCCATTGCTGAAGGCTCTGGTCTGATATTGCCACTGGGTGAATGGGTGTTGCGCACTGCCTGCCGCCAGGCGAGAGAGTGGCAAGATCAGGGACTGCCAAAAATGCGAATAGCGGTGAATCTGTCCGCTTATCAGCTCAATCAGCAAAGCTTTATCGATGTGGTTAAACGGGCATTGAGCGACACCGGTTTGCAAGCCCGATATCTGGAGCTGGAAATTACCGAAAGTGCGGTTATGCAAAACCCGAGAAGCGCGCGTGGCTTGCTAAATGAGTTGCATCAGATGGGCGTAAGAATATCCATTGACGATTTTGGCACCGGGTATTCCAACCTGTCACAACTGAAAAGCTTTCCTATAGACAGTTTAAAAATTGATCGCTCGTTTACGTCGGGCGTCACATCCTGCACACAAGATGCCGCTATTGTTCGAGCGGTTATGGCTCTTGCCCACAGCCTCAACCTGGAAGTTATTGCCGAAGGTGTAGAAACAGAAGGACAGCTCGATTTCATTCGAAAGCTGGAAGGCCAGCAGTATCAGGGGTATTTGTGCAGTAAACCGTTGCCTGCTGACAAATTTGGTCAGTTCCTGAAAAACCGTGTTAACGATGTGACTGACCAGGTGCCGCCCGAGGAGAGCGGTGTCACCAATATGTAGCCGGCTCGTCACACTCATCCCGGACAATGCTGGCAGACCGGCGCCGATATTGGGCTTGCGGTTTACAGCGCACAGCCAAACCCGATATGCTCCGCGCTGCCCCTGAACGGAAGTACCCCAGGTGCGGTTGGTGTGCAGCCTTTCTTTTGTTTGTCTGGCCTTTTGCGGCGTAACATTTGCGGCGTAACAGGTATAACAACAGCCAGGATGACTACTCCGACCTGCCCTGATAATAACCTTAACGATAATTATGGTGGTAAATTATGGCTGAATTACTTTTGTCGCCGGATTGGCGCTTTGCTCTTTGGGCAATCATGCTGGGTTTGGTTGCGTTTGCCTTCTGGGCGGAAACCACAAAAATCGGCCACAACATATCCGGCGTAATGATGGCTATCGCTTTGGCGATGTTGCTGTCCAATACCGGAATTATTCCCAAATCGGCCCCTGCATACGATGTTGTCTGGTCTTACCTGGTTCCTCTGGCCATTCCGCTACTGCTGTTCAAGGCAGATTTGCGTCGCATTATCCCGGAAACCAAAGGTATGTTTATCGCTTTTCTGCTGGGTACAGTGGGTACCGTTATCGGAACAGTGATAGGGGTAATGGTATTGCCGCTTGGGGATTCTTCTGGAAATCTCGCTGGTGTATTCAGTGCCACTTATATAGGTGGTTCAATGAACATGGCAGCAGTTGCCGAAGCTGTTCAGATAGACAGTGCCTTGTTAACGGCCAGTGTTGCGGCCGACAACGTTGTTGGAGTATTTTACCTGGGTTTACTCGCTGTTATGCCGGCAATTGGAATATTGCGTCGCTGGTTACCTTCCCCAATTATTGATCAGGCAGAGAGGTCCGGGGAAGAAGTTGTTGAGCATCAGGTGGAAACAACAACTTTGAATCTTTTACATGTGAGTATTGCCTTGTTCCTTGGCCTGTTGATATGCAGCGCCGGTAATTTTCTGGCCAATCTGGCTGGTATTGGCAATTACAGTATTCTTTTTGTTACAGCTCTGACCGTAGCGGTAGCAAATATCTTCCCGAAACAACTGAAAAAGCTGGAAGGTGATTTTGAATTAGGCATGTTATTTATGTATCTGTTTTTTGTCATTGTTGGTGCAGGCGCAGATATTGCAAAAATGATTGACAGTGCCCTTGTTATTGTTTTGTTCGCTATGATTATTGTTGTTTGTCATATGGTTACCATTTTTTCATTTAGTCGATTGTTCAAGCTCGATTTGGCAGAAGTTATTATTGCGTCCAACGCCTGTGCATCCGGGCCAGCGTCCGCTGCCGCTCTTGCAGCGGGTAAACGTTGGCGCGAACTTATTACGCCAGCGGTTATGCTGGGTGTTTTCGGGTATGTGATTGCTAATTTTATCGGTGTTACATTGGCTGCTTTCTTTTCCTAATTATCTTTCAGGACTGCGTCGTGAATATAGATCGTATTGATATTTTTAAAGTTAATGTTGAACTGGAATACCCCACACGAGTGCCGCTTGGTGTGATTGAAGCGGCGCAAAATGTCGCGGTAAAAATTACCACCGATTCAGGTATTGTCGGTTGGGGTGAAGCCAGCCCGTTTGCGCCTATTACCGGAGACAGTCAGGAAACCAATTACGAAACGGCCAAACAGCTGGCTCGTCTGATCAAGGGTAAAAATGCTCTGGCGATTGAGGCCAGGATGCGCGACATCGATGGTTTTACCGTTAGTGAACCTTCGATACGGTCTGCGTTTGATATGGCCTTGTACGATATTCTGGCCAAAAAGGCAGAGTTGCCGTTGTATCAGTTGTTGGGCGGAGAGAAGAGGGAACTGCGGACGGATTTGACCATTGGCTTGCAAGATACCGTTGAGCAAACACTTGACCACGCAAAACGCATACTGGCGCTAGGCTTTGATGCGATCAAGATGAAAGTCGGACGACCAGGGCTTGCGGACGTCGAGCACGTCAAGGCGGTTCGCGAATTGGTTGGTCCCGATATGCATCTGAAAATTGACAGTAACCAGGGTTGGGATTTGCCGACGGCAGTGGCAAATTTGCGAGCCATGCAACCGCTTGATATCCAGTACTCGGAACAACCCATCGCCGCATGGGACTACGACAACCTGGTTCGACTCAGGAATACAGTAGATACGCCAATTTGCACGGACGAATCCGTTTTTGATCATCGCGATGCCATCAAGCTGGTCAAGGCTGGCGCTACCGATTACCTGAATATCAAACTGGGCAAGTCTGGCGGTATTCACACCGCTTTAAAAATCAATGCCATTGCCGAATCGGCCAATTGCAAGTGCATGATTGGCTGTTTTGCGGAAAGCCGATTGGCATTGAGTGCAGCGGCGCATCTGGCGGCTGCTCGCCCAAATATTGTGTTTCTCGACCTCGATTCCGCTTACGGGTTTAAATCCGATCCGGTAATTGGTGGTATGACTTATGACAAAACCGTTGGCGGTCTGATTCATCTTCCCGACGAACCGGGGCTCGGTGCGGCTATCAATGAAGACTTTCTGGACCAGAGCAGCGCCGTGACTGTTTAGTAGTAACTGTTTAGTAGTAGCAGTTTAGTAGTAACAGTTTAGTCATTCAAACAATGGCGATCGAACAAGATATATTACTTTTATGGGGAAGTACCATGGAAATTACGTCAAACAACAAACTTGCCGCGGTGGCGGTTCTCGTCGTGTCGCTGTTCATGGCGCCTGTGTGGGCAAAAACCGGCAAGGGTATGAGTGAAAGCCAGATTGATCGCCTGGTAAAAAGATCAATGGACACATTCACCGTACCGGGCATTGCCGTAGGCGTCATTAAGGACGGCAAGGTTATCTACTCCAAAGGTTTTGGAGTAAGGGAGAATGGCAAACCCGGAAAAATAGATGACGAAACGCTCTTTGCTATCGCGTCCAATAGCAAAGCGTTCACCACGATGGCCCTGTCACTGCTGGCAGATGAAGGGAAGCTTAAATGGGACGATAAGATTGTAGACTATATACCCGGTTTTCGCATGTATGACCCTTGGGTTACTCAGGAATTTACCATTCGCGATCTGGTAACACACCGCAGTGGTTTGGGCCTGGGTGCTGGCGATTTGATGTTCTGGCCCTCGTCCGGTTTTTCCCGTGAAGAGATTACCGCCAATCTTCGCTATTTAAAACCGGTCAGCAGTTTTCGTACCGAATACGCATATGACAATCTGTTGTACATTGTTGCCGGAGAAATTATTCCCGCAGTCACCGGGCAGAGCTATGAAGATTTTGTCGATGAGAGAATTCTGGCGCCCCTGAATATGAAATACTGCGCTGCCAACCGATCGCGTCTTAAGGGCGAGGCCAACATTGCCGAACCTCATGCGGTTATTGAGGGCAAACTGCAAAAAGTTGATCGGCTGGAAGCGCCCTGGGAGCGAGCGATTATCGCCGCTGCCGGTGGTTTGCAGTGCAGTGTAAAAAGCATGCTGCGATGGGTAGGCATGCATTTGCGGGGTGGCGAATTACCAAATGGCAGCGTGCTTTTGAGCCAAAAACTGCATGACGAACTGTGGAAGCCACAGACCATTACCAATACTCGTGCAAGTGATAAAGAATGGCATGGCACACAATTTTCGGCCTATGGCCTGGGTTTTGGATTGAAAGACGCACATGGCTACAAGTGGGTGTCGCACGGTGGTGGCTTGTTGGGTATGGTGACTCACGTCGATATGGTTCCTGAATTGAATCTGGGTGTTGTGGTACTCACTAACCAGCAATCGGGCTCGGCGATGGGTTCTATTTATACCAGCATTATCAAGTCATACATGCCAGAAGCTCGCCAGGAAGACTGGATATCCAAATTGGATAAATATTCCAGTGAGCGCAAGCAACAAGCCCTGGCAAAAGTCGATGCGGCGATGTCCGGGGTGCGGCAAAAAGCACCTTCCTTGCCGCTTTCCGCTTATATTGGCGTATATAAAGATCCCTGGTTTGGCGATGTGGTTATATCTGAACAAAATGGCGAGTTGTACTTTAAATCGCTGCGCTCTGAAAAACTGGAAGGCGCTATGGAGCACTTTAATCAAAACAGTTTTATTGTGCGTTGGCACGACCGGTCGCTGGAAGCAGACGCCTATGTTATGTTCAGTACCGATGTAAAAGGGAATCCTGACGGTATAAAAATGCAGGCTGTTTCCGAGTTGACAGATTTCAGTTTTGATTTCCACGACCTGGATTTCTCTCGAATTGATGAGTAAAAAGTAGATGATTAACAGGCCCTAACGAAAAAGCCCGGTCAAAACACTTTGATCGGTTTTTTTTGGCTTCAGAAAGTTGCATTACGGTCACAACTCGCAAGTTTTGCTTTTTCCAGGCTCTGGATTTTTTAATCAAGCCCATACTATAGTTAGGGCACTTCTTTCACCTTGCAAGATCCGGGTATCGAAAACGTGGCCAGTAAAATCAGACAGCAAACCAGTCGTGAGTGGAGTCGAAAGTCTCTCGATGAGCTTTTGGCCCGCTTTCGTCGGCCACTCTATGTCTTTTTTGCCAAGCGATTGCCACCCGAAGTCGAGGTGGACGATCTGGTGCAAGAAGTGTTCGTACGCCTTGCCGCACGCAAGGATCTCGATCAGATCAAACAGCCTGATGGCTACATTTTCCAAATCGCCATGAATCTGTTGCGTGACAGGGCTCGCAAGGACGCATCCCATTGCGTGGATGCACACGACACCTACGACGATAGCACACATAGTCATGTGGATTTATCGCCCGAGCGCGTCTTACTGGGTAAAGAGGCTGTGGGTGCGTTTGTCGAAGCTATCAAAAACCTGCCAGAGCGTACACGTGCGGTCTTTTTGCTGCGTCGTTACGAAGGCCTGCGCTATGGTGACATTGCGCGGCGGCTGGGGCTGTCGGTCAGTTCTGTTGAAAAGCATATGCAAAAGGCGGTCAAGTATCTGGACCGTGTTATTAACCGGGAATGATGATGGACGAACAGCTCAACAAATTGAACAGGGATGCTGAACTGATAGCTGATGCGCTGGATTGGCGAGATCGTCTTGATTCGTACCCGAACGATGGTGAATTGAAAAAAGAATTTGCCGATTGGTTGGCTGGCGGCCCCGAAAGGGAGGCTGCCTGCGCCCGTATGCAACGTGTGTGGGATGCCGCCGGAGAGGTCGAAAGCCATGCTGAGTTGGCACAAATGCGAGAAACGGCACTTGCTAACAGCCCGCGCAGACGAACCCTGTGGTATAGCGGTATTGCGGCTGCGGCTCTGGTGCTGGTGATAATAGGGGCTGTGTTGGTTACGCCATATTTTCAGAATGGCCAATCATTGCAAACGGCGGCTGTATCCGAATTTGGTGAAACCACCTATCAGACGGCGTTGGGCGAACGTTCCACTGTCACACTTGATGACGGCTCAACGGTCACATTGAATACCAGCAGCAAAATGGTGGTTACCTTTTCCGCCGACAATCGCCGGATTCACCTGCTGGAAGGGCAGGCAATATTTGATGTGGTCACTGATCCGGATCGGCCCTTTGAGGTTCGCGCTGGCGGACAACGAATTGTTGCGCTGGGTACAGCATTTGATGTGCTGCTTGATCGTAATGATGTGCGCGTAACGCTGGTACAAGGCCGCGTATCCGTGAGGGGTGAAGACCAAAAAACTGCGTCTGTAACCCAACTGGTTCCAGGGCAGCAGTTAATTGCTTCGGCCAGCATTGCACCAATAGTAAAACAGGTAGATGTCGAGCGTCATATCAGTTGGCGTGACGGGCGATTGATGTTTAAAAACGACACATTAGCTGATGCTATCGTTGAAATTAACCGCTACACCTCACAACAACTGGTACTCGGCGACAATACCCTGGCCAGTTATCGCATTACTGGTGTATTTCGTACTGGCCAGATCGACAGTTTTGTCGCTGCTGTAGAAAGCTCTTTCCCGATATCTGCCACTCCGGCTAAAAACGGGATTATTCACCTGCACAGGGCTCGGCAGCGTTAATAATTTCGCTGCAAACATAAAATAGATAAATTCAAATAAAAAAATGATGCGGGTTTTTATTGTTATGCCGTCTTACTTGGCCGGGACTGTTTTGACATAGAGCAAGACAGTAATTAAACCGGAGGGAAAAATGGGTGCTATTATGTACAAGACACGCATGTACAAAACACGCAATCACAAGAGCAGTGTTCAAAATACTATAAAAAATTTTCTGACAGCAGTTTCCATGCTAACTATTGCCGGCTTTCTGCAAGCGGGTGATGCAAAAACTTTTCAAATTGAAAAACAACCACTGGATGAAGCCCTCAAGACGTTTGCTGTACAAGCAGACCTGGAGGTTTTTGCTCGTGCTGATCTGGTCGGCGATAGAGTGACGGGTGGTGTTATTGGCATGTTCGAGCCAATGGTGGCGCTGAATCAATTGCTTGGCAATACCGGGTTGACGTTTAGTGTCAATGAGCACAATACCGTATTGATCGAGTCGGCGCCGGAAGGAAATCCCAAAAAACAGGTGGATACAAAAGATTTAAATACTGTTATAGAAGAATTGATAGTAACCGCACAAAGAAGAGAGCAAAGTTTGATAGAAGTTCCGATGTCTATAAGCACATTAAGCGGAGAAGAATTGCAGGAAAAAAATATTAACAATATTAAGGAGTTATCGTTGGCAGTTCCGGAGCTTACCGTTTTTGAGTCGGGGCCGGGAACAGGTTCTCTCTTTATGAGGGGTGTTGGTAACACCAGGGGTACATCTGCAATTGTAGGAGTATATATTGATGAGGCGGCAGTAACCGGTTCTCCCTTGTCTCAAATGGATTTGCGTACTCCGGATATAGAGCGAGTTGAAGTGCTGCATGGGCCTCAAGGTACACTTTACGGCCAGGGATCTACAGCGGGTACTATTCGATTTATCACCAGGCAGCCTGATTTTGGCGGTGTTGATGGTAATGTAGATATGAAAGCGTCATTTACAGAACATGGTTCTCCAAATAAAATCCTAACAGGGATTGCCAATTTACCAATTATTGAAGATGAACTCTCTGTTCGTCTGGTTGGCAAACATGAACGGATTGGAGGTTGGATAGATACTCCAGCGTCCGGTAAAAAAGATGTTAACAATCAAAACTTATACTATACAAAAGCAAAAGCACTGTGGATTCCAACGGATAATATGGAAGTAACAGGAACGTTGATATTGCAAAGAAATAGTGGCGATATTCTGGATGGTGGTGAAACTGAAAATCATACCATCATGCTTCCGGAATATAACCCGAATATCGAACTTCCCTTCGAAGACGACTACAATCTATACAATATAACAGCAAAATATAATACAAAAGATATAGAAATATTGAGTACTACCACCAAAATCATTGCAAGACATAATGACGGTATTACAAATTTTTTTGGCGTAACACAAAGGAATATTTTCAGCAACAATCATGCAGATACTTTTGTACAGGAGTTACGAGTTACATCTGCGGGAGATGAGCGATACAACTGGACTGTCGGTAGCATATATCGCGAAGTGGAATCTAAAGGCATTTCATTGCTAACAGTAGGAATAGGTTCAGATATAATTATTCCTCAACTGGTGTTTGAAGGAGGGTCAAAATCAAAATCGTGGGCGGTTTTTTCTGATGTCGGCTATCATTTTACAGATAAATTGGAAATTGGCGCAGGAATCCGATTTTTTAATGATAAAATAAGACTCCTGAATATTGACCCTCGTCGCGAGAAATCATTTGATTCTATTGATCCACGAGTTTACTTCTCTTATTCAATTACAGACAAAATACGTACTTATGGCAGCATTGCGACAGGATTTCGTAGTGGCGGTTTTAATGCGATAGGCGCGGAATTTCCCGACGCATATCAAACAGAAAGTCTGGTGAATTATGAGTTGGGAACCAAGATGTTTTTGCTGGACAACAAAATGAATCTGGAATTCGCTTTTTATTACAGTGATTACGATGATATGCAGGCATATGTAATATCTCCAGGAATAGGCCTTGGTTATACCAGCAATCTTGGCAAGGCTGAAATCAAAGGAGTAGATTGGGCAGTCAGGATGGCATTTACAGAGCAGTTAAAGGTTGGATTTAACGGAAATATAGTAAATGCAGAGGTTGCGGAAATTCCTCTGATTGCATCCCATCAGCCAGGAGATCAGTTAGATTACATACCAGATTATAGCTATACGTTGTTTGCCAAATATGATCTTGAGTGGAGAAAAGATCTTCCCGGCTTTTGGCGGATAGATTACAGCGAACAAGGAAAGGCAACATTTACCTTGCGGACTGCTGGGATGATCGATGAATCTGAAAAAATTAATTTGTTAAATGCACGCGTTGGAGCCAACTGGAAAGCTTTGTCTTTTGAGTTGTTCGCCAATAACCTGTTAAATGACAATGATCGTATATCCCCTAACATTCTCAGGTTTTCCACAAGGTTGCGCCCGCGGACATTTGGTATAGAAGCCAAATTCGATTTCTAGTATAATTGGTATACGGGAGTGGATATGCGCTCCCGTCACCATTTCGAACCATCAGAGATACCAAAGTGATAATAAAACACCCGTTTAAAATAGCATGTTATGTTGTATTTCTGTGTATATATTGCAGCATTTCTTTAGGTGGTGAATCAACTGGTTATTTTGCAAATGTTGGAGAGTATCATTCAATTACATCCGGAGTTATGAAGGAAGACAGGCAATACATGGTCCAGTTGCCAGTTTCTTACAACGATAAAACGTACAGCGATAAACGTTATCCGGTTCTTTATCTATTGGATGGAAATGTCCACATGCTTTCTGTAAGTGGTGTAACCAATTTTATGAGCGCTGGACTGAATTTCAATTTGCAAATTCCGGAATTGATAATAGTAGCCATTCCAAATACCAACCGAATGCGCGATTTGTCGCCAACTAACTCGATGATAGATTTGAATGGGAAAAAAAGAAAATATTACGCTGATAGTGGTGGCGCGGATTTGTTCCTGGATTTTATTGAAAAAGAGTTGATTCCACATATCGATGAGACATACAGAACGATACCACACCGCACTATAGTAGGGCATTCACTAGGTGGCCTTTTGGCTATCTATAGTCTGATTGAAAGACCGGACTTGTTTCAGGGTTACATAGCGGCAGATCCCAGCGTATGGTGGGATAATAATCTTTTGATAAACTTATCCAGACAAGCAATTTCCAATGGCTTGCTTGCACAAAGAAAAGGACCTGAAGCCAGACTTTATATCTCGGGAGCAGATCATTTAATGTCTGGAGAATTTAATGGCGCTCAAATGGTGGAATCAATCGGAAATATAGCTGCAATTTTGGGAAAAGCTCCAGCTTCTGCCTTGTCTGCCAAATACAAACACTTTTCGGGCGAAAGTCATGGTTCTGTTCCCCTGCAAACGTTGTACTATGGCCTAAAACACATTTTTTCTGGTTACGAGCCTCCCAGAGAAATAGCACTGGGAAGCCCCGAGAAACTGGCTCACCATTTTCAACAATTTTCCAAAAAAATGGGATACCAATTTTTACCGCCTGGTAATTATGTAGATCAAATCGGCGCGTTATTTTCAGCCCATTTCGGACCTCAAAAAGCATGTGGTTATTTTAGTTTGAATGCTGACAACTACCCACGTTCCGCCAGAGCACAATTCAGATTGGCAGAAGTATATAGAATCATGAGGGAATATAAGCTGGCGCGAAAATACTATAGAAAATCTCTTGCAATTGACCCCGATAATGCCGAAGTAAAAAAGGCTTTAACCGAGTTTAAATAATGTGGATCGGGTTTATCTTCCCGCAGTTTTTCAGACACCCGTTAGTGAACATTCACTGTTCCGCTTCGTTTTGCGGTCGCCTTCGGCATCTTTACCGCAAAACTATACTTCACAGTAAATGCGCGTTAATCCTGGTGTTGAGGCTGCAGAAAAGCTAAAGAGCCCGAAATCTGGCAACAAAACAGCTTGAAAATGGCGTTGCCACATGAATATTTTTGTGGTTTTTCTTCGAAGAAGCAATTTTATTTACGTAGAAACGCGCTTATAAATAAAATTTAGGAGAGGCTCGAGTTATTCTGCAGCCTCGTTATGATTAGATTACATATTTTCGGAGTAGGAGTTGAAGGGCTATTTCATATATTTATGTATTTGTATTGTAGCCACAGCTAGCCCCGGGCCAGCGATATTTTGGGCTATTAAAAATGGTGCAAAATATGGGTTTGCAAGTGCGCTTATAGGTGTCGTCGGCAATGTTGTAGCAATGCTCACTTTGGCCTCAGTGTCGGCGGCAGGGTTAGGAGCCGCAATTCTAGCGTCTCCGTTGTTGTACACTGCTATAAAAAGGTACAGGTGGCTTGTATCTGATTTATCTAGGTATAAAAGCATGGTTTTCTAAGCCAATATCCCATACCAAAAATGCTGAAAAATTAATAATTTCAACACCCAGTCGTTTAAAAGTATTTAGCGAGCCCTATGTTGTAGGTATCAGTAATCCCAAAGCTATCGCCTTTTGCTCGGCTCTATTTCCACAAATTATCAATCTGGATCAGCCAGTTTTCTTACAGTTTGCTTTATTAGCCGGTACATTCGCCATATGTTCATTCTTGTTTCTAGTAACATATGTTGTATTGGCCTCTAAATTGAGGAAGCACCTGGAGAAAAAGAAAACTTTAGCATGGTTTAACCGTATTACCGGCGGGGTCTTCATTGGGTTTAGTGCTGCACTTGTTTCCAGTAGCCATGCATAACAAATTGCTGCACTCGCAAAAATTACTCGATGCGCTCCTGATTTTCCGGTGAACAATGTGTTATGTTTCACTGGCGGCAAAGTGTCGTGCTTATGTCGGCTTAATGTCGTGGTTTTAGAATATTCTTAATGTTGTGGTTTTAGAGTATAAAAGGAGGATTAATTCTCCGTAAACCTGAACGGAGCGCTCAAATGAGCATTTCATCTGAAAAATTGGTTGGGTTACGAAGGGAAAGGGGCTGGTCTCAAGAAAAACTGACAGCTGTAGCTTGCATTAGGCCCTGGTGAGAGAACAATACAAAGAGCGGAGCGAGACGATTCATGCTCTCTTGATACAAAGATGGCTATATCTCAAATCCGGCGTTTTTTGGGGGGGATTACCCGCTTGAGCAATGTTGATTGTCGGTCTTCGGTGTATCGATACCGAAATTGCCAAACGTGCCTATGCCCAGGGTATGAAGATAATTGTCGCTCAAGACAGCGAGTAGCCCGTATGGAGCGTAGCGGAATACAGGACACAACAGGGGAGCACGATCTGGTTTGAGCACAACAGGGCGTGATAATTGGTCTGTCTCCTGATGGGAATTCAAGAGAGCTGAACCCAACCTTTAAGGGGCTGTAAGTAAACAAATTTAACGTTAAGGGATTCCACTTCACGTACGTCGCCGTGATTGGGTGGGTCGTATTCTTCCAGACCCTCCAGGGCGAGAGCATTGGCCATCGCAGGTTTTTGCGTTAACTCGTCGGGCATGGTGCCAGCGTGTAGCTCATCGGCTTGCCAGACCATGCCATCGCGCTCAACCGGTGACGCGCCCATATAACTATCCAGCAGAAATACCGCAGAGGTCCCCGCCATTTTTTTGAATGCCATATTCGCAGTGCCTTGAGATCTATTGGTGAGAGCAGGTTCTACATAGTTTATGCCGTACAGTTGAACCGATATTGAGCTGTATCAAGGGATGTGCAGATGTTTTCCATCCTTCCCGGAGAGCCCCGGCCAGCTGCCCTGGCACTTTTTTTGAGGCTGGCCAGGCGAATTACGTATACCCTTATAGAAGCAGGAAAACGAGCTTTCTGGCATGCCCAACAGTAACAATCGGGTTGTCCCCATGGTTCAGTCCGGGTCAGCCTCACGTCAGGCATTTTTGAACCGGCTGTTTAACGCGCACAGTGAAGCATTGCGCCGGTTTCTGCGTACCTGGATGGTGCAGGAGGCGGATATCGACGACCTGGTGCAGGAGATTTTTTTGCGCCTGTCCGGCATGACGGATCTGGAGCGGCGTTTTGCCGGGCGGTCTGAGTCCGTGCGCAGCTATCTGTTTTCCATTGCAGCTAATCTGTTGCATGACCAGGCGCGCCGGGACAAGTCGCGCCGGGCCGACCATCACCAGAGTTACCAGAGCCATATAGATGATCATCAGACCACAGGCATTACTCTGGAAGAGCAGCTTCTGGCTCGCAGGGAGTTGGCCATTATGGACAAGGCGCTAATGCAACTTACGCCGGCGCAGCGCAAAGCTTTTGTGTTTAGCCGCTTTAAATGTCTCAGCTATGCCGAAATAGCCGAAGATATGGGTGTATCTGTGAGCACCGTAGAAAAACATATCGCTACGGCTCTGGCTTACCTGCGGGAGAAAGTGTTATGACAAACACTGCCGTTGATCAAAAGGAAATTACCCGCGTTGCGGCTGACTACGTAGCCCGGGCCTGCGCGGGCGATATGACAGCAGCCGAAGAACAGAAATTGTTCGACTGGTTGGCGCAGTCTCCAGATCACGAGGCAGAATATCGTCAGTTGTTGGCAGTTTGGGGCCGGCTTGGTGACCTCGGGGAACAGTCTCATGTGGTCAGCCGTATCGGGTCTTCCCGTACCTGGGGGCGTCGCACCTTGACCAGGATTGTACTGGCGACTGCTGCCAGTGTGTTGTTGGTCATTGGGGGAATGTCGCTGTTGGATAGTCAGCGGCCAGCTTTGCAACCTGCCAAGCCATTTGTTGTATATACCACTGCAGTGGGTGAACAAAATTCAATCCGCTTGCCGGATGGCAGCATAGTTCACTTGAACACTGACTCAATGGTTCAGGTACGCGATAGCCAACAAGCCCGTGAAGTGATATTCGACAAGGGTGAAGCATTTTTCGATGTCCACAAATCCACTCGGCCTTTTATTGTGCAAATGGGAGCAGAACGACTTACGGTATTGGGAACAAAATTTAATGTTTTTCAACAAGACGCTGGTTTGACTGTTGCCGTGGTGGAAGGCGCCGTTGCACTTCAAACTGAAAACCTTCCAGAATCCTACCGCGTGTCAGCGGGTTCGATGGCGCAAATAGAACAAAAAGAGAATCCGGGTCAAACCAGTCGAATTGTTACAAAAAAATTGGAAATTGGTGAAGGTTACCGTCCCTGGCATCAGGGTCGAGTATCCTTTAACAAGGTGCCATTACAAGATGTGGTGTCTGAAATTGCGCGCTACACTTCTAAACAGGTCAGTATTGCTGACCAGGATATAGAAAACCTGTCCATAAGCGCCGTGCTGCATGTGAATGATGTGGAACAGGCATTAGCTGCGCTTGAAACGATATTTCCAATACAGGTCAATGCATCTGATGACAGTATCGTTATTGGGCGGCGTTGAGATGCCTTTCTATTGCTTTGGTTGTATTCAATAAAAATTTACGGG
>JBNKFQ010000154.1:0-9910 GCA_050289385.1 Porticoccaceae bacterium | reverse complement strand
ATGCTAAGATACTTCGGCATCCAACCCATGCGCGTGAGCAAACGCCTCATCGCAGTGGATTGGTATTGAGGGCCTGTGCTTTACACGGGCAATGATATTATTGAAGAGCCGGATGCGGTAATTCCGCACGTCCGGATCTGTGTGGGGGCGTCTCGGTAACGGGGCGTTCTACCATGACAGTGCAGAAAGGGTAGCGCCAAGAATTATGATTGATGATTGGATGATATTAATTCCAAAAGGCGAAATTCGTCTGCGGGATGATAGGAAGAAGACAAACTGGACTTCAATGGTGCGTCCGTTTCTGATGAGTAAATATTTGATAACTCAGGAAGTATACTTGGAAATTATGTCGATGAATCCTTCGACATTCTATGGTTTGAAAAAGCCAGTGGAAGGTGTCTCGTGGTTTGATGCCATTCAGTTTTGCAATGTTCTAAGTGAGTTATCGGGATTAGAAAAGTGTTATCTCATAAATGCTGACAACGAATCGGTTAATTTTGTAGATGGTGCTGACGGTTACAGGTTGCCGACAGATGCTGAATGGGAGTATTCGTGTAGAGCTAACTCGAAGTTGGTTCAGTATGGAGATATTGAAGATATCGCCTGGTATGAAGGGAATTCCAGAGAGACAACACATGATGTCGGATTAAAGTTGCCTAACGACTTTGGCTTGTTCGATATGCTTGGAAATGTATGGGAGTGGTGTTGGGATAAATATGACCCGGAGATATACGGTTCGTATCGTATCTTTCGTGGCGGGGGCTGGTCTGACAATTCGCGAGGCTGCTTGGCATCTAACCGACGAAGAAGCCATCCAACCTATGCAATTGACGACTTGGGTTTTAGGGTTGCAAAGTCGGGAAAATGTACTTAACCAACGTATGCCGACCCACGTAAACATCGGGCTTGAAAAACAGGCTTCAAAACGCTTACGGGTCGGCTAATTGGGGCGTTGAAACTGTAGAAAAACTAAAGAGCCTGAAATTCGGCAACAATTCATCTTTAAAATGGCTTTGCTACATGAATATTTTGGTGGTTTTTCTTCGAAGAAGCTATTTTATTCGCGTAGAAGCCGCGCTCATAAATGAAAAGTAAGGGAGGTTGGAGTTTTTCTACAGCCTCGTTATGCGCAAAAAATGAAGGACATCCAGATATTAAAGATAAAGGAGAAATCGGATGTCAAAATAAATTTTGGGTGTCCTTGAATGCTTGCTCATCCTGGTTAGCCCGGAATTCTTTATCTATCGTACTAGAGGCCACCAGCTTGGCAGCAGTTTTTTGACGTCTTCTCTCCCATAACGATCGTCGATCAGTTCGATGATGCCAGTATCTTTGCTGGTTCGAATGACCCGTCCTGCCGCTTGCACCACTTTTTGAATACCCGGATAGAGATACGTGTATTCATACCCTTTACCAAAACGAACCTGCAAACGCCGGCGCAGCTCCTCGTGGACAGCGTCGTGGGGGGGAAGTCCGAGGGTGAGTACAAAAACCCCCATTAAGCGCGACCCTGGTAGATCAATGCCCTCGGCAAAGGCGCCGCCCAACACGGCGAATCCGACCTGTTTGCCATTTTCTTGAAAGCTCTCGATAAATTCCTGCCTTTCCTTTGCGCTCATGCCCGATCGCTGGCAAATCACGGGAATTTCCGGTGCGGCCTGAACAAAAGCATCGTGGAGTTTGGTAAGGTAGTAAAAGCTGCTTAAATACACCAGGTAGTTGGCCGGTCGTTGATGGAACTGCTCGGCAACACGCTGGATAACAGGTGCAATGGATTTATCGCGATCGTTCATCCGGGTGCTGATTTTTGTCACGGCAGTTACCGTCAGTTGGTCTTCAGTAAACGGGCTCTCTGCCGACTGCCAAAGTGTGTCGGAAGGTAAACCCAACATGTCCCGGTGGTAGTAGTGCGGCGTCAGAGTCGCTGAAAATAATACATGGCCACGGCTTGTCTCAAAGCGGGGAGAGAGAAAATCCGCAGGAATGAGATTGCGAATGGCCAGCGTCGTCTGCTTCGATGGGTTGACACTCAACTCGCACAAGGAGTGATCGCCGAAAGCCTCCGCCAGATTAAGAAACGCCAGAGCTTCAAACAGCACCTCCTGTATCTCGGCGCTTGCCGGTTGTTCGGTGAGGTAGTCAGTGATGGCCTTCACCAGTCGCTGCAAGGCGCCATTCAATTCACCGGGTACCTCATCCAACAAGACAGTATTCTGCCCACTGGCCTCGATCTGCTGCTCATGTTTTTTTCGCAGCCGGCGCCAACTTCTCATCAAGGCATCCAGCGGTTTTTTCAAAACCTCTGGCGCAACCCGCTTGGTTTGCTTGAGTTTGGCCTGAGACAACCGGGTGCTGTACATCGCTCTTGCCCGGTTGGCCAGGTTGTGGCCCTCGTCGACAAGTAGCGCCACCTTCCATTCCATTTGTTGGGTCAAAGCGTGCAGCAGAGCCTGTTGATTGAAGTAATAATTCACATCGGCAATCACCAGGTCGCACCAGCGAGCCAACTCCTGACTCAAGTAGTAGGGACAAACGGTGTGCGCCAGAGCGATGTTGCGCACGGTTTGCGGGTCGAGAAACTTTTCTGTGTCAATTGCTGCCTGGCGTGCAAGCGCGAGTCGGTCATAAAAACCCCGGGCCAGCGGACAGGACTCACCGTGACAGGCCTTGTCCGGGTGTTCACACGCCTGGTCGCGGGCAACCAGGACCAACACCCGAATGCGTGGTGATTGCCGCTGTGCCTGAAGAATCCGCCGCAATCCATCGAGCGCCAGTTGGCGCCCGGTATTCCTAACCGTCAGGTAGAATAACCGGTCGATCCCGTTGCGCGGCATTGCCATCAGTACGGGATAAATCGTGCCGACGGTTTTGCCCGTGCCGGTAGGCGCTTGCAAGAGCGCCGATCGCCGGTTGACAATCGTTTTGTACACTGCCTCAGCCAATTGCCGTTGCCCAACACGAAATTCGGGAAAAGGGAAACGCAGGTCAATCAGTGATTGGTCCCTCGCCACTCGATGTTTGGCCTCTTGTCGAGCCCATGCCTGATAGACGTCGCACAGGTCACTGAGGGTCTCCCACAAGGTGTGAGCTTGGGCCTCTTCGTCGATATGGGTTTCCAGTCCCGTGTCGATATCGTAGTACACCAGCCGCAAGCGAATTTGCGGCAGTCCCTGAGCTTTGCAAAGTAGGGCGCCGTATACGCGCAGTTGCGCCCGGTGAAGAGCCCTCTTGCCCGGGTTCATGACGGAAAGATCACCGCGAAAGGTTTTGATTTCCTCCAGTGTCAATGTGGTGGGGTCGAAGCCGTCTGCTCGACCCGACAGCAACAACCCCGCGCAATCCCCCTTTAGCGGATACTCCGTCAGGTAGTGCTCACCCCGACTGCGGGTGACACGCCGATGCCCCTCTATTCCCTGTTCCGATGTGGGGGAGGGTGTATAGCGGTGATCCAGGTCGCCCTGGCGTACCGCAAAATCACAGAGAGTTCTGACCGCGACGGGTATCAACGCCCTTGACTCCAAGTCACATGGCAAACAGTGGCAGGAATATTATTTTCCTGAAAAAAGGCAATCCAGTGTCGCTGATGGTCCTGAAGCCTGTCCCCCGGCGCTTTTACCTCAATCAGTTCGTAGCGCTTCCCGTCCGGCCAAAAACGGACGAGATCCGGTAAACCTCGCCGGAAAGACGACAGGTCACTCAATTGGCGGGTGAAGATCGTGTGCAAATCCGTAGCCGGAATACAAGTCAGAGCCTCGGATAGCAATGTTTCCGTCAATACCGGCCACGCCACCAACGGGCAACTGATTCCCTGCCTGGATTGCCAGCACTGCCAGATGCGTTCCCGGTATTCTCCGGTTGTGAGCGCATTAAGACACTCTTCGATCTCGGCTTTGCGCCGGGACACGAACTCCTGGTGAAAGAGGTCGGCCGGGCCGGACTGAAAAGGGTGAAAAAAAGCGCCGGGCACGGGTTTGTAGATCGCGGGCCAACACAACAGGCCCAGCAAACCGTTAAAAAGCAGGTTTTCCACGTAGTGGCAATGGCTTTCCGTGTCGCTCAGCGCCGCGGCGACCAGGTGTTCCACCCCACTGGAAGCATCTGGAGTAATCGGTAATTTGAACGTGGGGATTGCCAATTTTTTAGCTTGTGTGGGTGTTTTGTGGTTTGTCCGTTTTGCGACTCGTGTGCGGATACGTTGGAGGCTCTCTTTTTCCAGGGCGGAAGTTGCGTGGTCGAAAACATCATTTACCTCGTTCCACAGCTTGTCGAGGTCGCCATGTTTTTCCTGTGCCCGGAAATATCGCACCCTGGACTCCGACAACCAGGCGGAACGATAGCACTGTAAAGCCAGGGGAATGTCGCCCTGCCTTTCCGCGAGGTGTCCCAAGGCGTGAAGCAACCGGCAGCGCCTGTGGTTCAGCCAGGTATTGTCGATCGGACTTTGGGGGATCGTCTGCCAGAGCCGTTCCAGGTCTGTTTCACCTTCCAACTTCTGCCGGCTGTCGTGCAAAGCCAGGTACATATCCACCTCGTCGCGGGTTTGAAACGCGCGCGATTCAGGGGACAGCGGCACGGGTTCATACGCCTGGTAGCCCAGGGCGGTAACGACAAACTCGGTCCAGTCTTGATGGAGGTTGCCAAAAAACATCAACCTGATGCGTCGAAACAGTTCGCTTTCTCTTAACGCCACTATTTTTTCCGGGCAGTCTGGCCACCAATCATGAAGCGCGGCAGTGTCATCGGGAGCGTGATCACATAGCAACGCCAATAAACTTGCCTTGCTGGTGCTGCGTTTGACATCCTGTTCGGGAAGGGTCTTTCGGACCACTTGCACCAGCTCGTCACGGCGCAACAAGCGGCCCAGTGCTTCCAGAGATAGACGGGGAGCGGGGTCCACCCAGCCGTCTTCCACCAACGTTTGCAACGCTTGTGGCGTCGGCTGCCCGATCTCCGGGTAGTTCAGTGAACTGGCACGAAACTCGTCATGGGTACGCATCACCATGCGCAGCATCAGCGCCTGGGAGGACTGCGGGAGCACTTCAAATTGCTGTAGGCGTGCCCGTTCACCCCCGGTCAACAGATCGCCGTGCAACTCCACCACCCAGCGTACGACCGTGAGTCCATTTTCGAGGTAGTACAATGGATTGTCGAGTTCGGCAGATGCTGGCGGGTTTATAGGGGCATTCTCAGGCATAAGTGGGGTTCATAATAGGGCCCCATAATAGGGGGAGGACAGTTGGTATCACGATTAACTTATTGAATTAAATAGGTTTATGCATGGATGGTTGCCGCCGTTTTGGAAATTTGTGTAAAAAATTGAAGGTGAATTTGAGTATTATACAATGCGACCATCCTGACCAAATGTTGACACAGATTTACCTGTACGCCCATCTACCGCATATAAAAAATTGCCGCTGGAGAAAAACAGTCTTATGCGCTCCGTTGAAGTTGTATCAGACCAATAGGCGATACCACGTCCTGCCAGACTTAAACCCATACCTTTAACCGGCGGTGTAAATTTCCATTGCTGTTTTCCTGTCACGGGATCAAGTGCCACTAAACTGCTGCCAATAGTACCCGCATATAACCGGCCATTAATCATCACCGGACTAAATTGATTACCATAACCTTCGTCGCCGGAACGATATTCCCAGGCCTTTTCCAACCCACTAACATTATCGTGATTAATTTGCGCAAGCTCCGAATACCGGCTACCGCTGGCATTGCCACCGTAGTAACGCCATTCCGCACTGGAAGCATATATGTCGGCGGCCATTGTGGTTTTGTGCGAAATAGCACAGAGTAGATATAGAAATATCCATTCGCGTGTCCAAATATGATTCATAGCAACTACCACTCCACCAACTCAAATACATTGCCGTCCGGATCACGGCCATAGGTCGCTTTAGCCTTGCCGAAAAGCTGTGGAGAACAATGAAATGTTACTCCGGCATGAATGAGGCGTTTATATTCCTTGTGCACATCCTCGACTTCAAAACAAAGATGATTAAAGCCCAGGTCAGCAACCGGATGCATCAGATCTTTTTTGCTCCCACGTGGATGCTCGTATTCGAACATCTCAATATGCAGGTTTCCGACGCGCAACATGGCCATCCTGCCACTCGCTCCCTTCAAGCCAGTAATGTTTTCATAGGCTTCTCCCTGGAATCGCCCCTCTCCAAGAAGTGCCACACCCAACATGTCCCGATAAAACGCCAGACTGCGATCCAGATTAGCTACCGACAGGCCGACATGGTGAACCCCTTTGATTATTCCAATCGGTATTGACTGTCCATCAGCACCGTCTCCGGAAGCCAATAACGGCTTGTTAATGAGAACGGACATCGTCCCCAACAGGGTACTGCCTGCGATAAAATTTCTTCGGTTCATTTAGTTTGCCTCGTGGCTTTCAGAACGCGTCCGTTGGGGCTATCCGTAACAAGATAAAGTGCACCGTCGGGGCCGAAGCGGACATCCCGGATACGTTCATTGAGTTCCTGAAATAAAAATTCCTGTTTGGCTGGTACGGTGTTTTGCAGGTGGATCCGCTCAGAAATTCGTGTTGGTGGTATTTTATCAACTCGACTTTTGTACTATCCCATACCGTGACCAATAAACACAATCCTGCTATTTGGTGGATTACGCGGGGATTCACGGTGACGCTTCCAAATACGATTGCTTCAATATGTCAATGGCATCATCTATCTGTTTCCTGGTGATGATCATGGGAAACATCATGCCAAAGGTTGTGCCAATAGGGCGCGCATTGACGCCTTTTTGCCAGGCTATCTCACCAATTCTTGCGCCCAGTGCCACACTGTCGGCAATTTTCCCCGATTTTATTTTTGTTACATCTATTTCTACGGCACCAATAATACCCATCGATTTCACCTCCCCCACAAATGGAAATTCCATTAATTCCTGCAGGCGATTTGCGAGATAGGGGCCAGTATCATCCCTGACCTTTTGCAACAGATTTTCATCTTCTATCACGGCAATATTTTCCAGCGCGACAGAGCAACCGACCGGGTGCCCACAGTTGGTAAAACCGTGAATAAAAGGTTTGTCTGTGCTTTGAAACAACCCTTCCACCTTCGCACCAATTGCGACACAGGAAACAGGAAAGTACCCTGAAGCGAACCCCTTGGCCATCGTAAACAAATCCGGCTCAAAGTCGAATTTTTGAAAGCCGAACATAGAACCTGTTTTTCCCATGCCAGTGACGACTTCATCAGCAATCAGCAAAATATCGTACTCTTTACAGATGCGTTGAATTTCTGGCCAGTAACTTTCTGGAGGAACAATCAACCCAAGTGTTGCCTGTATTGGTTCCCCGATAAAAGCGGCAACATTTTCCGGGCCGAGTTCCTTGATTTTTTTTTCCAGAGCCGCGGCCGCTTTTCTGCCAAAATCTTGTGGGTCGAGCTCCTTGCCGTAACGATACCAGTAGGGCGATTCAATACGGTGAACAATGTCCGTCAACGGAAATCCGTATTGGGCGCCGTAACCTTCCGCCCCCACCAGATGCGAAGCGAACAAGGTGTTGCCATGATAGGCATAATCGCGACCGATAATCGCGCGCTTTTCCGGCTGCCCCCTCAGATGCCAGTAATATAGGGCGATCTTAATGGCAGATTCAACGGCATCCGAACCAGTGGAGGCAAAAAAGAAATGCTGGTACTGTTCGGGGGTGATCGCCGCCATCTTGTCACTTAACGCGGCCGCCCAAGGGTTGGTCGTTCCATTGAACGTAAGATTATAGGAAAGCTGTGTCATCGACTCGTACGCCGCTCTGCACAACCGCTCGTTACCGTAACCGATATTGGTGCACCATCCCCCCGACATGCCGTCGATCACCTTGTTACCGCTATCGGTGTATATGTATACACCCTCTGCCCTGGTGATCATAGAGGGGCCTTTTTCGGCAAAGTGCACCGGATTGGTGTTCGCATGAAAATGATGAAGCCGGTCCAGGCGCTTTAATCTTTCTATATATTTCACATCAACCATAAGTGTTACCCATATAAAATATTATGGAGTCGTGGCGTTTCGCTTAAATAGGCTTTGTCGCGTTTTCTACAAAGCGGTCTATTTTGCAAGCCGCTTTATTGTTGGTTGCAATTTTAGCTTTTTCACGCTGTGCGCGAGTTTCCAGTCTGCGCTGAATAATGCGCATGCGCTTTGTGTTTAACGGCATTTTGAACACCAGAATAACCGCCAGCAATTGCAATAGCGCAGGCACCCAGCAATATGTGATGTGTATGGCCTTTCTGGCCTCATCGGGGTCGATACCGAGTGCTGGGTCAAAACCCAAAAAGCCCGCTATAAATAAACCAAGAAATGTACCCAAAGCGGTACATGTTTTTCCAAAAAGATTATTAATCGAGGTATAAGTTGCCGTTTGAGTGTAGCGGTTTTTCCAGGTGCTGTAATCCACGATATCCGCGAATAAAGATGGCTGCAAAACCGTATAACAGGAAAATGCTATGCCATTAACGCCTTGTATTATTGCGATGGCAATAAATGCGTTTTCGCCGGGTGACACATACAGAAAAGCCAAAGGGAATGTAATGTAAGAAATTGCGCATGCGGAAAATACTGGCAATTTACCAAATTTTTTCACAAGCCTGTTCACCATTGGAACGCTGGCTATTCCAACGGATAAGACAACTATATAAACAGCGGCGACTTTATCGCCAATACCAAAGTAGCCGTCCCAAATTACGAATTCAATGCCGGCAGTCGCTCCGAGTGCAATACCGAAAAAGCAACTAAATCCGATGTAAATCAGGAATGGTTTGTTTGAGACATTTTTTTTTAAGAACCAGAAAAAATTTACCTTTTTAGCTGAAGTTATAAATCTACCATTGGGGACATGGCGCAACGCCATAAACACAGTAGTTAATAACCAGGAACCGAATAGCAGGGCCATTACTTTCAGTGCTCGTGGGGTGAACTCGCTGGTTGCGAATATGGGCAATAAAGGAAATCCTAAAGAAATTAAATAACCAATTTGTGCAAAAAGACCGTTGTAAGTGAATATGCGAGTACGGGCATGGGGGTCGTCGGTAAGCTCGATTGCCCAGGCACTACGATTTATCTCAAGAACACCACCACAAACGATGAAGCCGAGCGCCCAAATCAAAAAATACCAACCGCCTGCGCCGGGCAGTGGATCGAACAGAAAAAAACCGCATAACACCAAGCCCACGCTGCTGACAGCTATCAGCGGTTTGCGGGTTCCCGTGCGCAATCGATAACGATCCGATAAATGCCCGATATATGGGCCGGCAATAGCGTCGGTAACGCGTACCGCCAAAAGCAGGGCACCGATTAGAGCGAGTTGAAGGCCCACATATTTATTATAAATACCCTGTATTATCGAGGCCATTGGTGCGGCCAAGGCAATGGAGCCCAAAACTGGTAACGCGTAAATCATGGCAGCCCTGGAGGACATGGCTACCCCGGTTGCCGGCGCCGGTGAGTGATTCTGTAAAACTGCCATTGATTATAACTCCCCCCTTACTCCGCTAACGGACTCGGCCTGATCTGAAATTTCAATACTTTCGCCAGCGTGCCCTCACCACCTTTGGCTGGTTCCTGATGCCAGGTGGGGAAGCCGCCGTAGTTGGCGTAAACGGCCCGGCCTTTCCAGCCTGCTTTTGGGTCATCAATGCGACCATCCAGCCCTCTTGTATAAAAACCCAACGGATACGGCACACGCATAACAATCCACTGGCCGGTTTCAGGATCAAGCGCCAGCAGGGAATCGGAACTGGTGCCGTTGGCTATCGGAATGTTTTTGCCCAAACCGAGCGTATTAAACTGATCGACCCAGTCGTAATAGTGGAAGTCGGCACCACCCGCGGCATCAATTCCTTTCATCTTCGGGCCGGGTGAGGGGTATAGG
>JBNKFQ010000153.1:0-9041 GCA_050289385.1 Porticoccaceae bacterium | reverse complement strand
TAAGGGAAAACTATTACTTTCTTTATGACACTGTTGCGAAGGCAAAGCAAAAAGCCATTTTCGGCGAGATTTCTTATAGCCTTACGGATCAACTGACTGCCACTGTGGGGGTGCGCCACTTTGAATACGATCAGGAGAGTTATACTATCTGGACGGGTTGGTGGATTTATAGTCAGACACCGGTTCGCAAACCGACTCTGAAAAGTAATTACAGCGATGAAAACTACAAAGTCAATCTGAGCTGGAAACCCAATGGCAATACCCTGCTCTATGCACAATGGGCGGAAGGTTTCCGGCTGGGAGCGCCGCAAGCCGACAAAGCCAGCTATTGCGATGCCGATAACAATGGGGCCTACGAGACAGCAAATGGCGATGAAGCAGCCATCGGTCCGGTGAATCCAGACTTTACGGAAAATTTCGAGTTGGGGTATAAGGCCTCATTCGCGGACAATCGTATCAGCCTCAATGCCGCCTTTTACCATATCAACTGGGAGGGATTGCCTGTCAGGGTTTTCCTAGCCGGTAACGGCTGTGGCACTTACGTGGTCAATGCAGGTGAATCCACCTCGGACGGCATTGAAGTGGAATCCCGTTTGCAGCTGACGGACAATCTGCGACTAGACCTCGGCGCGTCCTATAATGAAGCGACGCTTAAAGGCGTCTCCAACCTCGGTAATGACGGCGATGATCTACCTGGCTCGGCGGATATCAACTTGAGCGCGGGTCTGGAATATGCGTTTACGCTGTCGGGTTACGATGCCTTCGCCCGGGTCGACTACGCTTACGTCGGCGAATATGATACCTATATCAACCAGCCGGATTCACTCCCTTCTTCCGGTGACTACAGCCAGATTCACCTGAAGGCCGGTGCCACCTTTGGCAAAACGGCTGTCGACCTGTTTGTCAAGAACCTCACAGATGCGGATGATCTGACATGGGTAGAATCTCTTTATGGTAAGAGAGGTGCACCACGTGGTTTCCGATTGCGCCCCAGAACGATCGGTGTGAATTTTTCCTACCGTTTTTAGGCGCTGCCCGAAAAAAAGAGGTTGCGGCAACGCAACCTCTCCTTTTTTGAGTCGGTAGCTTGCTTCCCTATGTCTGTCAGCGGAAATCCGAAATCCGGGGACAGTTTACCGATTTCCTGAATGATTGCTCGCAATAAGTAAACTATCCCTGGATTCCTGCAATATCATCTTGAAGGAGTACTGGAAAAAGGTAGACTGTCCTCCGAATTCCCCCGAATTCATCGACCACATCACCTTTCATGTATGACCGCTGAACAATAAAAGTAAATAGTGTGCACCAACAATCATGGTTTACGAATGATTAATGGCGGGGCGGTGGTATCACGCAAAGATAAATTTGAATATGAAAACAGGTGAATAATAATGAGATTAAACTTGGTGTGCGCCGTTGTTCTTGCAGTATCGCTACAGCTCATCGCACTACTTTCCTATGCTGACAACACTTATCCGGACAACCTCTACTGGGGTGATACCCATGTGCACACTAATCAGTCAGTGGACGCCTATACATTTAATACAAGGTTGACTCCCGATGATGCCTACCGTTTTGCGCAGGGCAAGCCGGTGAGAACACCAGATAATCAACTGCTGCGACGCAGTCGCCCGTTAGACTTTGTGGTGGTTTCGGATCATGCGGAGAACATTGGATTTTTACCCGCCCTGGAAAGTGCCGATCCAACTTTACTGGCAACCGACACAGGTCTGCAGTGGTACAAAAAATTTGGCGATTTTTTGATAGCTATCCGGCAAAAGGATGAGGCCACAAAAAGTAAATGGTATGAGTATTTTCAAGACATCCTGCCTGAGAGCATGCCACTTGATCAAAAAAAAACAGATTTTCCATCGATTTTTGCTCAGAAATAGCGTGGCTGATGCCCCTGGCTTTCGGTGGTCTGTGTGGAGTACTGTGATTGCCCGGGCCGAACAGTATAACCGCCCCGGGAAATTTACCGCTTTTATTGGTTATGAATGGACCCCGATAGTACCTTTTATTCATCGAGTCGTTCTGTTTAGAGACGGCGGGCGTCGGGCAAAACAAGTACTACCCTTCACCGCACTCGATAGTAAAAATCCGGAAAATCTTTGGCAATATTTTGAAAATTACCATAGGACAACCGGCGGTGAAGTTATTGGCATCCCACATAATGGCAACATTTCCCTGGGGCATATGTTTCTGCCGGAAGATAGCAATGGAAAGCCATTGGATAGCCACTATGCGAAGATGCGCTCAAAATGGGAACCGTTATTGGAGGTTACACAGACCAAAGGTGACGGTGAAGCCCATCCATCGTTGTCGCCCAATGACGAGTTTGCCGATTTTGAAACCTGGAGTTCTTACAATAAAGGCAAGGATTTGGGGCGGCGCTATGAATATGCGCGCTCGGCCTTAAAACTGGGCCTGGCTCATCAGGCTCGGATAGGAACCAACCCCTTCAAGTTTGGTTTAATTGGTAGGGAACCTCTGATTAATTGACAAATTTCAACTGACCAGAAGTTCCAGATTAAAAACACCAAAAAATATGGTAAAGCAGCCTTTTACAAGACGCTTTTCCTCGTTGAGCCGCTTAACGCGGTCCAGAACCCGATTTTCAGGCATATTGCGCCTGTAAATCTTTACGTTGTCGCCGCAAAAGGTATTTCTTCGCGGTGACAATATTAGCTAACGCACAGGACACAAATACGTGATGCGCATTTTTATCCAATCCACGATAGCGCGCTTTCGTAAATCCGAACTGTCGCTTGATGATGCCAAATGTGTGTTCAACTTTGGCGCGAACTTTCGACTTGGTGGTGTTTCGAGACCGCTCCTCGTCTGTGAGCTTCCTGTACCGACTGCCTTTCTTTTGTGTAAAGTCTTTGGCTCTCGGGGCATATTCCATGATGACATCGCGTTTGCCCGCATAGGCAGAGTCACCCCATACGCGAGTTTCCTTTCCATGCAGCAGATCACCAATAACGGTGGAATCGTGAGCATTAGCCGATGTCACAACAACGTTATGAACCAGCTTTGTTTTGCTATCGACTCCGATATGGGCCTTCATGCCAAAGTACCACTGGTTGCCTTTGCGGGTTTGATGCATTTCCGGATCACGCTGTTTTTTCTTGTTCTTCGTGGAGCTGGGCGCATTGATAATGGTGGCGTCAACAATCGTGCCACGAGCCACTTTCAGACCATTTTCCTGCAGGTACTCGTTGACCAGATGGAAGAACTGATCGCCAAGGTTATGTTTCTCCATCAGGTGGCGGAACTTGCAAATGGTGGTTTCGTCAGGTGCGGGCTCACAACCGAGATCAATCCTGACAAAGTTACGCATGGCTCGAGAATCATAGATCGCTTCTTCGGCAGCAGGGTCAGAAAGGTTGAACCAGTGTTGGAGAAAATAGATCCTCAACATGCGTTCGATACCAATGGGACGACGGCCTGCACCAGTGGGCTTGGGGTAAAACGGCTCAATGGCATTCACCAATCCCTGCCAGGGGATCAGGGCATCCATATCATCAAGAAATCGCTCTTTGCGTGTTTTCTTGCGATGAATTTCGAAGCCATCGGTCAGGGACTGTTGTTTCATCAGTATTTATCTCGCTGCTCCATTAAGATAATGCCATTATCGCAAAATTCAGGAATTAATCAGAGGTTCCGTAGTACAGACACCCATAATGCATTGCCTGGGCCCATTGAAAAAGAACGCGATAGTTTTTCTACTATCCTGGATCCAATGGGAAAGGCTCTCAATGGCTTTAATGGAAACTACGGGTCCGCTGGTGGATACGCCGCTGTTTGGGCGAGGGAAAACACCCGTGAAGAGCTGTTTGACGCCATGAAGCGCCGCGAAGTCTATGCCACCACCGGGCCACGCATTCGGGTCCGTTTTTTTGGCGGTTGGGATTATCGGAAAAACGACGCTGTGGCTGCAAATCTTGCCGCGACCGGGTACCAGAAAGGAGTACCCATGGGCGGCAGCCTATCGGTCGGTCCTGAAGGAAAAGCGCCGACCTTTTTGATCCGCGCGGTTAAAGATCCGGTTGGCGCTAATCTGGATCGTGTTCAAGTTGTCAAAGGTTGGTTGGATAAAAACGGTACAAGTCACGAAAAAATATACAATGTAGCGCTATCAGATGAGCGCGTGGAACGAGAGGACGGCAAAGCCGATTCTGTAGGGAGTACTGTAGATATTCCTAATGCCAGCTACGCTAATACCATCGGTGATCCGGAGTTGGCCACGGTATGGGCGGATCCGGATTTTGATAAAACTGAATCAGCCTTCTACTATTTGCGAGTTCTGGAAATTCCAACGCCACGTTGGACGACCTACCATGCAAAACGACCAGGTATAAAGAACATACAAGCGGAAACACCCAAAATCGTACAGGAGCGTGCGTACAGTTCACCAATTTGGTATAGCCCACCGGCAAATCAGGAGTAGGGCAGGTGATGAGAGTCTGACGTGACGAAGCTGAGGTGGGTTCAAGAGCCAGGATAAACAGCACGGCTCAGTCGTTGTCCCCGAGAGCGCTTTCAGGTTTTATTCTCTATTTGGGCTTTCTGTGCGTCCCTGGAAGTCCGATTTGAGTGCCAAAACCAGATGTTTAAGCATGTTAGACAAGGTAAATTTGAGTAAAATTTCAATCGAATCAAAAATTTGGCCAGGTTCGAGCCTATCAGTGCCGCTGTTATTTTCCTTTATTGGGTATGATGGATAATCCAGAAAAGTATTCCAGGACCATATTTTAGCTACTTGCAACGGTTTGATTTTATTTGTCCTTCCGGGGTTGGGAATATGTCCTGTAGTTCCCTCTGTTAACCGGGCTTTTGCTCCCATTGTTGTTCCTGTGTTTTTGATCGCGTTGGGGTCCGTCGCCAGTTATCCAATTTACCCATTGGGCGAGGGGCATGTGTACCTGGCGGTGGCATTTTTGGGTAAACCGGTAAATGCCTTGATTATCGGATTCTTGTTGCCGGTCTTATTGCTGTAAGGCGCGTGGACATAAATTGATTGTCCGGATTTGTTGTCGCCAGTCGTTAAATGGACATGTGTGGCAATCGAAGGTTATGGGCCGGTGCCGGATCGAGGCTTGTCGGTCGTCCGCAAGGACGATGACGACTTACGCTATACTGCGGAAATGACTGATGAGAAGACCCGATTCGTCAGCAGTTTTTACCGCAAGCACTGGCTGCAGCTGCGCAACAGCCTCAACCACCTGCTGCACGACAGCGACCTGGCCGACGACATCGCCCAAGACAGTTTTTTGCGCGTAAACACCCTCGATCAACCGCACAAATTGCAGTTTCCCTACGCCTATCTCTACCGCACCGCCATCAATCTGATCCGTGACCGGGAAAAGGCCCGTCAGATACGCAACCGGTACCGGGATCTGATGGCCGACAACCCCACTGAGCACATCGACTCGATATCGCCCGAACACAAGGCCATTGCGCGGGAGCGGCTGGAAAAGTTGTCGCGCGCCATCGACAAACTACCGGGCAAGTGCCGACAGGTGTTTTTGATGCACAAAGTACAGAATCTCGATCACAAGACAATTGCCGAACAGCTCGGTATCAGCCGTCACGCTGTCGAAAAACACATCATGCGAGCGCTGGCGCGGTGTCAGTCGGCATTTGAAAGGGATGTTGAGGAGTAAGGTCATGCACAAACGTCATCGCCAACAAGTTGACCGCGAGGCCCGCTACTGGCTTACCCGAATGACATCCGGTAGCGTTGCGCCGCGGGATCGGGCTCTTTTTGAGGCTTGGAAATCCCAACACCCGGCCCATGAGCGGGCTTATGCCTACCTGTTCGCCCTCGATACAGTGGCTGGCGAGTGCGCGGCAACCGTTGCCGATCGCTCCGTGGTCGGCGCCAGGCGAACTGGAGCCGTGGTGCGAAAACGCAAAAGGAGCACCAGCGGTATTGCCTGGGGCGCCTTGGCGGCGGGATTGATGATTGCCTTGGTGATTGGTGGCTTCAACAGCCCGATTTTCAGGTCCGATCCAGGCAGCGTTATCTACGCAACCAGGTCTGGTGAATTGCGGGAAATAAACTTAAAAGACGGTTCCGCCGTGCATCTCAGTGGTGCCACACGCATTGAGGTGAATTACGGCGAAGCACGACGTGACGTTCGCTTAATTCACGGCGAGGCACTGTTTACTGTAGCTCACTCTCCCGAACGTCCCTTTACTGTTTACACCAACAACACAGCTGTGCGGGCAGTTGGAACGGCGTTTGATGTTCACAAGCAGCCGGCTGGTCTCTCTGTGGCGGTCATTGAAGGTGTGGTATCTGTCAGTCGCGGAGTCGGTGACTCCGGACAAAATCCGGGTACAACGGCGGTGCGGCCTGTGGTGATAGAAAAAGGGCAGAAGATTTCCTATAAAAAGGGCGGTGCAGAAGGCGTTATTTCCTATGCGCCACCGGAAAAATTCGCTACCTGGCGCAACGGTGTATTGGAATTTGACCAGATGGCATTGGAGACGGTAATTGCCGACATTAACCGATATGCAGTGGGAAGAATTACGATTGCGAGTGACGATATTCGCACCCTGCCGGTAACCGCTGTGTTCGCCGTAGGCGATTTTGAGGAGGTGGCAAAAGTGCTGCCTCATATCCTGCCGGTTAAGGTAACGGTGATATCACCAGATAAAATTGTTTTGAGTAAACGCCGATAATAATTTGTCCGGATTTATCTCGCGTGGTCGTTACTAAGTGTGACAAACACGTGACAACCCGAGGAGGGGCAGAGTATGCAAAAAAATAACCAGTCAAAAACTTTTCGCAAACAGGCGTTGCGTTTAACGATGGCCGCCGGCCTGTCCGCTATGATGCTGGCTGTTGGCCAGGCCCAGGCCAATGATGAACGCAAGCAATACAATGTATCGGCACAAGCCATTTCCACGGCAATTATTCAATTTGCCAACCAGTCGAAACTTCGCATTGCCGCGTCGGGTGTGGATATTTCTGATTATCAGACTCAGGGAGTTACCGGAAAATTGACGCAAAGGGAGGCGCTGGCAAGTTTGTTGGAGGGCACTAAACTTGCGTATGAGTACACCGGTGATAATACGGTTGTTATAAAAATGGCAGAGGATACCGGCGGGCAGGCCGGGAAAAGCGGCGAGCGGGAAGTATCGGCAGATAAATTTGAACTTATAGAAGAAATAATTGTTACTGCGCAGAAGCGCGAAACTCGTCTGCAGGATACGGCTTTGGCGATTTCTGTACTCGGCGCCGACACCATCGATAAACGCGGCCTGGTCAGCATGGGCGACTACCTCAGCACCATCCCCGGCGTCACCATGCAGGATCGCGGTGCCGGCGCCAACTCCTTCGTCATACGGGGCATCGCTGTCAGCCCGCAAACTGAGCGAGACGCCACAGGAATTTATTTTGGCGAAATACCCGTGTCAGGCATGCGTCAGGGCGGCAGCGCTGGCAGTACCGACATCAGGATGGTGGATATCGAACGGGTCGAGGTGCTGAAAGGCCCCCAGGGCACGCTCTATGGCGCCGATGCCATGGGTGGTGTCGTGCGGATTATTCCGGCCGCACCCAACCTGGAACAAATGGAAGGCAAAGTGGTTGTCGGGTACTCCCAAACGGGTGAACGGGGCGGCGACAACACCCGGGTGGAGGGTGTGTTCAACGTCCCGTTGATCAAAGATACCCTGGCTCTCAGAGGCGTGGCTTACCGGATTGACAACAGTGGTTCTATCGATAGTATCGCCCCCACGGGAGATTACGGCTACTATCTCGATAATCTGAGCACTTACGGCGGTACGCTCCGGATCAAAGATGGTATCGGTGGGGACGAAACCAGCGGTGCTCGCTTGTCAGCACGGTGGCAACCCGTCGAGCGGCTGGATATCACGCTAAGCCACACCTGGCAGAAAATCGAACAGGAGGGCTTACGTGAAGTCGAATTGAATTTGCCGGGCGCGTATGAGCAGGTCCGCGCGCTAATCGTCCCCAGTTTCCCCCCCCGCGGCTCAGGTAACTATCCCCAGCCGGAAGGCATTACCGATGAAACTCACCTGACCAGCCTGGTGGCCAACTACGATCTCGGTTGGGGCAGCCTGCACAGTGCCTCTTCCTGGGTTGATCGGGAGGGATCGTATTTTTACGACTACAGTTTTCTCTACCCTGCCTTTTTGGGCAACGTTGCAGACTACCAGGAAAACGACGTTTTTAGCCAGGAAATTCGCTTTAGCTCAAAATTCGACGGGCCAGTACAAGTGGTGCTGGGAGGATATTATGAAGACCGGGAATCGCCCCGTGTTTATGCAGAAGGCTTTTCAGGAGATCCCGCGCATGAAGCTGATTCCGTAAGCGATTCGGGATGGGTGGACTGTTGCTTGCTACCGGCCGCACCTTCGGCCGAGGTTTTTGAGGCGCTGAGTGAGGACTATTACTTTATCGGCGATTACTCTGCAATGATTGAGCAAAAATCTGTATTCGGCGAGATCTCCTACGACATTACAGATCGGTTGACGGCCACTCTGGGTGTTCGTCATTTTGAATACGATCAGGAATCCTATGCTCTCAGAACCGGTTGGTGGGCTTGGAGCCTGACCCCGGTTAAAAGCACACCGCTGAAAACCGACTACAGTGATGAAAATTACAAGGCTAATTTGAGCTGGAAACCTAATGACAATACCCTGTTCTATGCGCAGTGGGCGGAAGGTTTCCGGCTGGGAAAGGCTCAAGCGCCCAAAAAAGACAGCTGTGACGCCGATAACAATGGAGCCTATGAGTTAGCCGATGGCGGAGAAATTAGCCAGGGCAATATTGATCCGGACTATACGGAAAACTTCGAATTAGGCTATAAAGCGACATTTGCGGACAACCGTATTAGCCTTAACGCTGCCATCTATCGCATTAACTGGGAGGGATTACCTGTCGGCCTTCTACTTGCTGGTACTGGCTGTGGTAGATATTCCGTCAATGCGGGCAAATCGATTGCGGAAGGCGTCGAGTTGGAGTCCAGCGTATATCTGATGGACGACCTGCGGTTGGATCT
>JBNKFQ010000152.1:0-5384 GCA_050289385.1 Porticoccaceae bacterium | reverse complement strand
GGCTGTTGAAAAACGTTTTCGAGGCAGCCTGTTTTTAACGCCGCAGAGGCAACGTAGATAGTTTATCAACAACCTGTTACGGAGCATCGAGCGCTCGTGTTCTTGTATTGATGAGGATTTGCAAGACGCCAATTTTTGCATTCGCAGGTCGTCAAGGAATGCAGTTTGTTGTTTGGCCCTTGGCTTCCGGGAGTGTACAAAGCGCCGCTATCAAGAGCGGCGCAGTACAAACGTTCAGACGTCTTGGTGAAGCAGACGAAGGGCTAAAGCTCCAGTTTTGCTAAATTAAAACAGTCCTTCAATTTCTCCCCGTTGATTTACACAGATGTTGTTAGCCGCCGGTACTCTGGGCAGCCCAGGCATGCGCATGATATCCCCGCAAACCACCACCAGAAATTCTGCGCCGGCAGAAAGTGACAATTCCCGAATCGGCACCACGTGGTTACTCGGTGCGCCCAGTAAATTGGGATCGGTCGAAAAACTGTACTGTGTTTTTGCCATGCAAACCGGGAAGTGTCCGTAGCCAGCCTCTTGAAATTGCTTGAACTGATCACGAATTTTCGTGTCAGCGGTAATGTCATCAGCGCCGTAAATATTGCGGGCAATAGTGCGTGTTTTATCCCACAAGCTCATGTCGTCATCGTAGAGGGTACGGAACTGACTGGCGCCGGATTCTGTCATTTGTACTACTGCCTGAGCCAACTCTTCGGCGCCAGCGCTGCCATTGGCCCAGTGAGAGCAGACGAATGCCTCGGCGCCGCGTTCCACTACATAAGCTTTAATTGCGTCGATTTCGGCATCGGTATCGCCCGTAAAGTGGTTTATGCAGACCGCGACAGGTATGCCAAACTGACCGACATTGCGAATATGACGGCCAAGGTTTTCCAGGCCTTTTTGAACAGCCTCAACGTTGGCGTGACCCAGGTTGTTTTTTGGGACGCCGCCATGCATTTTCAGCGCGCGAACCGTAGCAACTATGACGGCGGCATCCGGCTTCAGTCCGCTTTTTCGACACTTGATGTCAAAAAACTTTTCGGCACCGAGGTCGGCACCGAAGCCTGCTTCGGTCACCACATAATCCGACAGTTTGAGTGCTGTCCGGGTTGCAATAACCGAGTTACAGCCATGAGCGATGTTGGCAAACGGGCCACCGTGGATAAATGCAGGATTATTTTCCAGCGTTTGCACCAGATTAGGTGCCAATGCGTCTTTCAGTAGTGCTGTCATCGAGCCGGGTGCTTCCATTTGCGCAGCGGTAACCGGTTCCTTTTTTCGTGTATAGCCGATCACTATTTTCCCCAGACGTTCCTGCAGGTCATCCAGGTCTTTGGCAAGGCAAAAAATTGCCATGATTTCAGAAGCAACGGTAATATCGAAACCACTTTCCATTAAATAACCATTACCGGGGCCGCCAATGCCGGTCACAACTTGACGCAACTGGCGGTCGTTCATGTCCACCACCCGCCGCCAGGTTACCCTGCGCAAATCCAGACGCAGGTCATTGCCCCAGTGTACGTAGTTGTCAATCAGGGCAGAAAGCAAATTGTGTGCGGCACCAATGGCGTGCATGTCTCCGGTAAAATGCAGGTTGATATCTTCCATGGGCACCACTTGTGAGTAGCCGCCACCCGCCGCTCCACCCTTCATGCCAAAGCAGGGGCCAAGGCTCGGTTCACGAATACAGACGGTCGCCTTCTTGCCGATACGATTGAGGGCATCGCCCAAACCGATCGTGGTGGTCGTTTTGCCTTCGCCGGCCGGGGTGGGGCTGATGGCGGTTACCAGGATCAGTTTACCGTTGGGGCGATTGTTCAACTCCTTGATGTATTCAAGACTGATTTTGGCCTTGGTGTGGCCATAGGGGATCAGGTTTTCCGGGGAAATGCCCAATTTGTCACCAATTTGCATAATCGGCGCCATTTTTGCTTCGCGTGCAATCTCAATATCGTTTTTTGCCATAACTGATTTCCACCCTTTACCTTGCTAGCAGTTGCGTTAGTATTGTCTCAATCCTGGTCGGCCATATTAACAAAAAAAATGCCTGTATCACTTATGTGAATAAAAATCCGGTCAGATTTGGTCAAAGGTTCCGAGGAAGAATCAGATATGACAACAGTTCAGCAGTCCATTGAGTCTGCGCGGGCCAGATACAATATCGAGCAGCAGTTATCGCCCGACCGGCCGGGAACGATGGTTCACCTGTTGATAAAAGCTTTTGCGGAGAATCCCGATGCTCCGGCTTTCTCAAGTCTGGGCGGCACCTTGACCTATCGTGAGCTCAACAGGCTGTCTGATCAGTTTGCCGCGTATTTACAAAGCGAAACGGATCTGCAAGTCGGTGATCGAATCGCTCTACAATTGCCCAATCTTCTGCAATATCCGGTAGTGGCTTTTGGCGCTCTCAAGGCCGGTTTGATTCTGGTTAACACCAACCCCCTGTATTCCAGCCGCGAACTGTTGTTGCAGCTGAAAGATTCCGGTGCTCGTGCTTTGGTGTCACTGGATAGTCTGATTCACAAAAATCTGGAGGCTTTGTCGCAATCCGATGTGGAAATCGTGATATCCACCGGAGCGGCAGACCTGTTGAACGGTGCGCGACGAATGTTTTTGGGGGCGGCAATCAAGGTAGCCGGTAAAGGGCGCAAGGTCAAAGTGCAAAACAACGAGGTGACCTTGCGTCACGCCCTGGCGGCCGGTCGTTCATATCGTGTCAAGCTCCACAAGGCTCATTCGCAAGACATCGCTTTGCTGCAATACACAGGTGGAACAACTGGTGTGGCAAAGGGGGCAGAGCTGACCCATGCCAATTTGATCTCCAATACCATGCAGGCGCTGGCTATGTTGCGCCAGTGCGGTCTGGAACAGGGCAGGGAGGTCATTATTGCACCTCTGCCGCTCTATCATGTGTTCTCTTTTGTGGTAAGCATGGTGGTGATGATGCACTTGCATGCGCATATCCACCTGATTCCCGATCCGCGCAATATTCCGGCGTTGGTCAAGGTGCTGAGGAAAACCCCCTTTACGGTTTTTTTCGGGTTGAATACCTTATTTGCTGCGTTGATGCGACATCGCAGTTTTTCCGATGTGGATTTTTCCAGGCTGAAATTAACCGGCTCGGGGGGAATGGCATTGACAGATGCGATCGCAGATCGCTGGCTGAACATTACCGGGTGTACGGTGACCGAGGGTTATGGGTTGACCGAAACGTCGCCGGTTATCGCCATTAATGTGCCGGGCCATGAAGAACCGGGTTCTGTCGGGGTGGTGGTGCCATCCACAGAAGTGCGCGTGGTGGATGATGACGGTGTGGCTCAGTCAATAGACGGAGTGGGCGAGCTTTGGGTGCGTGGTCCCCAGGTAATGAATCGTTACTGGAACAACCCGTCCGAGACGGCGTTGAGTAAGGATACCGAAGGCTGGTTCAAGACAGGTGATATTGTCACGGTTGGCGAGGATGGCCGGCTTCGGATTCTGGATCGCAAAAAAGATATGATCATTGTTTCCGGGTTTAATGTGTATCCCAATGAGATAGAAAATGTGGTGAATTCGCATCCTGGGGTCTTTGAGAGTGCGGCAATCGGCGTTCCCGATGAAGTGTCGGGCGAATCGATTCGCCTGTTTGTAGTGTGTTCGGATTCCGGCGTGGATGAACACGCGCTAAAACAATGGTGTCGTGAACGCCTCTCTGCCTATAAAGTGCCGCGTTATATTGAATTTCGTGAAGATTTGCCCAAATCCAATGTCGGCAAGGTGTTGCGGGCCAGGCTGCGTCAGAAGCCTGATTCCTTGTAGCTGATGCTCTCATGTTAAAATAAGCAACAACCTCTAATGCACTGAGTCTCGATGTCTGGGTCACTTCCCTCATTTAAAAAACTCTATGACGGCGTAGATAGCTGCCTGTCGATGGACCGCGCTCGCTTGCTGGGTGGACTTCGAACATTGCGACAGCGGGTTAGTAACAAGCAGCCATACGACCGGAATTTAAAAAAAATCACTGACTTGATGGAGCAGTCCCGGTGCGCAGTTAAAGAGCGCCAGGCAAACCTTCCTGTTATTGAGTACCCGGATGAACTGCCGATATCAGAGCGCCGTGAGGACATCTCCGCGGCCATACGCGATCACCAGGTCGTGATTGTGGCTGGTGAGACGGGGTCGGGCAAAACCACACAATTGCCAAAAATTTGTCTGGAGTTGGGGCGAGGTATCAGGGGGTTGATTGGCCACACGCAGCCGCGGCGGATTGCCGCTCGCACCGTGGCGAATCGTATTGCCGAGGAACTGAAAACATCGTTGGGTGATAAAGTGGGTTATCAGGTCCGCTTTAATGACCAGAGCTCGGATAACACCTATGTCAAATTGATGACGGACGGGATTCTGCTGGCTGAAATACAGACTGATCGCTTCCTGAATCGCTACGACACCATCATTATTGACGAGGCCCACGAGCGTAGCCTCAATATTGATTTTTTGCTGGGTTATCTCAAGCAGATTTTGCCGAAACGACCTGATCTGAAAGTCATTGTTACCTCGGCCACCATTGATGTGGCGCGTTTTTCAAAACACTTTAACGACGCACCGGTGATTGAAGTGTCGGGTCGTACGTGGCCTGTTGAAGTGCGCTACCGACCTTTGGCCGAAGAACAGGATGATTTGAATCAGGCTATTCTCGACGCAATAGAAGAGCTTTTGAGTCTTCCGCAACGGGGTGACATTCTGGTTTTTCTCAGCGGAGAAAGAGAGATTCGCGAAGCGGCCCAGGTTATTCGCAGAGCCCAATTACCCCACCTGGATGTTCTGCCCCTTTATGCGCGCTTGAGCCTGGCAGAGCAAAATCGAGTGTTTCAGGCGGGCTCCCGGCGCGGGACGCGCGTTGTGCTGGCAACCAACGTCGCGGAAACCTCGGTTACCGTGCCGGGGATTCGCTATGTTATTGACCCGGGTACTGCGCGGATCAGCCGTTACAGCTACCGCACCAAAGTACAGCGATTGCCGGTGGAGCCTGTGTCTCAGGCCAGTGCCAATCAACGCAAGGGCCGCTGTGGCCGTTTGAGTGATGGTATTTGTATTCGTCTGTATGCCGAACAGGATTTTCTGAACCGCCCGGAGTTTACTGATCCGGAAATTGTTCGAACAAATCTGGCGGCGGTTATTTTGCAAATGTTGCAGTTGCGCATTGGCGATATTCGCAATTTTGAATTTGTTGACGCACCCGACCATCGTCTGATTAACGATGGCTTTAATCTGTTGCGTGAGCTGGGTGCCGTTAGCGCCGACGAAACTCTCACGCCGGTTGGCAACAAACTGTCCAGACTACCAGTAGACCCTCGCCTGGGGCGCATATTGCTTGCGGCAGAACAGGAAGGTTGTGTGCGCGAAGCGCTGAT
>JBNKFQ010000151.1:0-20362 GCA_050289385.1 Porticoccaceae bacterium | reverse complement strand
GACCGGATATCGGCAGGGGTGAGTTTCAACCCAAATCGCCCCAGGTGGGGAGCCAGGTGACGCTGGTAAATGGGTTGCCGAAACAACCAGGCGCGTAAGTGTCGGTATATGCGCTCCACCAGACCAACTACCCCTTGGGTGGGCGCGGGCAGCTTGTCGTATAGCGCCAACAAGTCAGGGCGGCGGTTTAGGCGGTATCGCAACTGTCCGGCACTGGAAACCAACTCCACCAGATAACTCAGGCGTTCAGCGTCGATGTTTTCCTGTCGGGTGTCAGCGGGCACCAGGGCAGCGGCCAGTTTGGCGTAGGGGTCTTTGTTATCGAGCAAGTTATTAAACTCGCTGACCAGTGCGCTGTAGTGTTCACCAAGAATGATGGGCAGCGCGGCGTGCGCCCCCTCGTGGAGCAACACACTGGGGGCGCGTTGAGCGCTGAGATGCGAAGCCACAAGATAAGAGGTGTGGCCATCAAAATAACCGGTTACCGGGCCGGGATCTAAGCTGTCTACCGGCGTCTGCTGTCCAACTTCCTCATCAGACACATTTTCCCCCCAGGAACGCCGCTGGGCGGTTGCGGGCAATTCGCTGGCGTCGGCCACGATTTTTAACTGATCATTGGCTTCCAGGGTTTGGATGAGCGGCCCGAAGCGCCTCACCAGGGCCTCGCGGATACGCTCGGGCGTTTCGCCGCTGTGCGACACGGGCGCCATCGATTGGTGAGGCGCGGCGTTGGCGACGTCCTGCATGGCGGCGATGTGTTGTTTGGAGCGGCGGCGGTCCGGTGCATCTGTCATAGGGAATCCTGTCAAGGCGTCCGTTCAACGTCTTTTGAACCCTATTGCATGAAACGAGCTCTGGAAATGGAAAGGAATGGGAAACGGTAAATTGCCGTCTATGTGTGGCTTTAAAGGCACCGTCGCCGAGCGGGATGCAGCGAAGCAAGATGTGATTGACTATATCGAGAAGTTTTACAACAGCCAACGGCTGCACAGCTATTTGTGTTAGCGAACCATCGCCACAGACTTGATTTGAACCCACACCGATTAACCAACGTTCAGGGGCAACTGAGACACCGACCGTCGGGTAACACGGGCCAACAACACTGATTCACCCACTCGCACGCGCACCAGGCACATTGCCGGGCGGGTATCGTCGGCAATCGCTTCGATCGTACCTGCCAATACATTCACAATACTGGTGTCCCGGTGGGCACCAACGCCAGGGTCAGCTGCCCCACGGGGCCGTAAGGCCCCATGGCCAACAGTAAATAAAACCCCAATACAGTGGGAGGCAGAACCAGTGGCAGGGCGACTACCACCCCGACAGGGCCGTTCCACCGGGACCGCGTGCGCACCAGCCACCAGGCCAAAGGGGTTCCAACCAATAGCAACACGCCGTGACGACACCGGCGAGGCGCAGTGTCAGCCAGATGGCTGTAAGGTCGGCGTCAGAGAATTCCATGGCGGTATTATTCACCTGTCGCCGTCAAATCTGAATGGGCTCCGCTGTTTTGGCGCACAGCCATAAAACTGCCGAAATCGATCATTTTTTGTTGTCTTCGAGGTTGACACTTCGTTACTGTTTGCTCAATCGTCAACGACAAGGACTCGACATGGGGAGATCGGCTATCACCCGCTCTACACCAATCAGGATCTCCCGATCACTCTGGGCGTCAGTGGTCGCTCTGAGTTTTTCGTTCCCGGGTTGGTCAATGCCCGGTCCTGTCGATTTGAGAAACGTCAACCTGGCGGGAACGGTGACGGCGATCTCAGCCCCTAACATCCTTCAGGTACAGACCACCCAACAGGGCAAACGTCGCCGGCTCTGGATCGAATTGGCCGATGTGGATTTTGGGCCGGAACGCGGTCAATCGTGTGATCACTCCAACACGTCGCCTCGCGACGATCGCGACAAAACACTATCGGCGCGCGTGAAAAACGCCTGTTGGCGACTGCGGCACTGGTTGAAAGACGAGGTGGTCAGCCTGGAGATTGTCGACTGGACCCAACCCGTATTGAAAGGTTACGTCATGCACAACCACACCATCGTCAATCACGAGATGATTTCCCGAGGATGGTATCGGGTGGATCACGCGCAGTCCCGCGCTGCTCCTCTGGTTCGACTGGAACGAACCGCGCGCTGCCAACGGATCGGTCGATGGAAAACGCAGGTTCACGGCCTCACCACCACCGGATGCTGACATATGGCGCACCCTGAAAAAGTATGCCTAGCCCCCTTAGCACCATAATTTTCCCGTTTTTGTTCAAATGGTGCCTTTTGCCGCTATTACAGCGGCATTTTTTTAGGACAGAGGAGTAAGGCAATTGACTGTTGTTTCACAACATGGAGTTTCAGCAATACCATGAACGGATCACACGGTGTAAAACAGGCGCTTAGTGTAACCGCGTTGTCGTTCGTGTTGACCGGTTACCTGTTGTTGGCGGGAACATCGGCAAACAATGCATCGGCCGTCACTGTATACGAGTTTTCCAAGCGTGTACTGGACCACTGGTACCGGATCGCGAATACCTTGTCTGTTCCCGTGGCGCACACCAAACCCGGTGCCCTGGAGCCGGTTGTCCCAAAATCGTTTGGCGCACTTGAGTTGATTATTTTTGGCGAGGGCATCGTCACGCCGCCCTACAAAAATGCTTATCTTTCGCTACATTTTCCCAACATGATCGACCAGGTTCACATCGCAACCAACGAACAAAAAACGCTCAATTATCACGTCGGCGGGTTGACGTTAATTGGCGTCGAGGACAATGGCGGTGATCAGGGCTCGGTGTTTTTTATCGACCCGCCGGCGCCATTGATAGAGTACATGAACCGAAAGTACGATCACCAACCCATGACGGGTGCGGGGGATGGGGAAGGACAGGTGCGCTATGATCGACTAAAAGACGGACGCTATGTACTGGGCATTTTTCTCCCTTACGATCCAGATCGCCTGGTGAGTTCATGGAGTAGTGTTCAGAGGTAATGAAGTGGAGAAGCACAGCACATGGAGCATTTGCTGTGACTTGTTGAGTCGCCTTAACCGAGAAGCTGCATACTGCTCAGCAATGTCGGCGTAGTAGCGCACGGCATTTTTCGACAGTTTCAGCGAGGGAATAAAGGCTTTAGCAAAAGTGTACAATTCCTTGAGGCGCAGGGCTTTATCGACTTCTTCCTTAACCGCCGTATACTGGAAGTCTTTTTGATCTGAGCGAATAATGTTGAGTGCGGTAATACCGTCTTCACGATGGATTAATGAAGACAATTCATCAGCCTGCGATGCCGGAATGGACGTAATGACTGCCGAAAGCCGCTTCTCTTCTAAAGCAAATGCATGACTGAACAAATCCTGTAGCGTGGTGTAGGATGGAATAATAATTTGTTGATGCTCAAAGTAGGCCAATACCTGTCGAAAGGCACTGTGACCTCTGGGGTAATAGCGTAATAGATCGCCGATATGCGCTTGAATTTCATCTATAAGATTGGATGACCAATTACGATAGTCGAAGAGAGACAGGATAACCTGCCGTTGGATGCGTATGTAATCACGGGATAGACGCCCGGTGAGAGACATCGAGGCCGCTTAATTGAGTGTCCATTTTTACTTGACCACTACACTCAGGCCTGGCGTAAAGTTCAACGACTTCTGTATTGGATAACAGTTGAATACGTTTGGTGCTGTCCATGGTTAGTCTCGATGATTCGATTCATTGGCTCGCACCATTAAATAACCTCGCGCTCAACCAGGTGGTTTACTGGCACCATACGCTTGTGCAGTACACCGAACACCACTAACTGCTGCATATGCACGACATAGTAGATGACATGACTGACATGAGGAAAGCTCAGCACATTCGCTCCAACCTCTGGTCTGGATTTACCGAGGGTAGGCGTTTCAGCAATCAAACGGATGGTTTTCCGGAGTTCTGCCAAGTATTTGTGGGACTGCGCAGCTCCCCATTGTTGCAGTGTATAACGGCGAATTTCGATAAGATCGGATTGAGCGTCCGGTGTTAAGCGATAGTTTGACATTGGTGCTAATGATCTTTGGGAACGTCAATGATGCCATCGGCGATACCCTGAGCCAAACGCTCCATCAGTTTGGCGAATCGGTGAAAGCCATCGTATTGCTGGCAGATATAATCCATTTGTATGTGTGAGGTACTATCCATGACCCGTTTAAACGCATCCATATAGCCGTAGCAAGTTTGCAATAATTACGCTTCGCCGGTTTCGTTGAGCGGATATCGAAGGGCGCGCTCATGGATGATTCTCACCATCTGAAGTTGTTCAGGGTTAAGTTCGATGGCAGACACTTATTCTCTCCCTTTATTGAGGCTTAGTCGTGTTGACCGGATTCCAATTCAGAAAAAAATGCTTCGCCATCAACCAGGTTACCTGCTGCAATATCGACATTGGCCTGAGCGGCTCTGGATTGCAACAAACGTAACTTGAGTGCTTCGATGCTCTCATATTCTTCAGCGGAGATCACTACGGCAACCGGTTTGCCATTCTTGTTAATCTGAACTGGAGCACGCTGCGCTCTTAAGAGCATGTCACCAAAATGGGTTTTCGCCTCATTGGCTGAAAGTGCGTCCATCGTCATTACCTCGCGATTATCGTTCGATTCGTTTAGTATAATTGATTCGAACTATATTCACCACAGTTACAGCCTTCAGATGCTTCGGCTCAAAGTAGAGGAAGGCGATGTAATCCTGGTGAAAAAGCTCGACCGCCTGGGCCGCGACACAGCGGATATGATTCAGCTCATCAAGGAGTTCGATGAGATGGGCGTGGCCATCCGGTTCCTGGACGATGGGATCAGCACCGAGGGGACGATGGGCAAGATGGTGGTCACTATCTTGTCTGCCGTGGCTCAGGCAGAACGCCAGCGAATATTGGAGCGCACTAATGAAGGCCGCCTCGAAGCCAAGGCCAAGGGTGTCAAATTTGGACGCAAACCCTCGGTGGACAAAAACAAAGTTCGCGCCCTCCACAGTCAAGGGGTCGGTGCCACAGAGATTGCCAGGCAATTAAAAATAGGCCGCTCTACCGTATATAAAATACTGACTCCCAAACAACCACGGTAAGAGTTGACCGTATCTCAATTGAGATACATAATAAAAGTCTAGATGTCAATCGGAGAACTGATCATGGCTCATACATCAATGTTGCACGTTCGCGTGGACGATGAATTAAAGGCAGAAGCAACAGAAAAACTGGCTGGCTTCGGACTGACGGTATCAGATGCTGTCCGCATTCTTCTGACTCGTATAACCAAAGAGGGTGGGTTGCCTGTTGGATTAACGACTGATCCAGAAGCCCATGACGCTTGGTTCCGCGACAAAGTGAAAGAAGCCTTGGCTGACACTCGACCCACTGTATCTCATAAGCAGGTAATGGATGAGGCACAAGCATTAATCGATAAGAAACGCCATCGTGCCTGAATTGGAATGGCTAGAATTAGCTCGTGCCGACCTTTTGGCAATTGTAGATTACATCTCCGACGATAATCCGGATGCAGCACAACGAGTAAAGGATGATATCGAGGAGAAGGCCGAAAAACTGCCAGAGTTTCCTAAAATGGGGCGCCCTGGCCGAGTCGAAGGAACCAGGGAACTGGTCGCTTGGGCGAATTATATCATCGTGTACCAAGAGGACGCTTTTAGCATTCGAATATTGCGTGTATTACATGCTGCACAGCAGTGGCCGCCATCATAATTGAAGCTAGCTCGTCGGTCATTTGCGGGGATTCTTCCTCAGAATCGTCACTTTTGGGGGTTCTTCGGCGGCTTATGACCAAAATCAGCCACCGAAAAGAGAACCGGCACATTGACAGCCCTGAATACATCCTCATTCCGATTTAAAACATAATTTGGTCAGCGATATCCTGTTTGCGTTTTTCCTTTTCCAAATCATAATTTTCCACCAGCGTTTTAACATTGCTGAGGCCGCCCCATTGCGCCACAAAACTCGGATCATTGCCCTGGTCCAACAACCAGGTAAACACCGCTCGCCGATAATCGTGTGGCCGAACCTGCTGCCTGTCCACCCGATCACACCAACGCATCAGCATCTTGTATATGGCGTTTGCGCTGATACCGCTATTTCGGCTGTGCTCGATGTTCACCTTGCCGTGACGATTGATCGGTAAAAAGACAAACCCACTGTCACCGGCGCCCGCACCGGCGCGAACCTCAAGCCAGTTCCTGAGCAGCCCTTGTGCAACGGGAGGCACCGGTTTTCCCTGACGTTTGTCGCCTTTACCGGAATACGTGACATAGGACAGATCATCGGAAAAGTGGTCGATTCGTAGAGATGCCAATTCGCTAACCCGCATCGCGGTGCCAAAAGCCAAAGCCATTAAAGCCGCATCCCGCACACCGGCCTTCTTACCGTGCGTGATGCAGTAATCGATCAGGTGCCGAACTTCCTCTGGTGTGAGAGGAGGGCGGTCGTGATGCGGCTCGATGTTAAAAAAACCCACCTGTCTGACAGCACTGAGCTGCCGGTCGTCAATCAGGCGGGCGTGATAAGCGCATTGCGCCATGCCTCGAAAGGCCGAAAGCGCGCCATTTCGGTAGCTTTTTGACAAGCCTTCTTCCGCCATCACAATCAATAAACGGTGGAGGACCCGGTCGCACAACACCTCGGCCCAAGAAACCTTGGAGATATCCCGATACCCCAACCGGCGCAGGATGCCGTTCACCACGCTGGCCTGTGTTTTTCGACTATTCGCCGATCTTAAACTCCAGATGTAGTTGTTCGCTGGGTCGTCTATGTCATATTGGCGATTGTCGGTGTGAGTCAACAAACCGGCAAGCGGCTTGATAGGCTGGTTCATTATTTTGGCCCTTTATTCGGAGTGGGTTGTGTTACCGCGGTCGCCGCTTTTGCCAATTGATCTTGCAAGGCCGCTACCTGTCGCTGCAATTCCTCGACGTTCGCTTGCAAGCGTCCATTGGCTCTGTCTTGGTCGCGCAATGCTTTCTCCAGCCCCGGTACGCGATCGGCGCTGGCTTTCGTTTCGCTCATCTCACGCACCAGGTTTTGGTGCGTAATTTCCAACGTCTGCAACCGTCCGACTTCCGACTGCAGCTCAACCGTTCGATTTGCCGATGCCTCCAACTCAGGCACACGGTCGGCAATCGTCTGCAGGCGAGTCACTTCCCCGGTCAGTTCCTGGCATTGCAACTTCGCTCGGCTCAGGTGCTGTTCCGTCTCCTGGAGTTTGCGTTCGGATACATTCAAATCGCCTTGCACCCCGCTCAACCGCCCCTCAGTCTCCCCCAAGGATTTGGATAGTTGAGCCACCTCCCGGTTGAGTTTGCCTTCGTTTTCCCTGGCCTCACGCAGAGCTTTTTGCTCTTTATCAAGATCCGCCTGGAGCCGTTGCGCAGATTCTTTTAGATCTTTTTCCTCTTGTTTATGGTCTTCACAGTCCTGGCGCAACGCATCGATTTGGGTGTCTCGTTGGGCAATATCGACCTGCAGCTCGCGATAGTCGACACTGAGTTGCCCAACTTTCGCCTCCAATGCCTGCTTAGCCCCCTGTTCCTGTTCCAGTTGCTTCCGTAGGTCCTCCACCTGAGCCTCATAATTGGCTCGCAACAGGGCAATGTCCTGTGTCACCTCGGACTGCATGGACTGGTACAGCAAGGCGATCATCTTGTTGACTTGCTGTGGCAATACATCAGCGGCCACACCTTCCACTAAAAATTTTTCACACCACTCCTTCCGCCACGGCCCGATCGTGGCATAGCTCCCCCTTTTGACTTTCTCAAGGATCTGCCTCTGAGTGGGCGGTTTGCCGGTTTCCTGAAATATCGCTGCACAGGCCTCAAACACATCCGACTTCACAAGTGACACGAAACACCCCCTCAAACTTCGATAAAATGTATTTGTAGTGTATTGTATTTTGATACATTTGCCAACATTTCTAATTCAATTAAATGGTTATTTATTTGAAGTGAACCAAAAAGAGGCGGGGGAGGGCACCCATTACCCCCATGGGACCTCCAGGTATCAGATCTCCACAACCTTGTTGCCCTCGGGGATAGGCTCAAAATCGGCGCGGCGGGTCCCACCACGCGGGGTCATTCAATGGGTGTGATAACAGAGAAACTTCGGATCGCTGAACCTGCAATTACCATGCAGTCAGTTCCAAAGCTGTCGTCCATTGGTAGGCGTTTGCTCGAAGGCATAATGGGCCTAAGCCAAGAGCGGGCAACGAAGTGAGAGGCCCCTCTATGACCCGAAGGACGCTCTCATCAGCACGCCCAACAATGCGTTACATGAGCTTGACATAGGCCCGCTGCCTACGCTCAGGCGCCTTGTGCTGAACACGGCTGTCGGGGTTAGCTACCCTTAAAGCGCGGTCCCGGGCGCCGGTACCCGACGCCCCCCTGACCTGAAACCCGAGAATTCTACGATGCGATCGGCAACGTACTCTCTGTCGTCACCGGATCGAAATAGACTCCCTTCACGCTGACGCCATCGGGCCCAGTCGACACCGAAGGATCGGTTTTCTCCTGGCCGCGTTTGTATTCTACAAACGATTGAATTTGCTTTAACATGTCCGGGTAATTAAACTCAATCGCTTCCGGTATGCGATTGAGGTTGTAGACGCAACTGTCAGCGATACTATAGTAACCGTGACGTCGGCCGTTCACCCGTTCAATGACCACACGCTCTCTTGATAAGGCCTTCAAAAGAGAATGAATCGATCGCCTCGGAATACTGGTCGCTTCAATCAGGTCTCGCTCATTCGGGCGCGGAATCTGCTGGATAGCGAGCAACAACACCAGTTTTCTGAGATCATCTCTAGCGGCTATTGTTACAGGCTTTCTTGTCGATTGTTGTTGGGATTTTACCGTTTCTTGCTTTGAATTTACTTCATCGCCGACCATCTATACATCTCCTTGTTTCCCTATTCCAAAACAACAAGGTCACTATTGAACCTCTTTGCGTTTAAGTATCTGTTTTATCGCAAGAATTTTTTCGCATCGCATCATTGCGATGGCAGTTATATGTAAACCTTGTACGCGCAAGAGTATATTGTATTCAGACTTCCATAGTGTGATTTATGTCACATTTTTTCTCATGCCGCTCTATACCACAACCATCGCAGCACATTGCTCACGAAACCGGTCTCTTGCCTCCCGTCCCTTGCTTCCCATTGGTACATGACAGCAGCCGCTTTTTCTCCAGGTCATGGCTTTCTCACGAGACCTTACGACAAGGTATATTGTAGCCAGACTCGATATCAATAATTACTGTGCACCGCTCGAATGTGGTAATCATGCGACATTTTTAATAAATATTTCTTTCTTGCATTTTTTTCATTGCATTGGATCTCAACGTGCTCAATTCTAGCGGCGTGTGTTCAACGAAATATCGATTAAGATCGACAAAGTAACGGAAACTTCGTCATGGACAACGTCAGCAATAACGGACAACACAGCATCATTGCGCTTTTCAACGACGCACCGATGCCACACGAAAGACACCCGGTCAATTATCTCTCGTATCTGGGCGAAGTTCTGGCCCGCTACCGGCGCAGCTTGCCCCGAGAACATCGTAGCGCTAAAAATTTTGGCAAGGACGTACTGGCCAAGTATTTCGGCCAAGCGGTAGACCGCAATCGCATCGCCCGAGCCGAAAAAGGCGATCCCACGGTCGCCTTCGGTGTTTACGCTGCCTATCTCTACGAAATGGGCGTCCTCCCAGACTTGCTAAAAACCCTGGAACACGGTCGATCCGGCAATCTGCGTTATCTGCTTTTGGTGGAGCGTGAACTGGCGCCCGACATTCAACAGTCAATTAATAAGGCACATGAAAATCTGCGAGTGCGGTCCGAACAGGAAAAGAACCGATGACTATTGAATCAAAGAACAAAAATCTTATTGTCCGGCTATCGATGTGGGAAAATGAAGTGCAGGACTATTTGTCGGTAGGTACGCTTATTTACTGCAACGACCAACGGCGGCAAATCGGGCTTGTCGGATTTTCTTACGACCGGATCTATGTTCGGGAGGGCTGGCCGGCTGTCGACCCTGCCCATCTCGATCCGCAATTTAACGAGGGCCGATTCGCCAGTAACCATGGAGATGGCCGGCTGCCACCCTATTTCTCAGCGTTTTTGCCGGGCGAATTCGGCCAACAACTGTTGTGTGAAGTGGATCGCCGTTGGGAGACTTTATCGGAAGCCGAACAGCTGTATGTGATGACGCTGGCGCACGGCGACTTCGGAGCGCCGCAACTCAACCCACAAAATGACCAGCACAATGAACCCATCCGTAGCATCACGGAATTGAATCACTTGGTGCAAGCCATTCGCGACTTTCAATCGGGTAAACGAAGGATTCCGATCACGCGGGAACTTCAAGGTGCGCTCTGCTCGTTGCGAGGCCCCAAACCCAAGGTGGAATTCGAACGTCCGGAAGATGGCATTGCCCGCCGTTACGTAGCCAAGCTCAACACTACGGGGTACTACAACGACGCCCGGGTAGCGATCACGATGGGTGACCTGGAGAGGAGCGCTGGAATCCACACGTGTGACAATCATGTGGTGCCCCTGGAGTGCGGTGAAGAGGTATTATTTTCCCACAACTACGCCCGCACCCAAACCTTTGACCGCCACCCGGACGGTGAAAAATATCGATTGATTCTGAAATACAATCGCATCAGTTTCAAAACATTGCTGGCGGACGATCCCATACTGAACAACACACAACGGCCCACTTACAAACACATCGTGTACGCCATCGACAAGTACAGCGCCGATCCGGTAACCGACAAAGAGGAGCTGTTTCGCCGCGCGGTGTTCACCGCGGCTACCAATCACACGGCCAACGGTTTGGATAACATGGAAATGTACGACCAGGGTCGCGGCCGTTGGCGGCTCAGCCCGTCGTTTCACAACCTGCCCAATCCCTTTCGGGACACTGAGTTCGACATCAGCTTCAGCGCACCGGTGATTACCGGGCATCTGCTACGGCTAAACGAATCGTTTTTATCAACCCTGGGTACCCAGTTTGGGATCGATCCGCTACGCGCCCAGGCGCTGGCACTGCCCGTGGTGGAATCTTTGGAATCACTGGAGAGCGTGATGGCGAAATACAACCTCAGCGCCACCGATCGGGATACCTTGCGTGAGTGCGTCAAAATTGAACAGATTCAACAGCTGCGCCAACGACTGTGTGACAATCAGCAGGTAATGCAACAAGCGGCGCAAATCAAGTTCCCGGAACCCTTGCATCGGGTTCCGGAGGCAAGGTCTCCTTCACGTCGCCCAGGCATGTGACGGCACCGGCAGCTATCAACAGCTTTCGTGCTGATGGCTGCCAGCCGGATAGACACGCACCATCATGCTCTGCTCATCAAATTCCACAAATACGGGGTAATCATTTAGCACATCCATTACCACCGCGGGCAAATGCCCGCTGGGAGTATTATTCGCCGCCAGTGCGCTAACATAAGGGCACAAATTCAACGTCTTAATTCGTTGAATAATCTACCGATATTTTTGACAGCCTAAGAAAAAACGAACTTCTTCCCCACACAATAAAGCCAACAAACGATCACCACTGACGATATCCAGCTCAGAGCACTTCAATTGTCGGCTGGCAGGGCCAGTTTTCCCCGTGTGGACAAACAGCCCCAATGCCAGATGACGCCGGCACAGGTTAAGATGTTGGCGAACATCCTGAGGTTTGATGTGCTCGGTGTATTTCTTGGCCTGAATCAATACCAGCCGGCCGCCAAAATAACATCGGCCATCGATGCCACCATCACCAGTATAGCGTCGGTTGCGGACAATCCGGATACCACGTCTGGCCAACGCCGTCAAAATTGCTTCTTCAAACACAAAAGGATCAATTCGGTAGCGCAAAAAGCCAAACTGGGCACGTGGACCGGAATTCCGGCCAATTTTTTTTAGTGTTCGAATGGCCTGTCCAGCTGCACGAATCCGCCAAGCGTGCCTGGCGGGACGGGCACTGAACCAAGCAATGATCACACCGACGACCACCGCCCAACCCCACCAAGGCATCAGGGCGATGGCTGACTCATCGACCAACAACAGATAGTCCGTCCAACCCACACTCATTCTTTTTACTCGTGGCTTGCATTCCTGGATTTATCTTATAGACTCAGCAGGTAGGAAATAAATATTTAATTGAACTTTTTCACCAATATTCTGATTGACTCTGAAACATGACGGAAACCGTAATTAATTGTTTGGAAATCCTTGGGTGACCTGGCAGTAAATTTGATTCCTCAGTTTCCACGGTTACCGCAAACTACGTACTGAAATCGCATGTTGGATAAAATATCCTTCACCCAGTAATTTATATAAATATCCTAAAATCCATTCCAAAACAATATATGTTTGCGTTGTGATCGCGGCGAATTAATATCAGATTTCGGATTGATAATATTGGATACATACAGAAAAATAATTTGAGCACATCAACAACAAAAGCCGTATAATTGAAATATTTGCGGCCCAAGTCATAAAATAAATTTCACATGATAACCAAATTTTCTCATGCTTCGTTTCTCACTGCTTTCTTAATAGGTTTTAGCTTATTTATAAATCCGTTACAGGTATCTGCGGATGAATCTCTCATGCCTGGCTATGTTACTTATGGTCTGGCGCAACAGATTGAACTAAAAAAAGCCCGGTTTCTGTGCGCCCTACACATAAAACACGATGGTCGGTCCCCCCTGCCTGACAAAGGCGATATTAGGGGTATTTTCCGTTACAACGGCCCAAAAATTATGGAAATGCGTGCCTACATCGCCACCTCGCAACACCGATTGATTGCTAATCTTCGAAACGGCATTGCCATCAACAATGACGAGAAAGATATTGAAAAGTTCGCCAATGCCATTGGCCAATTGGCTCAAATTCTAAATATCGACATAGATGTAAACGATCGCCTACGCTTTCTCTATCACCCTGCGGGTGAACGCACCCAAATCACCTTGAACGGCATCACAATGGGTACTGTCAAAAATGGTGCGTTCTTTCACCTGTTATTAAATGTATGGCTGGGAAATGCGCCACCAAGTTCACTTTTTAAAAAGCAAATTCAAGGTATTGAGGTTCGGGGCCAAGCCGCGTTAAAAGACGACTGGCATGGACTTATCCCCAGTCCACAGCGGATTGCCTCGATCAAAAGTCACAGGACTTTGATTACAGCCCGCCAAAAAGCGTCCAAAATACCGGAACAAGCATCTGTTCCCGAAACGTTAAAACCCGCCGTGGCCCACAATGCATCCGACCAGGAGAGCAAGCGAGAAATTTTACCTTCCCCGCCGATAACGAAGTCGCCAAACTCTCTTACCACCCTCGCCCACGCACCTACACCAGTAGAGGCAACAGCACCCGGACCAACCGCCGGCCAGGTTTTTCAACAACATGAATCCCGGGCAAATGAAATCGTGCAATCAGAGCACGAGTTTGTTTCAGAATCAGAACCGGAATCCTATGAAGAAGAATACGGCATTCAAGAACTGATAGCCATCAACCGCTACTACATCAGAGTCTGCAAGATGATTCAGATGGAAAAATTCTATCCTCTTAAAGCCAAACAGAGGAATTTGATGGGTGAAGTGGAAATCCTATTGGAACTTGATCGCTCTGGTAACTACACCACAGAGTATAAGGTCAAATCCAAACACGGGATTCTAAATCGAACCGCAATGAAAATTATTGATAATGTTTCATCGTTTCCAGCCTTTCCCACCAGCATCAAGGCAAACACCCTCTCGTTTTCCGTGCCATTCAACTTTGACATTGAAGCACAACGCTAGGCAATCGACACATCAGATTGAGTTGGGGGCGGTTTCATCGCCCACAACAAAATAAGCCCAATAACCGCCACTATAATCAGTCCAGCCACCGGCTGGCGATATGATCCGAAATAATCATAGCCCACACCAATCACCCAAGGACCCAGGCCTGCACCTATCAGGAACGCCATAAATATCCATCCATAAATCTGTCCAAAGGCCTTCAAACCAAAATATTGGCGAATTAAACAGGGTATCAAATCACTCTCTGCGCCAAATCCGATCGCCAAGAAAATTGTCGCGATCATCAACGCGATTAAATTACTGGAAATCAAGCCTATGTCCAATCCTATGACAGAAATGCCAAAAAAATACATAGCGAGATAACGCACCGGAAGTTTATCCAGGTAGTACCCAAAAACAATCCTGGATACCACCGTCGTCAAACCAAACCAGATCATAATGGATACGACGTTTTTGTCTCCGGTAAATTCATGGGCAATCAGCACCAAATGGGGAATGATTCCTGTCAATACAAAAGAAAAAACACCTATGACACCAGATATCAACCAAAATGTGGCAGTGTTCAGGGAATCATATAAGCTCATTCCCTGAACTTGAGCATCGCTGTTCATGTGGTCTACACGTCTAAGCGTAGACAAACCATTTGATACAAAACAAAGCATAAAAAGCACAACACTGATCATAATCCCCAGTCCCCTATATGCCAGTATTCGATCACCCTTTTCTATTAGAATCTCCACGATCGGCGCCATAATCATATAGCCAGCTCCCAGTCCACTGGCGACAATTCCCACCGCAAAACCATAATTTTTATCGAAATGCAGCGACAACAACCGAGTATAGGAAATACTCTGCGCGCCAATGGTTAATGCACCCGTCAAAAAACCTATAGCGTATAACATGTACAAATTGGTAATGGTGTGAAACACAAGCCCTACGAGTGTCAAGAGACATGTTGTGGATATTTTCAACACCTTGACTGGACCGTAGCGATCAATGATAACGCCAATAACCGGTGAAGCAGCCACCATTCCGGCAATCATCCACGTCATCACGGCCATGACACTTCCCCGACTCCAGCCATAGTCCGCTTCGTATGAGCGAGAGAAAACTCCCCACGCCCCGGCAAATATGGGTCCTGGACTGACTGCCATGCCGAGCGAACAAACCAATAAGAGGAACCTTTTATTTCTTGGTATCTTGCTTTGATAATTTTTTTTGGTTTCCATAAAAAACATCGAATGAGGTTGACTATTGACAGCGGGGAAAGCTTGTGTCTATACCGATTTTCGTTTTTGTGAATGCCTTTACAGCAATCGCTTATCCAGCACCAGTCTGTCTCCGGTAGCGCGTCCGTTGGGATCATAGGTCAAGCGACGGCCTTACAGTTGAGGTAGCAATCGCACTCCCAGCCAGTGGGAGCGCGCATTGTGTTAGAGCTGTACTTCGAAGGAACCGTATACTTGACGGCCGTAGCCCGGTGCGGTGCGTGGATCAAAACCGTTGCGGTTGGCGACGTCGGGCGCGCTTTCATCAGTGAGGTTTTTCGCACCGACGATCACAGTAAACGCATCATTGAATCCAAATAGTGACGGAATATCGTAACGCCACTGGGCATCCAGCGTGACAAATCGGTCAATGATCGCGCCGTCATTGTCATCATCCCTGTAGTCATCGATGTAGCGCGCAATCAGATTAGCTGCGTGGTTTTCTCCCTCCCAGAATACGCCTACATTGCTGTGTATTTCCTGCATAGGATCTGCAAAGTTAGTCGCGTTCAAACTACCTAGACCATCTACTTTGCCCAGAATCGGATCGTCCACATCGTAACTCAATACCCAGGTGGTATCCCATTTTATCGCCAGCTTGTCGGTCGCCTGGTACGTCAGGGATCCATCCAATCCGTCGGTCTCAATGCCTCCGGCGTTTCTGAAAAATGTGGTCACGGCTAGCAGCGCATTGGTGGTAGGATCGCGCACTACCTGGGCACCAAATGGATCGACGGCGACTACGGCCGAAGCGTTTTCTGCGGTGATGATGTCCGAGTAGTCGTATCGGTAGTAATTTAAGGAAGCCGTCCAAATTGGCGATTGATATTTCACGCCCACATTATAGTTGGTGGATTCTTCCGCGGTAAGCGGATCCTCTGGGTCGCTGACAGTGCGCTGTGAAACGGTAACCTGATCACCTACCACGGTGTCAAATACTCGCGAAGGTGTGGTGATTTGCCCCCCATCCTGGAACGGCGATGGCGCCCGAAACGAGGTACTGTAATTGGCAGTAACGGTAAAATCATCCGTGAGATGCCACGCGACACCGATTTTTGGATCGGTGCTCTGAAAACCATCCTGGTCCTCGTAACGCAGACCCGCTTCCAGGGTTGCCGTCTTACTGATCGGCGCGATCAGCTCGGTGAAGAGCGCAGCAATCTGTTTATCGGTTTCGAAGTCGGCGTTGCCGATAAAGAAAAACAGATTGTCGTTGTTGGCGTCGTCGTTGTACCAATACTCCAGTTTGTTGTATTGGTACTGTGCCCCGACCACCATTTTTAAATCACCTGCCGGCAGCTCCGCTAAGCTGCCCGTGAGGTATACATCAGCCACGGCCAGTGAAGACTCGGCGTCATAGGCATAAACCCCACGGATGTCATCCAGCACGGCCGGGTCGTTGTTCGCGCCATATAGCGGGTTGTAATACAGGTCGCCATTCGGTCCTCCTTCGCCATTTATGGCGGCCAGAAAGCGATCAACCGCTATGTCAGAGGGGTCCGAATATCCATAGTCGTTCCGTCCATACGACAACGTACCATTTAACTCCCACTTCTCGGACAGGGGCAGGGTTAAACCTGATAGCAGGTGGTAAGTATCAGAAGTGACAGATATTTCTGTGGCGCCGCTGCCACTGCCATTCACGCGGCCAAACATCAGCATCGGGTCGCCGGCAAAATTGCCGGGGTTGTCCACGGGGATAATGACCGAAGGCACCAGTAAGGGCTGTGTGGGCGACGTGGTGGCGGTGGTATCATGCTGGACATAACTCGCCTCAAAGTTCAGGCTGCCTCCACCGGACAAATCCAGTTTTACCTCGCTGTAAAAATTACTCACTGTTTCTTGGTTGATGATGCCGAAAAAATCGCCAAAGTCGAAGTTGCAGAATCCTGGTGATCCAGTGAAGGACGTGGTTTCGGGATTTGATTGGGCGACCTCTTCGCAGGCGGGATCGGGAACGGGAACGCCATCTATAAGGTAGGTTGCCGGTTGTCCGAAGATACTGCCGGCGTTTCGCAATTCGTACTCCTTGCTCACATCGGCCGCGGACAATGGCGAACGCTCCAGGTAGCTGAATGCCGTCAACACATGTGCATTGCCATAGCGCTGACCAACCATGGCATTAAAGGTTTTATCGTTTTGGCCGTCTCGAGTAGCCGCGAAATCTCCGGTCAGCTTCCATCCCTGAAAGTTGTCGTGGGTGATGTAGTTGATCACTCCAGCTACCGCGTCCGACCCGTAGACGGAGGACGCGCCACTGGGTTGAAATTCCACTCGGTCATACACGATCGCCGGTGGCAACTCCGCCAAATTCACTGCTTGCGCTCCATCGCTGGTGGTAGCCGCAGACAGAACCCTCCGATTACTATTCACCAATACCAGTGTAGCTTCCGGACCCAGTCCACTACTGTTGGCATGGAAAGCGCCTACCAAACTGATCTCAGCAATGTTATCGCTATTGGCGTGATTGCTGAACAATCGCGTTTGTGTAGCCAGATAGTCGGTGGGTTGATGGATGCCCTGCTGGGAAAACGACCACGAGGTTGTTTCCTTAACCTCCGATGACACTTCCGACGCCACCCTCGGCATCTTTGATCCTGTAGTTACCCTTATTTCAATTTCCTCGAAATTATATTCATCAGCTAGTACCGAAATGGTACAGGCAGCTGTCAAAATAGGTAAAGTTACCAAGTGTCGGGCACAACCATTCTTATTTCTAAACTCCATTAGCCACTCCTAAAAGGCGGGAGACTTGGTGCTGGCGCATATGGCTCTACACCACAAGTCGGGAAAAATCAAATATAAAAAATGTGACGGAGATAATGTTATTAACAAAATGTTTTTCTATTGTTTTTTATTATAATCCACACCAAAAAAATCAGATAGAGCCAATATTTTTTAAAACCAAAATTTTTATGGAGGATTCCATCCTGGTAACAAATTGCGGGGAAAATAAGCTGGAAAAATGCACAAATATATGAATTTAATACGATGAATTTATACGAATATTTTTTGATTTAATTACGGTCAGGTCGCCCAAAACATACTCTTAAGGGCACTTCTATTAATCGGTTTTCGAGTGACTTTGTAGTGAGCTCAATTCCGGATTTTTGATTCAGTAGATTTGTGAGGTTATTTTACCATAATGCGTATCTTTAGAAGTCCCCTTAACAAAATTGATTTATATGTTTTTTTTGTTTTTTGATTTGTGTTTTATATTTTTTGTTTTTGATTTACAAAACAGTGGATTAAATTTCAAAAGTTTCAGATGGCCTTATAGATGCCACAGGAAATGTCCAATAGGACTCACAAGATCATATGTTGATTCATCGGCCTATTAAAACGGTTGTTATCAATTCACTTTATAGCGGTTAATTGCTTTCCCCCGGCACATGAATGCCTTCTTTGAAATGCTCCTAGAAATGCGACCGGCATCTTACTGCCAGGCTGCCACCCTGATCGGCCATCCTTGCCCGGAATTCATCTCGGTTTTTCGCCCGCACCTTGTCTGTATACAATGGAGCCACTTATGGGCACTTCTATTAATTGCTTGTGGCCTCAAGTATGCTCCCAACACATCTGGCGGTCTCTACATTTTCAACGTTTTATAGTCATTGAAAATAGCGGCGCTTCCCTTTTCTGCTGGGTGACACTCTGAATTAACGCATCCCCATGGATTTTGAAAATATCGCTCTGAGGCCATTCATCACAGAATCGCACGCTTGCTGAATGCGGTCCATCATGCTGTTTTTTTCATGCTCCGGCAGACAATCCAACCGCTTTTTCGCCTCTTCCTGCCACCGTGCCATACTCGCTTCAAACTTTTTGAAATCATCAGAATTGTGTTGCGCTTCCATTCCTACACGTTTCGCACACTGCTCGATGCGCTGCAGAGAATCGCCTAAATCGCGGTCAACACCGCGATAATCCAGTTTTTTCTTGGCTTCTTTCACCATCTCCGGCACTCTGGCCCGCACTGCCGGATCGGCGCTCTCCTCCATTTGTTTAAGTTTGGCCAGCTCGGTATTCTCCAGACGGTCCATTACCTGGAGGTGTGCATCCATCTCTTGTTGAAATCGGGCAAATTCGCCATCAAATCGCGTCTGCCGCCAATCAGCGATTTGCTGTTGATGCGATTGGTCGTTGGCGGCCGCCGACGTGTTTTTCAGCGCCGCTTGTTGGACAGCTTGGACTTTGTCTTTGTCCTGATCTCCCAAGCCGAGCGCTCCTTTGATCAGCCCAACGCTACCGCTAAGCACACCACCCACCAATGAGCCAAGAGCGACCCCAACCCAACCGAACACATTCGACTGCATCATCGGTGGCGCAGGATAACCCGGCGCCATACCCATTTGCTGCTGCTTCTTTTCCTTCTCGGTGTTCTCGTCTTCCTCGACACCTTCGCTGTTGCCTTCTCCGCTGCCCCTGTTTCCTGCGCCACCGGTATTGTGCGCATTGGTGGAGGCTTTAGTGACGGGCGTGCTGTCGTTGGTGGAACGCGTCAAATTCGGCGAGGGTGGCGATACCGAATCGGTCGGCACTGCCCCTCGGAGATCAGGAGGGTGTTCGCCCTCGATTTCCAGGTCAGGTAACGGCTGTATATCTGCTGCGACTGGCTCATGGCCTGCCTGTAAGTCTTGGTTGATTTCCGATTCCTCGTCCGGATTGTCGTCGTCGGTGTCGCCGGCCAACTCATTCAATAGGGCCTCGGTTTCTTCGTTTTGGTCGGCTGCCGATTCGGATACCAACTGGGCGTTTTCACCAGGAATGCTTTGGTATTCGGCCATTGTCTCCGAATTTCCAGTGCTGGTTGCCAAATCCGAATCATTCGGCCCGGGTATTTCCGAATCGGTTGGAGATGGCGACTCCAGTGTCTGGGGCGACGCCGGTTGGTCGCTCAGCGCAGTACCGCCGTTGTCGGGCGCATTCGGTGGGTTATCTCCCTCCATCGCATCGTCCTCCCACTAATTTAATTTACCAACCACAGAATACGCCCTCAGTACCTTAACAACAGCCCACATTCGGACAATTTCGACTGTTGGCTGCATAAACACAGCAACGTCAAATTGCCAATGCGGCCACTTCGACCTGTTTCGCCCTCAATTTTTGAAGAACGATCAATGCCAGCAGTTGGTTGCGCCACGAGCGGCGCTGTGACAATACAAACAGCAGGAGGTTTTCCTCCGCCCGCAGGTATGTCAACTCGCGCTGTAACCCGGTCTCATTTTGCCGTTTGATATTCGCGTGCCAGCCTTCTGAACTAATGCGGCCCA
>JBNKFQ010000150.1:0-7621 GCA_050289385.1 Porticoccaceae bacterium | reverse complement strand
TCCTTGCCGGTGCCGGTTTCTCCCAATATCAATACCGTGGCATCGGTTGGGGCTACCTTGTGAATGATATTGAACACCTGTTTCATCACACCGCTGCTGCCCACCATCCCCCGGCTGGCATGGGTCGGGGAATGAAAGTCCTTTTTTTGCTGACGTTTGCTGACATCCAGGATTCGACGCACGGTATTGACCATTTCATTCTGGTCAAAGGGTTTGGGGATATAGTCCACCGCACCCATGCGCATGGTATCTACCGCTGAACGCAGACTGGCGTAACTGGTCATGATCAGCACCGGAACCTCGCCAGCCATTTTGATGAGGTCGGTACCGGGTGCGCCGGGAAGTCTCAGGTCACTGATAATGAGGGAAAAATCTGAAAGGGTGTAACGATCGGTCGCATCCTGAATATGGCGGGCGTAGCAGGCGTCAAAACCCTCGCGGGTCAGTAATTTGTGCAGGGAAACGCGAATTACGTCTTCGTCTTCAACGATCAGGACGCGGTGCATGGGTTGCTGCCCGAAGTTGTTACCATAAGAAACATGGTGGCCAATGTTACCCTACTGCCATCTGGAATCAAGGGCTTTCAAGGCGCGTCCCTGTGTCGCACGTTGGTGGTGGCTCACTTTCGGCATGCCATCATTAAAAGCCCTGAACACTCAGAGTGCATTCGGTAACCAGACTGTAACGCGAGTGCCGCGGCCATCGGCAACCGGGCTGTGCAGTTCAATGTCGCCCCCGTAGCTGCGTACCATGCTGTATGCGAGGGATAATCCCAGACCCGTGCCTTCCCCGGCATCCTTGGTGGTAAAGAAGGGTTCCGTCACTTTGTCAATCATGTCCGAAGCAATACCGGTGCCGTTGTCGGTTATGGTGATTTTTACCATGCTGTTGTCTGCAGCGCCGGCGGTTACGTCAACACAATCGCCGTCACGACTGGCGTCGCGGGCATTGGACATCAGATTGAGAAACACTTGTACCAGTTGGTGGGGATCGCCCCTTGCTGTTAGTGTTTCGCCGACTTCTACACGATAGACCACCTGACGCTTGTCTTTTTGCAGGGATAGCAATTGTTCCGCATGGCGCAAAGTGTCATTTACAGAAACCGCCTGGAAGCGGACTTCCGCTTCGGTGCCAGAGCGGGAAAAATCAATCATGGAACGAACAATTCTGCTAATTCGGTCGGTCTGGGTCAGTATCAGTTCTGCCGATTGTTGCTGTTCGCTGTCTTTGGCGTCTCGGCGAATGTCCTGGGCCAGACAGGCGATACCGGTAACCGGATTGCCTATCTCGTGAGCCACGCCAGCTGCGAGCCGCCCAACGGAAGCGAGGCGTTCGGTGTGGGCCACTTGTCGGGTCAACTGCAAGGATTCAGTAACATCCTCCAGCAAAATAACCTGTTCGTTAGCGCCGTGATTGTCATACGGAACGACGGCTTTATGTAAATTGAACCATACCTTGCGGCCCTGACACTCAACTTGCATGGCGTGGTGGTGGGAGGTATGACTGTTTGCTGATTTTGTCATCACCTCATTCCACGGAGCTGGGAGAATGTCCAGGTGAGAGCCGTCGGCAATCTCCGCTGGTACACCGGTCAAGGCTTCAAGGGCCTGATTCCAGAGTATGATTTCGCCGTTGCTGTCGACGGCGCAGGCGCCGAGAGGCAGGCCCTGCAATGTTTGCCGGTGATGTAACCTCAGTTTGTTCAGCTCGGCGGCAATACCGCGAAGCTCCTGCCTGCGATCTGCCAACAGAGATTCGATGGAATGCGGATCTTGCAGATAGGGCAGCTTGCCAGAGGGCCTGCCAGAAGACTTGTCATAAGGTAATGGCATGACGCTTTCGATAATTTGATCTGCAACGATCACACCAACCAGGTCGTGAAGATTGTCTGACAGCCTCTGTCGCAACTGGCGCCATTCGAACGGGCGCAACACTGTGCCCAAAATGCGTAACTCATCCAGTGCTTTTTGCAGTTCCCTTTGCGCTGCGACATCGCCCAGTTGCAAGGACAAGCGCTCTTTGAGTGCATCCAACAGACATTGCGATGGTTCAACACGCTGTGGCGCGAAAACGCTGTCGACCATACAGGCACGAGCATAATATTTTTCATCTGCTTCGGGACGGGACAAGCGGGATACCAACAGACTGATGCCAAAGTTGGCGGTTAACGACGCCAGCAACCAGTTGCTCCAGCTGCTGGCGCCAAAATGCACATCAAAGGCTCCGGCGATGACGGGATAACTCCATTCACCGATATAGAGTGGGACATACAGGCCTATGGTCCAGAGTGCCATGCCACAGACCAGTCCGGCGGCTACGCCACGGCGATTCAGAATGGGTACATAAAGCGCCGCCAGAATACCGGGCGCCAGTTGGGCGGCACCGACAAAACTGATCAGGGTAAGGTTGGTGATGCTGGTGGATTCTATCGCGCGGCTGGTGAAAAGCACCAGCAGCAGCCAGTACAGGTTGAACTGATTCTGCACTCGGGTTTGACGGCGATAGAGATCGGTTTTGCCCGGTCGCAAGGGGTTGGCGTAGTAACGGCCAGCCATTTTGGTCAATGACAGGGCAACCAGAACAGTTGCGGCAGCACAGATAAAAAGACCCCCGAGAGATACGCTGGCCTGTAGCCACGGTGGAGACATTCTTGACAATTCCAGCAAATAATATTGCAGCGGTACGTTGAGTCTGGCAGACAGGCCACCCCAAAGCAGCGGAAACATGGTCAGGGTGCAGACAAATAACAAAAGTGGGAACAGCCAGGTGGCTATCGCTGCCGATTTTGACGAGGGCTTGAGCCGGCTCTGTTGGTGGTACAGGTGGGGCAGAGTCAGACCCGCAGCAAAGAACAGGGTAACCAGACCGTAAGAGTGCTCGAAGCGGTGGATAATGTCATTTTGGCCTCGGCTGACCACCCACTCGTTGAGTTGTGACAGCCCTCCAAATTGTTGCCGGATCGTTAGCGCACAAACAGTCACAAGTGTGGCGCAGGCAAGCAGTGAACCCACAGCGAGGGTAACGCGCAGAGTTTGTGGGCCAGCGTTGTGTTGGCTCAACCACCACAGAAACCCCCAAATCAACAACGAAAATAAAGCCGCAGGTAAAAAGGCGGTGTCCGGGCTGGTGGCCGTTGCCGGTGTCGATTGCAGCAGGTAGGCAGCAGTCTGGATTTGTGCCGCGGCAAAGGGCAGGCTGCTTATCAGCAGCATGGTGGTTACCAGGCGACCAATCGCGGTGCCGCGGTAGCGGTAGCTGAACAGGTCGGCCAGGGTCGAAAGGTGACGGGTGTGGGCAGCCCACTTGAGGGGGCGCATGACCAGAGGGCCAAACAGAAACAAAATGCTGAAAGTCATAAACCCGAGCAAGGCGCTGAGTCCATAACGGCCTGCCATTTCGGTAAGTCCAAAATAGCCGAGTACGCCAAACGATGTTAGTAATCCGGGCGCATAAATTGCCGGGTGATTGAGCCAGGCCGGCGCCGGGTCACGCCTGTACGTCAGCACTGAGATGCCGAACAGCAGAGCACAAAACAGAAGCAGTAGCAGTACGTGCATAGTGGTTTGTCTTACTCGTCCGACACAAATTTTTTCTGGCGACGCTGAATCAGGCAGGCGGCAATAATCAACAACAACCACACACCATAGGGACGCAGCCAACTGCCGCCCGGGTCTGTAATCCAGTAGTAGGTTAGTGGTGACACTATACAGGCCAAGAGCACCAGCAGTGCGACAATACGATAATTCAGCATGGTGTTGTGGTTCTCAGTTGGGTTGCCGTAATGATACCTGCTCGGGCAAAATTCTGCTGCCGGGCATGCCAGTCCGGTTTCTTGAATATTGACCCATCATGGTTTTGACATCTGCAGGTTGGAGGTAACGAAAGCCGACGTTGCGGAGGTGAGAAGTCTGTCTGATTCCCCTTCAATTGTTTTAGACGAGGGTCGCCCATAAACGCCGGTCAGGCCCGCAGGCCGTGAACAGACGGAATACGTTTACGATCCCAGCAATTGATTGCCCAGACCAACAGTTTGTCGATACCTTCTGCGGCTACTTCTGGTGGGACAGGGTGCTTTAGCCAGGCAAGTGCCAGTTGGAGATTGGCCAGTGCCTGAGTGGTGTCAATTGCAGGTGCCAGATTCTGTTTGCTCAGCTTTTGTCCGGTGGTGTCAGTGACCACAGGAATATGACCGTAAATTGGGGGGGTGGCACCTGATAGCTGCATTAACCAGATTTGGCGCGGTGTTGAATCCAGCAGGTCACTGCCGCGTATGATGTATGTAATGCCCTGGTGGATATCGTCAAGGGCGCATGCCAGCTGGTAGGCAAACAGTCGATCGCGGCGCTGGATAATGAAGTCTCCTGTAGTGGAGGCCAGGTCCCATTCCTGCATGCCCTGAAACAGGTCGTTGATGCGAATTGTCGAGCGATCACCGGTAACTACCCGAATCGCATAATCCTGCGCTGGTGGCATCTCGCGGCCCCTGCAGTGACCATTGTATACAGAGCCCATGGCACGAACCTGTTGACGACTGCAGTCGCAGGGATAGGCGAGCCCTGCTTTTTGGAGTCGTTGCAATTCATCCTGATAGGCATGGCTGCGCTGGCTTTGATAGAGCACGGTACCATCCCAATGCAGGCCGTGGTCAGATAATTGCCTCAAAATGGTGTCAGCTGCGCCGACTTCTTCTCTGGGGGGGTCGATATCGTCCATGCGCACCAACCAGCGGCCATTGTGTTTGCGTGCGTCCAGATAGCTGGCCAGCGCCGCCACCAGTGAGCCAAAATGCAGGGGGCCAGTGGGTGATGGCGCAAAGCGGCCAATGTACTTGCCTGAAGAGGGTGGTTGCTGGTGCATACGGTGATATGCCCGGTACGATTAACCGGGAAGCGGTTGCGGAGCAGGGTCTGCTCCGCAAGGGCAGTCAGCCGCCAGTAATCTGGCGTTCCTTGATTTCGTCAAGTGTTTTACAGTCGACACACATATTAGCGGTAGGGCGGGCTTCCAGACGGCGAATGCCAATCTCGACGCCGCACTGGTCACAAAACCCGTAGTCGTCGGCATCAATTCGCTCGATAGTGCTGTCAATCTTTTTGATCAGTTTGCGTTCACGATCACGAGTGCGCAGTTCCAGGCTGAACTCTTCTTCCTGAGTGGCGCGATCTGCGGGGTCCGGAAAGTTGGCCGCTTCGTCTTTCATGTGAGATACAGTGCGGTCTACCTCTTCCATCAGTTCCTGCTTCCAGGCGCGCAGCAGCTTCTTGAAGTGTTCCCGCTGGATTTCATTCATGTATTCTTCGCCTTTCTTCTCCTTGTAGGGCTCAAAGCCGTGCAAGGAGAGGGGAGAAGTAGCAGCAGATGTATTTTTGGGCATGTACTTGTTACCGTGGAATTTAAAACAGCCGTTTATAAATTGGCTGGGCAAATTTTGCAAGCGCCAATATCAGCTATTTGCTGAAGCCCACCCACAGGCCGCTAGCAAAGTCAGTGACACCCCCGGATTGCGGAAGTCGCCAAACGCGTATGGTATTACAGGTTTTGGTCCCTTTTGGCGTAGACTGTCGATCCGATGTATATGCTCTTGACACTTTTTGCCGTCCTCCCATGAGGATTTAACTCCATTGCCTGGTGTGCAGGCAATTTATTGATATTCGGGAGAAAAATATTGAAATTTGCCCACCGTACCGATTCTATTACGTCGTTCAAGGCAATGGATATTCTGTCTGCCGCCATGCAGATGCAGGCGCAGGGGGTGGATGTTATTCGAATGGAAGTGGGTGAACCGGCCTTTCCCGCGCCAGAGCCAGTAACAGAGGCAGCGCGCCAGGCCTTGTCTCAGGGACGAACACAATACACGACGGCTTGCGGCATTCCTGAACTCAGGGAAGCGATCGCTAACCTGTACCGGCAGCGTTACGGTGTTGTGCTTGACCCCAAAAGAGTTGTGGTAACTACTGGCAGTAGCGCTGCCCTGGGTATGGTTTGTGAGCTGTTGCTGAATCCTGGCGACGGTTTGTTGTTGTCCGATCCGGGCTATCCGTGCAACCCGAACTTTGTGCGCCGCATTGATGCCGAGCCGCAGATGGTGCCGGTAGAGTCTGCAGATAATTTTCAGTTGACCGCTGAACTGGCGGCAAAATACTGGCAAGCGAATACGTCGGGTGTGATGGTTGCCTCGCCAAATAACCCCACGGGTGAAATTATTACGCGACAGAACTTGCTTGAGCTGCACAAGTTGACCACGGAAAAAAGAGCTGCGCTGGTAGTGGATGAAATATACCACGGCCTGACCTATGGTGATGCCGATGTCGCTTCGGTTATGGAGCTCGCCGATGACGCTTTTGTGATTAACAGTTTTTCCAAATACTTTGGTATGACCGGTTGGCGTTTGGGCTGGGCCGTGGTGCCAGAGGAGGCTCTGGATCGAATTAATACTCTGGCACAGAACTTTTATATTTCCTGCCCGAGTATTTCCCAGTACGCGGCCCTTGCGGCCCTTGGTCCGGCAACTCGTGAAATCCTGGAGGAACGCCGGGAAGAGTTTCATCGGCGACGTGACTTTCTGGTGGCCGGGCTGCGAGATATCGGGTTTCACGTAGACCATGTTCCCACCGGGGCGTTTTATGTGTACGCCGGTGTGCAAAATTTTACAGACGATAGTGAGTCATTTTGCTGGCGTATGCTGAAAGAGCAGGGAGTGGCATTTACACCGGGCACCGATTTTGGTGACTATCATGCGAATGAATTTGTACGCTTTACTTACACAGAATCAATGCCGCGCCTGGAGCAGGCGCTGGAGAGATTGCAGGGGGGAGTGAAAAATTTGTGAAGTTTGATCAACCTCTGGAACAGGGAATTTTATTAAAAAGATATAAACGATTTCTGGCAGATGTGCAGTTGCCAGACGGCAAAGAGATAACGATCCATTGCCCCAATACCGGATCCATGAAAAATTGTGTTGTGGAGCATGGGCCGTGCTGGTTTTCTCGATCTGATAATCCCAAACGTAAATATCCCTGTACCTGGGAAATTGCTACGACGCCTGGTGCTTCGTTGGCGGGGGTTAATACAGCTCGCGCCAATGCACTGGTGCGCGAAGCTATCGAAAATGGTGTGGTGTCAGAATTGCAAGGCTATGACGATATTCGCGGTGAAGTGAAATACGGTGAGGAGAATAGCCGTATTGATTTATTGCTGGAAAATTCGTCGCAACGTTGTTTTGTTGAGGTAAAAAATGTCACTCTCGGTATGGGCGATGGCCTTGGTTTATTTCCGGACGCAGTAACTGCTCGAGGAACCAAACATCTGCGGGAACTGATGAATGTCGCTGCCGGGGGGGATCGCGCCGTACTGTTTTTTTGTGTGCAGCATTCCGGTATCAATCGGGTAATGCCCGCTGATGATATTGATTTCGAATACGGTAAAACCTTGCGCGAGGCTGTGGCTGCCGGGGTGGAGGTGTTGGCTTACAAGGCTGTTTTGTCGGTTGATGAGATTGTGCTTGTTGAGAGGGTGGTTTTTTTTTGTTGATTTTTTTTGGGGGGGTGGGGTGTTTCGCCCCTGTGGTTGGGTGTGCCGCCTGCGGCGGGTCTGGCTCCCCGCTCCGGGGGCGAGTCACTTT
>JBNKFQ010000149.1:0-9034 GCA_050289385.1 Porticoccaceae bacterium | reverse complement strand
GTCTGCTGGAGCGCGCTACCTGTCTCGACGCCACCTGCGGTGGTGGCAGTATGACAGCGTTGCCGATTGTCGAAACCCAACAAGGTGATATTACCGGTTATATCCCAACCAATCTGATTTCGATTACCGATGGTCAGGTTTATCTGGAGCGCAAATTGTTTGTTTCGGGGTTCCGGCCTGCCATTGATATTGCCCGTTCGGTGTCGCGGATCGGCGGGCAGGCCCAGCACCTGGCGATCAAGCTCGAAGCCGGGCGGATCAAGCTGGATTATTTGCAGTTCCTGGAGCTTGAAGTGTTCACCCGTTTCGGTGCGCGCCTGGAAGCATCCATGCAAAAGGCATTGGATCGGGGCCGTCTGCTGCGTCAAATTCTGCGCCAGGAGCGTTTTGCGCTGCAGCTGGAAACAACCCAGTTGGCTTGGCTGATCGCTTTTAATGAAGGTCTGTTCGACGACTGGCCACTGGAGTTAGTGGCGCCACGCCTGACGCAATTGCAGGCTCAGGTAGAACAGGCCGAGTTGACACTGGAAACGTCCCGCGAACAGTGGCTGGCTGCCCTCGGACAGTGGCTGCCGGAGGCGGTCGCTGCCGTGCCGGCAACAGAGAACAGTGCTGAGGATGGAGAAAATGGAGGAGGTAGTGAAGGAAGTAAAAAGGATAAAGATAGTGGGGAGGGGGAGGAAAGTGAAGAGAACGGGAAGGTGAAGCCGTGAGTCGGCGGCGTGCTTTAGTGGAACACCGCGATCAGTTCAAAGAGATGCGCGAGATCATAAATTCCATGAAGGCACTCACCTGGATTGAGCTGCGCAAGCTGGAGGCAGAACAACAAAACCGTCAGTTGTTGGCAGATCATATTGATAGCATCGCTGCCGATTTTGGTGCATTTTACCCCGGTTTTTTACAGCTACCGGGGTTTTTACAAACACCGGGTTTTTCGCAGTCTCCGAGTTCCTGTGAAAACACGAACGTGTATGTGGTAATCGGTTCGGAGCGTGGTTTTTGCGCCAATTTCAATCACGCATTGTTGCCGCAGTTGCCCACTGACAGGGCGATTAAAATTATTGTCGTTGGCGCCAAATTGCAGACGTTGCTGGCTACTGACACACGAGTTGTGTCCCGCCTGGAAGGGGCACGGGTTGCGCAACAAATGGATGCGGTGCTGGGTGAACTCAGCGACACCCTTGTCGCACTGCAACACCGCCTTGGCGGATTTTCGCTGAGGGTACTGCGCCATAACGGTGGCGACGCAAAACCCGACATCAGTACCGATATCCTGCTGCCACCGTTCCAATCGGTCGCGGCGTCAAAGCCGCCACACAAATACGGTTCGCCACCCTGGCTGACGCTGGCGCCTCAACGGTTTTTCGCTTTGCTGGTTGAGCACTACCTGTTTTTTGCTCTCAGCGATGCACTACATGCCTCGTTACTGCGTGAAAATGAGATGCGCGCTGCCCACCTGGATGCGGCGGTAAAACATCTGGAGCAAAAAATTGCCGGATTGAAACGGCAGGCGAACGCTCTCCGCCAGGAAGAGATTACCGAAGAGATTGAAGAAATTTTGCTCGGTGTAGAAGGTTAAAGCTGTGTATTGCCTTCCTGCTCCTGGTTGCCGCGTGCATGAACAACCATTTGCACCAGTTGCGCCAGCGTTCTCACTCCCATTTTTTCCATCACACGAGCACGGTGCAGCTCTGCGGTGCGAGGGCTGACACCGAGGTCGGCTGCGATAACCTTTGTAATTTCACCGGCCACCATATGTTCCATCACCTCGTGCTCACGTCGCGTCAAACTGTGAATGCGCGTCTGAATTTTGCGAATATATTCGCGTTCTTCACTGGTGCGTTGATTGAGTTCCAGGGCATTGTAGATGCAGTCGAGCAACTCCTGGTCGCGAAACGGTTTTTGTAAAAATTCCAGGGCACCGTTTTTCATGGCGTCCACCGCCATTGGTACGTCGCCGTGACCGGTGATAAAAATGATCGGCAGCTCAATACCGCGATTTTTCATGTGTCGCTGTAATTCCAGACCACTCATGTCGGGCATTCGTACATCAAGCAACAGACAGCCGTGTTCGTCGTGGTAATTGCTCAAAAATTCATAAGCCGACGGGAACGCGCGGGGGGTGAGGCCGTTGCTACGCAGCAGTACACTCATTGCGTCCAGCACATCGGAATCGTCGTCAACTATAAAAACGCTTTGCTGTTTGATCATGCTGTCAGTTCTTTGGCAAAGGTACGAGCGGCAGGGTAAAACGGAATTCGGCGCCTTCGCGGTAGTGCCGGTTGAGTTGCAGGTCGCCTCCGTGGTTTTTGATAATAGTCTGGCTGATTGCCAGTCCCATCCCCATGCCGGATGGTTTGCCGGAAAAAAAAGGTTGGAAAATCCGGTCGAGATAACATTTTTCCACACCGGGGCCATGGTCGCTCACCGCAATGGTGACCGTGCTGCCCGACACGCTACTGGTGATGGCAATCAGACGCTGCGACGATGGCATCGCGTGCATCGCGTCGCAAGCGTTGCGAATAAGATTGATCAACACTTGCTGAATCTGGGTACGCACGATCTTGCGTTGCGGCAGTTTGGTATCCAGATAGCAGTCGATACGAACCTGACGGGCATCGCTGTCCACTTGCGCCAGCTCCACGGTACTTTCTATTAATTTGTTGATGTCGCTGGGTTCGTAACGGGACTCCTGTTTGCCGATCAGGCTGCGCATTTGGCGGATCACATCGCCTGCGCGTAATGCCTGGGTTTCGATTCTGGTGAGGATTTGTGTCAGCGTTTCCGGGTCAGAATCGCCGTTGCGAAGCTGGTTGCGACCGGCTTGGGCGTACAGGGAGATCGCCGCCAGTGGCTGATTCAGTTCGTGGGCAATACCGGTCGACATTTCGCTGGCAATGTGCAAACGATCCATCATCGCCAACCGATCGCGTACCTGCCGGGTCTCTTCTTCACTGCTTTTCAGACGACGTTCGGCAATTTTGCGTTCACTGATATCGCGTATGATGGCGGTAAAGCTGGGTATGCCATTGACATTGATTTCGGTAACTGTCAACTCTATGGGTACTGTACTGCCGTTCTTGCGCAACGCGTTGAGTTCACGAGTGATACCGATAATATGTTTTTCCCCGCTTTCCAGATAGTGGCGAACATAGTCACTGTGATTGCTGCGATAGGGTTGTGGCATCAGGCAGCTGATGTTGTTGCCGATCAGTTCCTGCTCGTGGTAACCAAAAACCGTTTCACATGTGCGGTTGGCATAGGTAATAACACCGTCGGTTTCGGTGCTGATGATCGCTTCTATCGCGTTGTCCAGTACTGCCTGATTGCGCGCGGCTGATTGCAGTAAAAAATTGGTTTCGGCGGTGTTTTCGGCAATACGCACACCAGTGACCAGGACGCCTGCCACATGGCCGCCACGGTCGATATAAACTTTCAGATGCCACGACAGCACAGGAGATTCACCTGTGCTGGTGAGCGCCGGGCAAATGTAATAACTGGCGCCATCACTTGCAGAGGCTATAAGCCGCATAAAAATATGCCGGGCACCCTCGCGCCAGGCTTCTGGCAGACAGTGGTCAAACCAGTTGGTGTCTATCAGGTCGCTGCACGTGGAATTGTACAGTTCACAGCCGCTGGCGTTGATCTGCCTGATTCTTCCGGCGGTGTCGATAAGCAGTGCCACCGGCACCGGAAAGCCCTTCGTATCGGCAGTGATATCTGAAATTTTTAACCTGTCCATTGGGATATCGATCAAGGGCTCTTGTGATGTCCACTTGCTACCCAAACCGTTCAATACGAAACCCAGCACCGGTTGTAGATAGTGGCGTCCTTAATGTATAGGGGAAGGTGACCATTGTGTCCAGGGTCCGCTAAATCATCGTCGTTATGCAGCGGATTTGATCGCAGTCAATTTATTATCATGTACGTCGGTTTGAATAGCCTGTTAATGCAGTTTCTGTAAATGGGCCCCGACATCATGAGTACTACCGATTTCAGTCTGGAAGTCAGACCGCGTATTCCCGCCCAGCTGGAACGCCTGCACGATCTGGCGGGCAACCTGCTGTACAGTTGGCGGCGACCATTGCGGGACTTGTTCATAGCGTTGGATCGCCCGCTGTGGCGCGCTTGCAACCACAACCCGAAACTGTTTTTGCGGCGTGTGGACGAAGCCAAACTCCGCACCGCGGCACTGGACGCGAACTACCTGAAAAAATATCGTGCTGCGCTGCAATGGTACGATGACTACTGCAGCGCCGAACCACCGACCGGGGACATTCCCCTGATCGCCTATTTTTGTGCCGAGTTCGGGTTCCATGAAAGCCTGCCGATATACTCCGGCGGCCTGGGTATTCTCGCTGGCGATCACTGCAAGGCGGTCAGCGACCTCAATATGCCCTTTGTTGCTGTGGGGCTGCTCTACCACCAGGGGTATTTTGCGCAAACCATCAACGCCGAGGGCTGGCAGGTTTCCCACGGTATCAGTCGGTCGTTTACCAGTTTGCCCATCGCGCCAGCCTGTGACACTACCGGCAATACCGTGCGGGTTCAGGTGCCAATCGCCGATCGTCAGGTGGTGTTGCAAGTGTGGCGGGTACGGGCCGGGCGCATCGACCTGTTGCTGCTGGATGCCGACCTTGACGCCAACAGCCCCACCGACCGCTATATCACCAGGCAGTTATACGGCGGCGACCGCACCATGCGCATTCAGCAGGAAATGATTCTTGGCATTGGCGGGGTGCGTGCCTTGCGCGCGCTTGGGCTCGCGCCCGCGGTGTGGCATATCAACGAGGGCCACGCCGCGTTTTTGACGCTGGAGCGCGTTGTCGAATTGCGCCGTGCCGGTATCGATTTCGATACGGCGCTGGAACAGGTCGCTGGCGCTACCGTATTTACGATTCACACACCTATCCCTGCCGGTCATGACTGTTTCGACCGCGATACCCTGCGTCACCACTTTAATTCCTACTTGCAAGACCTGAAAATTTCCGGCGATGAACTGCTGGCACTGGGCGGTGCGGATGTTGACCACCACGCTTTTAACATGACCGCGCTGGCGCTGCGAGCGTCGCGTTTTCACAACGGTGTCAGCCGTATTCACGGTGCGGTGGCGGCGCAGATGGAAAGTTACCTGTGGCCCCAGGTGCCACCGCAGGAAAACCCGATCGGCTACATCACGAATGGTATCCATACGGAAAGTTTTCTCGACCGCGACTGGACCGAACTGTTCGACAAGCAGCTTCCCGAATGGCGCCAGCATCTGAACGACGACGCTTTTTGGCGCCAGGTTGACAACATCGACGACGAAACCTGGTGGCGGGTACACTGCAGTATCAAACAAACACTGTTGCGCGAGATTGCACAGCTGGTGCGCTGCCAGCACGAGCGCAACGGTTTGAGCCAGGCGCTGATCGAGCGTAGCCTGTCGGTGGTTGGTGACGCCGATGCCGACGTGCTGGTGATCGGTTTTGCGCGCCGCTTTGCGACTTATAAACGCGCCGGGTTGCTGTTTATGGAAGCAGAGCGGCTGGCGCGTCTGGTAAACGACAGTGAGCGTCCGGTGGCACTGGTATTTGCCGGCAAGGCCCACCCCGACGATCAGCCCGGCCGGGAATTGATCAAGCTGCTTTACGAAAAGTCGTTGCAGCCGGATTTTATTGGCCGGGTGATTTTGCTGGAGGGCTACAACATTGCCCTGGCCCGACGCCTGGTGGCGGGCTGTGATGTCTGGCTTAACACTCCGGAATATCCCCGTGAGGCGTGCGGCACGTCGGGGCAGAAAGCGGGGGCGAATGGTGTGGTAAATCTGAGCATTCGCGACGGCTGGTGGGACGAAGGTTACAACGGTGATAACGGCTGGGCAGTGTCGCCCCACGACCCCGACTGTGACCCCGAATACCGCAACCGCCAGGAGGCGGCGGATATTCTGGACATTATCGAGCACCAGGTGATACCGGCCTGGTACGACCGTGGCAACCAGTCTTGTCCGCTGAACTGGGTGCGGTTGTCAAAAGCATCAATGCAATCGACTATTGCCCGCTTTAGTGCGCAGCGCATGGTAGAGGAGTACCTGCAACAGCTATACCTGCCGGCAGCGCGGCAAGGTATGCGAATGGCAGAAGCTGACAATGCGGAGCGTTTGGCAGAGTGGAAGCGTCGGGTGCTTGCGCGCTGGCCAGGCGTACACGCGGAACGCATTGACGCTCCGGCGACGGAAGTGTTTTTCAGCGAGTCGCTACCCATGCGGGTGCGAGTTAATCTCAATGGTCTGGCGCCGGACGATATCGCGGTAGAGTGCCTGGTGGGCGAAGTCGAGCACGGTGAATTCACCAGTCACAGTTGCCTGCGTTTGCAACTGGATGAGAGCGCCGACCAACAGCGTGGCAGCAAAGTCTTTGCCATCGACTGGCAGCCGGATTGTTGTGGGTTAAAGCATTACCGGTTGCGGGTTTACCCTTACCATTCGCTGCTTGCTCACCCCTTTGAGTTGGGCTGTATGTTGTGGTTGTAGTTTTCGGTCCAGCAGCTTCGGGAAAGCAAAAATTGACCATTGGCAATTGGCCGTTGACCATTGGCCATTTGTTTTTATTCAAACTGCCTCACGGAGTCCAAAGGCAATGGCCAATGGTCAACGGCCAATAATCAATAGCCAATTTGTGGACATGCCGGTTTGGAGCACTCAGCGCGTTACCAAATCTTGACACAGAGCAAGATCGCATTTGCGCGAACTGACCAGAATAGTTTTGAATAATTTTTCAGGAAGTTACCCATGGCTTTCCGTTATTTGTGCGCCCCATTGCTGTGGTTGGCTCTGGCCGCGCTGGTGTGTGGTTGTGCACCCATGCCGCCGCGCACTGCGGTGGTAGAACGCGCTGCGGTGCCGCCGCCCGCTACCGAGGTGATCTTTTATCCCGCCAACAATCAGAGCCCCGAGCAACAGGACCGCGACCGCTACGAGTGCTACCTGTGGGCTGCGCGACAGAGCGGTTTTGACCCCAGCGCACCGGGCCTGGCGCCCCATCAGCGCGTGCAGGTGGTGCCTGCGTCACCTCCCGGCGAAAAAGTCGCGGCTGGTGCGGCAGCGGGGGCGGTAATTGGTGCGATTACTGCGCGACGGCACGAAACGGCGGAAGGTGCTGTAGTGGGTGCGATCGCTGGCGCCGTAGCGGGTGCTGCTGCCGAAGCGGCGGAACAGGAAGAAGCGCGCTACCAGCAACGCTACTACGACCAGATGGAACAAGAGGATATTCAGCGAATCGAGCGACAGGCGTCGAATTACAGGCGAGCTATGGCGGCATGTCTGGAGGGGCGCGGTTATTCGGTTGCTGCGGAATAAGAACGAGGAGAAAACTATGAACAGTTATCGCGGTCGTGGCCTGAGCGTGACGTTAATGCTTTTGATGTTGGGTGGCAGTGCAGCGGGGTGGTCGGCCGGTGAAGACCAGCGTCGCAAGCAACCACCAGGCTCCGAGCGTCGTGGTGACGTTCTGGATCGCCGTCACAGCCACGATCGTTATTACCCACCGCGCGGTCGAGTGATCAATCGTTTGCCGCCGCATTATCATGTGGTGCCCGATGGCCGTCACCAATATTACTTCAGTGCCGGTATCTGGTATCGCCCTTCGGGCAGCCACTTTACGGTGGTGTTGCCGCCAGTGGGTTTGGTGGTGCCCTATTTGCCGCCTTATTACTCCACGGTGTGGGTTGGTCGTGTGCCGTATTACTACGCGGGTGGTGTTTATTATGTGTGGGAACCGAGCCGCCCGGGTTATGTGGTTACGCGGGAACCCCGGCAAGAGTCGATCAGGGAACCGGAAGAGGCGGCATCTGAAGAGTTGTTTATTTACCCCAAAAAAGGGCAGAGCGAGCAGCAGCAGGCGGAAGACCGTTACCAGTGTCACCGCTGGGGGGTGGAGCAAACCGGTTTTGACCCGACCCGGGCCAGTGGCAATGTGCCGGCGGATCAGTATGCGGGCAAGTATGATGATTATCAGAGGGCTATGAGGGCTTGTCTTGAGGCGCGGGATTATAGTGTGAAGTAGGGGGGGGGGGCGAAAAAAGGGGGAGGCAGAGGTAAGTTATTGCTTGCTTTAGGTGGTATTCAGGGTTGTACTTGCTATCACCTATCCTGCAGTTAAAGCAATAGCCATTCCCATAGCGGCGTTTTGGATTGCGCGCTGCATGTTACCGTTTCGAACAATGAGTGCCAGTCTATTAATATCAATATCCTGGATTCCAGGACGTAAGCACTCCGATATTCTAAGCCCGCTGCCGTATAGCAGCTCAATAATCAGTCTGTTTCTGCCAGAAAGAGACCCAGATTATCTGTGCTACCCCATCTTGAGTGAGTACGGCAGGTAATGATCGTTGCTTGGTCGCCAGCGAGAAACCAGGATCACCAAGGTCAATTGCGAGAAATATGTGATACAAAAACACCACAGCATTTAAGGCAACCTTCTGGGTGTTGGCTGCCACATGGCGCAGATTGGCTAAAAAGCTCAGAAATTCCTTGACTTGAGCTGCCCCCATCTCCGCCGGGTGCCGTTTGCCCGAGTAGTTAATATAGAAGCGAATCCAATAGAGGTAGGCTTTTTCCGTCCGGAGGCTATATCCGCGAAGGCGAATATCACGTCGAATGGATTCAATAAACGGACTGGCCATGGGCATCTCCCTATGCACACAAATACACTGTTTAAATATACAGTATATTGGGGTATTGTCAAACTCCGTGCGCGCTTTATACTGGCTGTGTGCGCGTTATCCAGCGAGCCCACTGAGAAAACTGAATAAAATCAAGGGGTAACAGATTTGGCAAATAAAATAACCGGATCCGGTTATTTTGGATAACAGGAAAAACTCGCTTTGTTCCGGAGGGAATCGGTGATATCAAAATTTCCATTTAATTATCAAAAGGTTAGAGATGGCTGCCGAATATCAAATTCGGCAAAACGCGCATGCGCGATATACAAATGTTATGTTTTTAAGAGAGTTCCATGAATAGGATATTAATCGTTATTATTTCAGTTGTACTGGC
>JBNKFQ010000148.1:0-58098 GCA_050289385.1 Porticoccaceae bacterium | reverse complement strand
GATTTGTTGGCTGTATGCGTATTAGGGTTATTCAAACGAAAGGAGGGCTGTATTGCCGGAAAAAACGACTTTAAACAATCTGCATATTTAACGAATGCGCCCGCCCAAAGTGCGTGAACACTCTGGACGGACGACTAATCACAACAGATACAAGGATATCCGTTATGACCGAGCGAGATGATACATCAAATGCGGGTAAAGCGCCGCCTGCATCAAACAATTCAACCCCCTGTATTCGGCAGAAAAAAGCCGAATTTATCACCATTCGAGTTTCTCACGATCTCAAGGAAAAACTTGTTGCATCGGCCCGGCAAATTGACAGGCCGTTGTCCTGGGCTGTGAATAATATTCTTGAGCAGAAAATGGCTAACAAGCAGAGTGAATAATGCTGGTGCGCAAAAACTAGAGCCGGTGAAGGGGGGAGGGTAATGGGGTAGAGCCGGCAACTTGAGGTGGCAGTGCGTAGTAATGTTGGCCCGTCTTCGTCTGCGACTTCGCCGTGGCAGTCTTCCCCTTCGGGTTCGCTTGGCAAGGCTTGCCAAGGCGAAGTTTTTTAAACCGCAAGCGGTTTAAAAAACGAAGACTGGTGGGCCCAGTAGGACTTGAACCTACGACCAATCGATTATGAGTCGACTGCTCTAACCAACTGAGCTATGGGCCCTTTTTTAAACTTGTTCTTTTCCCCCAGCGCTGCGTTGCTGCTCCTCAATCGTTCAGTCACTTACGGATGTAAGCTCCTTCACTCTTTCGTCGCGCGCCTTGCTCTGAGGCAAAATTACTGCGTTTAAGTAAACTTGTCTTTTTCCCCGATAGCTGCGTTGCTGCTCTTCGATCGCTCAGTCACTTACCGGTGTAAGCTCCTTTACTCTCTCATCGCGCGCCTTGCTCTCAAGCAAAAATCCGGCGTTTACACTAAAGCTTGTTCTTTTGCCTCGGCATTGCTGCTCTCTAAACGCAACTGCTCCCCATCAGGGGAGCAGCGATTATAAAGGCAACAGCCAGGGAATCAACCCGCTTTATTCATCCAGGAAGCTGCGCAGGTGCTCAGACCGCGACGGATGGCGCAACTTGCGCAGTGCCTTGGCCTCAATCTGGCGAATACGCTCGCGGGTAACGTCAAACTGCTTGCCCACTTCTTCCAGCGTGTGATCGGTGTTCATCTCGATGCCAAAACGCATGCGTAGTACCTTGGCTTCGCGTGCGGTAAGCCCGTTCAGCACTTCCTTGGTTGACTCGTTCAGGCTCTCCTTGGTCGCCGAATCCACCGGTGAGTGGATGTTGATATCTTCGATAAAGTCACCCAGGTGCGAATCTTCGTCGTCACCAATCGGTGTTTCCATCGAAATCGGCTCTTTGGCGATTTTGAGCACCTTGCGAATTTTGTCTTCCGGCATCTCCATGCGCTCGCTCAATTCCTCAGGCGTTGCGTCACGGCCCATCTCTTGCAGCATCTGCCGCGAAATGCGGTTCAGCTTGTTGATGGTCTCGATCATATGCACCGGAATACGAATAGTGCGCGCCTGGTCGGCAATAGAGCGGGTAATCGCCTGGCGAATCCACCAGGTGGCGTACGTCGAAAACTTGTACCCGCGACGATATTCAAATTTGTCTACCGCCTTCATCAAACCGATGTTGCCTTCCTGAATCAGATCCAGGAACTGCAAGCCGCGGTTGGTGTATTTTTTGGCGATGGAAATAACCAGCCGCAGGTTGGCTTCTACCATTTCCTTTTTGGCGCGGCGTGATTTGGCCTCGCCAATAGACATGCGACGGTTGATCTCCTTGATCTGGGCAACACCAAGGTTGTGAGCCTCTTCCAGTTGCTTGAGGCGGCGCTGGCCGCGCACAATATCTTCTTGCAGTGCTTTCAGATTTTCCGAGTAGTCGGCTTTGCTGCGAATCAGGGCATTGACCCACTTTTCGTTGGTTTCGTTGCCTGGAAATTGCCGAATAAAGTGTTGTCGTGGCATTTTGCCCTGTTTGACGCACAGCGCCATGATGGCGCGCTCCTGGCGACGCACCGCAATCAGCGTTTCACGGGCGATTGATTGCAGAGGCTCGAGCTGGCGTGGGGTCAGCTTCAGATATTTGAACAGGTCGCCGAGCTCTTCCAGACTCTTGCGGGCGGCATCGCTGTTGCGCTTGTTGCGCGACACAGAGCGCCTGGTCTTTTCGTTTTGCTTGCGAATGGCCTCGAAACGCTCACGCGCCTCTTCCGGGTCCAGGCCGCCATTTTCGTCGTCTTCTTCCTCTTCGTCATCATCGTCATCATCATTGGCTGCTGCTGCACCTTTATTAAGGGCAGATGGCACGTGGTCAACGGGAATCAGATAACCGCTGATGATGTCGGGCAGCTTGCGCTCGCCTTCGGCAATAAGGTCGTATTCGGCCAGTACCTTGTCGACCGCACCGGGCCATTCCGACAGGGCCGCCAACATGTCGCGGACGCCGTCTTCGATACGCTTGGCAATTTCAATTTCGCCCTCGCGTGTCAGCAGCTCCACCGAACCCATTTCTCGCATGTACATGCGTACCGGGTCGGTAGTGCGATGTTGCTCGGTTTCAACCGCCGCCAGAGCAGCCGCAGCTTCGGCCGCAGCTATCTCGTCGGTAGTGTTGTCACCGGTGGTCATCAACAACTGGTCGGCATCGGGCGCCGCCTCGTAGACGTTGATACCCATGTCGTTAATCATCTGAATGATATCTTCTACCTGATCGGGATCAGAGATATCCTGTGGCAGATGATCGTTTACCTCGGCGTAAGTCAGGTAACCCTGCTCACGGCCTTTGGCAATAAGCTCCTTGATGCGGGACTGTTGCTGGTTCGTGTCGGTCATTTGGTTCCGTAGTTGCATGGCACAAAAATAACGCGCGATTATAGCTAAATAATGGGGGCATGTCGCGCCCATTCCAAGCCTGATTGCTTGATTTTTAAACTATTTCGCCGTTCCTTGAATGAGTTGTTTGAGTTTGTTTCGTGTCGCCTGGTCCAGATCTTCCGGATTAATCGACGGCCAAATTTTGTAAATTGTTTTAATGTCTGCTTCCTGCAGGTGTTCTTGTTCCAGTAAAGCCCTGAGCTGCTGTGTCGGTGGCAGACTGTTTTGCGCCTTCCGTTTCACCAGAGCCAGGGCGTCACTAAACTCGGTAGTATCATCACGTTTGGTATCGCCCGGTGGTCGCAACAAATCGCTGGCGGCGATCTCTGCCAGCAGTTCTCCCTGATCAGAACCGTATACGCCCCGCCAATATCCCAAAATATGATTGAGAGTATAGTCCGGTTGTTTGCGTAAAAGTTCGCTTAAATCCTTAAAAAGTTTGATTTCTGGCCCATTTAGGTGATTTAGCTCACTCAAAGAGCCGGTTTCGGGGGTTAAATGAGGATTATTGAGCAAAATGGCAATAATCGTGCGTTCTGGCGTCCACTTCATGCGCCCGGTGCTATAGGCCGATGTTGGGCTGGCCTGCTGCTGCCGCTTTGTGGGCTGATACGACTCGGGGTAGTCGTCCGCAGAGGGCATTGGCGCGGGGGGCTGTGCCTCGGGTTCCGGTGCCGGAGCATGCGGGGTCAGGGCAACAGGATCGGGCTCCCTGACCAGGCGACCACCGTCGCTGAGCAGTGGTTCAAGTTTACTGGCTTCAAGCCCGGTGAGGGAGGCCAGTTGGCTGATCATCAGCTCGTGGAACACACCTTCGGGTATGCTGTTGATGTATGGCGCCGCAAGTTTGGCCAGACGCGCCTTGCCATCGGGGGTCTCGGTGTCAATGTTTTCCGACAGCAAGCGGAACAGAAAGCGTGACAGCGGCTCGGCTTGCCTGATCTGGTCTTTAAAGGCGTCAGCCCCGACTTGACGCACCAGACTGTCGGGGTCTTCGCCTTGCGGCAAAAACAGAAATCTGGCCGAGCGGCCGTCGGTCATCAGGGGCAGGGCGTTTTCCAGCGCCCGCTGGGCGGCCTGGCTGCCAGCAACGTCGCCATCAAAACAGAACACCACTTCGGGGGTGTAGCGGAACAACTTTTCCAGGTGTGCCGGAGTGACGGCTGTGCCCAGCGTAGCGACGGCGTTGCGGATATCAAATTGCGCAAGCGCTACCACGTCCATATAGCCTTCTACCACCACGACATTGCTCAGATCGTGCTGTGATCTGGTGGCTTCGTACAGGCCGTACAACTCGCGGCCTTTATGGAATACGGGGGTTTCCGGAGAGTTCAGGTATTTGGGTTTGTCGTCTCCCAGAACCCTGCCACCAAAGGCAATGGTGCGGCCGCGGGTATCGCGAATCGGAAACATGATGCGGTTGCGAAAACGGTCGTAACGCTTGTTTTCCTCGGGCTTTTCGATCAGTAGCCCGGCTTCCGCCAGCAGGTGGTTGGTATCGGTGGAACCGCCGATCTCATTGAGCAGGTTGTCCCAGCCGGGCGGGGCAAAGCCGATGCCGAAGGTGGCCGCTATCTGGCCGCTAAGGCCGCGCTGTTTCAGGTAGTCCACGGCGGTTGCCGCAGAGGGGTGTTGGCGCAATTGCTGGCGGTAGAAGCGGTCGGCCTGACCCAACGTCTCATGCAGGCGCTTTTTCTGGCGGGTGCGCAGGTCTTCAAAGCGGGTGGTTTCTTCGCGTGGCACGTCCAGGCCGACATCGCGGGCCAGTTGCTCCACGGCTTCGGGGAAGGAAAACCGGTCAAAGTCGATAACAAAGCCGATGGCGTTGCCGCTGGCCTTGCAGCCAAAGCAGTGGTAGAACTGCTTTTCGGGGCTGACGGTGAAAGACGGCGTTTTCTCGTCGTGAAAAGGGCAGCGGGCAGAATAGTTCTTGCCTGTTTTTTTGAGTTGTACGCGGGCGTTGATTACGTCAACGATATCGACACGGTCCAGCAGGTCGTCGATGAAGTATTGAGGTATTTTGCCAGCCATAATTTGCTTAGTCGGAAGTCGGAAGTCGGAAGTTGGAAGGAAGAGCCAAAAGCCCAAGCCAAAAACACGGTCGAGCGAAGCGACGACACGAATCTTTCTCTTCCGACTTCCAACTTCCGACTTCCGACTTTTTCATCCCAGCTTCGCCTTCACCAGTTTGCTCACTGCACCCATATCCGCACGGCCTTGTACCTGAGGTTTAACCACACCCATCACCTTGCCCATATCGGCCATTGAAGATGCACCGGTACTGGCAACGGCGTCGGCAACCAGGGTTTCCAGTTCGGCATCGCTGAGTGCGGCAGGCAGAAACTGGCTGATAACGTCAATCTCAAAGCGCTCTTGTGCGGCCAGGTCTTCGCGGTTGGCGTCTTCGTACTGTTTGAGCGAGTCGCGGCGCTGTTTGGTCATTTTGTCCAGGATGGCCAGCAAACGGGTGTCGTCCAGTTCGATGCGCTCATCTACCTCAATGCGCTTGATTTCTGACTGAATCAGGCGAATGGTGCCCAGGCGTTGCTTGTCCCGGGCGCGCATGGCGGTTTTCATGGCTTCGTTAATTTGTGCTTTCAAGGTGTCACTCATAAGATCTGTTCCCTGTGGCGAACTCAAAATAAAAAGTATGGGCGATCAATGCGCGCCTGACAACGAATTACAGAGACCGGATACTGGTACCTGGCACTGCCTGCCAGCCGATCAAACTTTTCTGTTCCCTGTTCCCTGTTCCCTGTTTCCTGGAACGCAAAAAGCGCCGACCACTACTGACCGGCGCTTGCAATACAACAGAAGGAGTCTGCTTAGTACAGTCTCTGAAACTTGCGTGATTCGCGCTGCACTTTTTTGGCGTGACGCTTAACCGCAGCAGCAGCCTTGCGCTTGCGTGCCCAAGTGGGTTTTTCGAAAAACTCACGGCGACGCACTTCGGCCAGGATGCCGGCTTTTTCACAAGAGCGCTTGAAACGGCGCAGAGCAATATCAAAAGGCTCGTTTTCTTTAAGGCGAACTGAAGGCATGTAATCCTCTACTCTGTTCTGTCAAAAACTGTTGTATCAGTCAGGTGTATCAACAGGCCTGTACAAATACGGTAAGTCGATACGGTAAGTAAAAAGTATAGCAAATGGCCTTTGGGCCATCCGAAGGGCGCGTATTCTATACATATATGTGGGGCAATGCAAAGTGAAAAAAGGGGGTAACGGGCGATTATTGGTGAGCCTGGAAGCATGGGGGTAGGGGGCAAGGTTTGCAGGTGTCGATATAGAGGTCGCACGTCGCACGTCTGTAGTCGCACGCTAAAAACAAAAGCAAGGCCGAGGTTAGCCAGTCACAAGACCATCATAAGGCTTACCCACGCTGCCGAGCGTAGCGATGGCACAAATCTCTGGCGTGCGACTACAGACGTGCGACGTGCGACCGCCTTTATAACTCCCCCCCAAGCCAGTATCATCCCCGAACTGCCAAACAGGGTGTGATATATGCGTGTACTGGGGATTGAAACCTCTTGCGACGAAACCGGCGTAGCAGTCTACGACAGCGAAGCCGGGTTGCTGGCGCATGCACTGTACAGTCAGGTCGCACTGCACGCCGAATACGGTGGTGTGGTGCCGGAACTGGCGTCCCGCGATCACGTTCGCAAGCTTTTGCCCCTGATCGAAGAGGTTTTGTCTGAATCCGGCTGCTCGCGTGAACACATTGACGGCATTGCCTATACCGCCGGGCCAGGGCTGATCGGCGCCCTGATGGTGGGCGCCAGCCTGGGGCGGTCGCTGGCCTATGCCTGGGATATTCCGGCAGTGGGCGTGCACCATATGGAAGGGCATTTGCTGGCGCCAATGCTGGAGCCGAAGCCGCCGGAGTTTCCCTTTGTGGCCCTGCTGGTATCCGGTGGGCATACGCAACTGGTTGCCGTGTCTGGTATTGGGCAATACCAGATACTGGGTGAGTCTCTGGATGATGCCGCTGGCGAAGCCTTTGACAAGGTTGCCAAGATGCTGGATCTCGATTATCCCGGTGGCCCGGCGGTGGCCAGATTGGCCGAGAGCGGTGATTCGACGCGTTTCCGGTTTCCGCGGCCCATGACCGATCGACCGGGACTGGATTTCAGCTTTTCGGGGTTGAAAACCCACACTTTGAACACTGTTGCTGAGCATCGTGGCGATGATGTCTTGCCGAATGATCAAACGCTGGCGGATATTGCCTGTGCGTTTCAGGAGGCGGTAGTGGATACGTTGGCGATAAAGTGTCGTCGCGCACTGGAACACACCGGTTATGGCACGTTGGTGGTTGCCGGTGGCGTGGCCGCCAATGTGCGCTTGCGGCAAAGGCTGCAACAGTTAGTCGCGAAACTGGATGCGCAAGTATTTTATGCGCGTCATGAATTTTGTACCGACAATGGCGCCATGATCGCTTATGCCGGCTGCCAGCGTTTGCTCGCGGGTGAACACGAATCACTGAGTGTACAGACACATCCGCGGTGGGCGCTGGATAGTCTTGGAGAGGTCGCACGTCGGTAGTCGCACGTCGCACGCTAATGATCCGTGCCATCGCTGCGCTCGGCTCGGGACAGAGGTCTTGCAAGCGAACATTTGATTCGGGCATATGGCTTTTGGGGTTTTAGCGTGCGACGTGCGACTACCGACGTGCGACCATTTTTTACAATTCAGGGAAAAAACATGGACATCGTATACATCCGCGATTTGCGTGTGGACACTATCATCGGCATTTTTGACTGGGAGCGCGAGGTGCGCCAAACCATTAGCCTGGATCTGGAAATGGCAACGGATATAAGCAAAGCGGCTGAGACAGACGATATACAGTACGCCCTGGATTATAAGGCTGTTGCCAAGCGGCTGATTGCCTTTATCGAGGACAGCGAGTTTCTGCTGGTGGAAACCATGGCGGAAAAAATTGCCGCGATTGTGCAGCAGGAATTTGCCGTGCCCTGGTTGAAACTGCGGTTGAGCAAGCCGGGGGCGGTACGTGGTTCCAGAGATGTGGGTTTGTTGATTGAGCGCGGGTCGCGATCCTGATGGCACGGGTTTATCTGAGTGTTGGCAGTAATATCGACCGCGATAAAAATATTGAGTCGGTGCTGAATATACTGGCATCGCGGTTTGGTGAGCTGCGAATTTCCTCGATTTATGAAAGTGAAGCGGTCGGTTTTGATGGTGACCCGTTTTACAATCTTGTCGTCGGCCTGGAGACAGAGTTAAGTGTCGGAGACTTGTTTGGAGAATTGCGCGACATAGAGTTTCAGCATGGTCGTTGTCGCAGCGGCGCTCGTTTCAGCTCGCGAACCCTGGATGTGGATATTCTTGCCTATGACCGTCAGACCGGAGATATTGACGGTGTAAAACTACCGCGTGAAGAAATAGTGCATAACGCTTTTGTCTTGCAGCCACTGGCAGAGCTGGCGCCAAATGACATGCATCCCACACAAGGTAAAAGTTACCGGCAACTCTGGAGTGAATACGACAAAAGCAAACAAAAGCTCTGGGTTGTGGATTTTGTCTGGCACGGCAAGCGTATTTCGTCGAGTGCATCGCACACCTGAACCGGAAATACATTTATGACGTTCACCCGCAAGCTGAAAAGTTGCCACAATATATTCGACCTGCGCAAATTGGCCAAACGCAAGTTGCCAGCGTCCATGTTTCATTATATTGATGGTGGCTCCGACGACGAGGTGACATTGCGTGGTAATTCGTCGGCATTTGATGATTACGGTCTGATACAGAGTGTGTTGGTGGATATTTCAAACATTGATCTGTCCACCACTGTTCTCGGTCAAAAGGTTGACTGGCCGATAATCTGTGCGCCCACCGGTATGTCGCGCATGTTTCATCACGATGGTGAACGCGCGGTGGCGAAAGCCGCAGGTAACAATGGCATGTTTTATTCGTTGTCCACCCTGGCGACCACCAGCATTGAAGACATTGGTGCAGTTACCGACGGCCCGAAAATGTTCCAGGTGTATGTGCACCGCGATCGGGAATTGAGCCGGGAATTTGTACAACGCGCCAAAACGGCCGGATTTGATGCACTTTGCCTGACAGTAGATCTGCCAGCTCACGGTAATCGCGAACGGGATTTGCGTACGGGCATGACCTTGCCACCCAGGCTGAGCTTGATGAGTTTGCTGGATATTGTTGCGCATCCATCCTGGGTATATCACAAACTGACCACACCAAAAATCGAGCTGGCCAACGTGGTGCACAAGATCAGTGAGGGCAGCAGCGAGGTGGGAAGTCTGCTGGAGTATGCGAGTCACCAGTTTGATCCGACAGTGACCTGGAAGGACGCCGAATTGCTGATGCAGGAGTGGGATGGCCCGTTCGCGATAAAAGGAATTATGTCGGTTGACGATGCCAGACGCGCAGCGGATATGGGGGCGTCGGCGGTGATTATTTCCAATCACGGTGGTCGCCAGCTCGACAGCTCGCCGGCGCCATTTGACGTATTGCCCGATATTGCGGCGGCTGTGGGTGACCGGGTAGAGCTGATACTGGATGGTGGCATTCGCCGTGGTACGCATGTGATCAAGGCGCTGGCGCTGGGTGCATCGGCCTGTATGATGGGCCGACCTTATCTTTACGGCCTGGCGGCCGGGGGACAAAGTGGTGTGGAGCGTGCCTTCAGCTTGCTGCGTAGCGAACTGGAACTGGACATGAAGTTGCTGGGTTGCACCAGCCTCGCAGAGCTGAACGCATCGGTATTGCGGCGGCGTTAAGAGGCACTGGTTTCAGGGTGGATTATACCGCCTGGCATAATCCACCCATACTCATTTTCAACTTCCAACTTCGAGCTTACTTGATATCAATACGCCGTTTTTCCGGCACTTGTTCCGGTATTTTGGGCGCACGCAAGGTCAGCACACCATCCTTGAAGTTTGCGCTGATGTCCTCTTCGTGCACATTGTTGCCCAGGTTAAAGTTGCGCATAAATTTGCCGTACCGACGTTCCTGCCGGATTACCTGGCCGTCTTTTTCTTCCTTGTCTTCTTTGGATGTTTCTGCCTGCAAAGTCAAGACGCCGTTTTCCAGCGTTACATGAACATCATCTTTATTTACGCCGGGTAATTCTGCGCTGATTTCGTAGTGGTCATCCTTTTCGACGATGTCTACCCGAGGCGAAAAAAAGCCTTGCAGACGGGAATCGTCCCTGCGCACCGGGGACCAGAAGTTGTCGAAAAACTGGTCCAGATCAAAAAAGTCATCGCGTGGAATTAAAGTCATGATGCACCTCCTTGAAAATGGTTTCTGACTTATCCGCAGTAATAGATAGGAACGTTGCGGGCACTTTTCAATGGTCGAAATGTGACCGATGAAGCCTGTTTGATTCAGATCAAGTCGGGGGAGTTGGAAGTTGGAAGTTGGAAGGTAATGATTCTGGCCATCGCTTTGCTCGGCCACCATGAAGGTCTTCTCGTTTAGCGCATTACTTTACATCAGTAAACTTTTTGCTTTTACTTCCAACTTCCAACTTCCAACTTCCAACTTCCAACTTCCAACTTCCAACTTCCAACTCAAATCAAAACGACAACCGCCGCCCGCCATCAACCGATACTATCTGACCAGTTATATAGCTGGCCTCGCGCACCAGAAAAACAACAGCTTGCGCTATATCGTCTGGTGAGCCGCAACGGTTGAGGGGAATTTTGTCAACAATAGCCTGTTGTTGCGCTGTGTTCAGGGCGGCTTCCTTTTCCGGCCACAAGATGGCTCCCGGGGCAATGCCGTTTACTCGAACGTCGGGAGCCAGTTCCCTGGCCAGCGATTTGGTGAGCATGCGGTTACCGGCTTTTGCCATGCAATAAATAGAATGTTTGTTCAGGGGTTGGTCGCCGTGAATGTCGGCAAGATTAATGATGGTCCCTTTGCTTGCCCGCAGTGTTTCTGCCAGTGCCTGACAAAGAAACCACGGCCCCTTGAGATTGCTGCCCATCAGATCATCCCACTGCGATTCGTCTCCGCTCTCCAGCGGTGTCGGGTAAAAGCTGGAAGCATTATTGACCAGCAGGTTGACATGACCATAGTGAGCTACTGTATCAAGCGCCAGTTGTTGTACTTGTGGCACGTCTGCGAGGTCTGCCTGAAAAATAATGGCAGAATCCGGTCGTTGTTGATTGAGTTCGTCGCGCAAGACTTTTGCGTCCTGTTCCGACCGGTGGTAATGCAGGGCGACGTTATAGCCCTCGCGGTGCAAGGTGCGGGCAATACAGGCTCCAATACGGCGGGCGGCGCCGGTTATCAGAGCGACAGGGTGGTTGATCATGGTTTGAGATCCGCAATAATCTGCAGACGTTGCTGATCAATTGCCTTGCCTATCTCCTTGCCGTTCAGACCTTGTTCGACAAAGGCGGTGGCGCGAACTTGCTGAAGTGCCTTGAAAACCTGTCGCAGCCACTGTCCGGAGTGGTAGGTGTTTGCCTCCAATCCCTTGCGGCCACGGGCGTCGGCTTCGCAACTCAACAAAAATGGTTCCAGGTTATCTGGCCGACGAAAGGCGTCCAGTCCGTTCAGCAGCTTCAAAATCGTTTTCGGCTTCAGGGTTGTGGCCTTGTGACACAATAAATGGAAGCGGGTTACAGCTATAGCCAGGTCGCGGAAGTTATTGGGTACCCGCAGGCGCTGGCAGAGGCTTTTTACCAGGGGTACGCCGCGCTCTTCATGGCCGATGTGGCGCGGTAATACATCATCTGGAGTGGTGCCCTTGCCGAGGTCGTGAACCAGTACGGCAAAACGTACAGTGGCGCTGTCACTGAGTTTGGCGGCCTGCTCCAGAGCCATCAAAACGTGAATACCGGTATCAATCTCGGGGTGGTAATCAGCGCGTTGTGGCACGCCAAACAGACGATCTACCTCGGGCAACAGAACCTTGAGCGCACCGCAGTCACGCAGCACTTGAACGAATACCTGTGGTGACCGTTCCGCCAACGCCCGCTCAGTTTCCTGCCAGACGCGTTCTGCGGTCAGGGCTTGCAGTTCGCCGCTGGCAGACAGGTTTTTCATAAGTTTCAGGGTTTCGGGTGCGATGGTAAAACCAAGGTGGTGATAGCGAGCGGCAAAGCGTGCCACGCGCAAAACCCGCAACGGGTCTTCGGCAAATGCCTCTGACACATGGCGCAGCACTTTGGCTTGCAGGTCAGACTGACCGCCCCAGGGGTCTATCAGCTTACCGTTGCTGTCCCGGGCAATTGCATTGATAGTCAGGTCACGACGTTTGAGGTCTTCTTCCAGTGTGACGTCGGGAGATGCGTGAAACTGAAAGCCGGTATAGCCGGGGGATGTTTTGCGCTCGGTGCGGGCCAGCGCGTACTCTTCATTGGTATCCGGGTGCAAAAAGACCGGGAAATCGTTGCCCACGGCTCGATACCCTTGCGCCGTCATTTCGTCAGGAGTAGAGCCCACTACGACCCAATCCCGTTCGTGGCAAGGGTAACCCAATAATGCGTCGCGAACTGCGCCGCCCACCAAATAGATTTTCATTGGCCTATTCTATAAGGATTCTGGCTGGCGTTGTCGAATTTTGGCTTTGCGATGCATTTCATTGGTCAGGGCCACTCCTGGAATGGCAGGGCACAGAAATTGTGATATTGTCGAGTCAATAACAAGCAAAAGGATAGTGCCATGATAAGAACCGTATGGCAGCAGCTTGGTGGTGAGCTGGAAAGGGGCGGTGAAGAGCTGATCAGTCGTTGGCAAGCGAGCCCTGGCAGCCGTTTATGGATAGACCTGTATCAGGAGGAGCAAACCTCCGAATCGCAATTGCTGGAGTCACTTGGCTTGCATCCTCTGGCGATCCAGGACGCACAACGGCAGCGGCACCCTCCCAAGCAGGAACTGTTTGATGACCATTTGTTTATTCTTTTGCGAGGACTTGATGCCGAGAGTCGCGACCTGGAGTTTGGCACCATACAAATTGCTTTGTTTGCAGGGCCAACTCTGTTGGTGACACGCCGTAATGGCGTGTCGGTGAGTATTGATCACTGGTCGAATAATGATCAGTTGCCAGGCCTGTTTAAATCTGGTGGTATTCGTCTGGCGCTGGAAATTGCCGCTACCGCGGCAAAACGTTATCTGGAATTATTGCTCAGTTTTGAACCCAGGTTGTCAGAGCTCGAGGATAGTCTCCAGGAAAAACCGGATGACACCTTGATGCGAGAACTAACGGGCTATCGCACACGCCTGCGCAAATTACGGCGGATTTTCAATTATCATGCTCGAGTGTTTGAAGCGTTGCGAGAACTGGAGTCGCCGATTTTCAACCCCGGATCTGACGAATATCGACATCTGATAAACGATGTATATGAAAAATACGAGCGGCTTAATTCACTCAGTGGTATGTATTACGAAGTAGCCGGAGATCTGGTGGATGGTTACATTTCTCTTTCGTCCCACGAATTGAATCGAACCATGCGTATTCTCACAGTTTTGACGGCAATATTTGTGCCCTTGAGTTTTCTGGCCGGATTGTATGGCATGAACTTTGAACATATGCCGGAATTGCATTGGCGCGGCAGTTATTTTGTGTTGCTCGGTGTGATGCTAACGGTAGCAACTACTATGTTGGTGCTGTTCAGAAAAAACCGGTGGTTATAATTTCAGGTGGCGCTTCAGAGAGAGTGAAAAACAATGAGAGAAACGGTAACTGGTTGGCTGGAAATAGAATTAATCAAGGTTGGTGAGTATTCGTTAAGCGTGGCGGAATTATTGTCTGCCTTGCTGATTGTTGTCGTGAGTTTATTGCTTGCCCGCTATCTTGGTCGAGCACTGAATCGACTGGCGGCGGACAGAGACCGCGCAACTGCAAGTCGCGTATATACACTTACACGCCTGCTCAGTTATGCGATTATTCTGATCGGTGTGTTGATCGCGTTGTCGACCCTCGGCTTCAGTATGGACAAGTTGGTGTTGGTGGCGGGTGCTCTCGGTGTGGGCATTGGCTTTGGTTTGCAAAATATAGTCAATAATTTTGTTTCGGGTATCGTTATTCTGTTTGAAAAGCCCTTGCGTATAGGCGATTTCATTGAGCTGGATTCCAATTTAATGGGGGAAGTTAAAGAGATAGGCATTCGTGCTACCTGGGTGCGTACATTAAATAATGCCGATATCCTGGTGCCGAATGCAGAGCTTATTAACGGGCGCTTGATAAATTGGACACTGGGAGATGACTATCGGCGTTTCGCTATTGATTTTGGCGTAGCATACGGTTCGGATCCTTCTCGGGTACAGGACGTGGTTCTGGCAGCAGTAAAAGATTTACCGTTAACCTATATCGAAAAAGGCCGGGAACCAGCTGTGTTGATGACAGAATTTGGTGACAGCAGCCTGAACTTTTCTCTGATGATCTGGGTAACCGGTGACTGGGTTAAACGTCCCGGGCCAGTCACATCTGTTTATCTTATCGCCATTCATGATGCGTTGGAGAAAAATGATATCGTTATTCCGTTCCCGCAACGGGATTTGCATATCAAATCCGCGCCTGACAAAAACTGGCTTCACCTGAATGAGGCAGAGCGACAGCAGGCAGACTAAGCTCTGCGTGCTGCCAGTAATCGGGGTTACCGCAAGCTTTCGTTGATAGCGTCCAGCACATTGCTGCCGGGACACAGGTCTACTTCGGTAAGATCGCGCAACGGTTTTTTTACCGTACCTATGGTTTCGTGAAACTCGGCACTGTTTTTTGCCATAAATAGCAATCCGGTTAACACTTCGTCGCGGCGTTTGTATTGATGAATAGCGTTTAACGCACTCTGCCGGTCAAATACATCCAGTTGGTCGTCGGCTTTGGACAGGTGAATAACCGAGCCGTCGTGCATGGTGAGTTCTTCGGTAGATCCAGCCGGATAGCTGGCGGTAATTTCGTCCTTCATCGGTACAAAATCAACGATACCTGCTTCCTTGACGTGTTCGCGCACGTAGTCGTAGCTTTTTGTAGACGCGACATTGTTATTGAATGTGACACAGGGTGAAATAATATCGATAAAGGCAAAGCCATTGTGGGCAACTGCGGCTTTCATCAGGGGAACCAGTTGCTCCTTGTCACCTGAAAAACTGCGCGCTACAAAGGTTGCACCCAGTTGCAGTGCCATGGCACACAGGTCGATGGGCTCAAATGGATTGGGCACACCTTTTTTGCTGGCCGAGCCAACATCGGCAGTGGCTGAATCCTGGCCTTTGGTCAAACCATAGCAGCCGTTGTTTTCAACGATATAAAGCATATTCAGGTTGCGGCGCACAACATGGGCAAATTGGCCAAAGCCAATGGACGCACTGTCGCCATCTCCGGACACGCCGATATAAATAAGCTCCCGATTGGCGACATTGGCACCAGTGGCGACGGAAGGCATACGGCCGTGCACGGAATTAAAACCGTGGGAATTTTCCAGAAAATAGTTGGGTGTTTTCGAGGAGCAGCCGATACCCGATAATTTGGCAACCTTGTGCGGTTCTATCGACATTTCAAAGCAAGCCTGAATAAGTGACGCGCTGATTGAGTCGTGACCGCAGCCTGCACAAAGTGTTGACAACGAACCTTCATACTGGCGTTTGGTGTAGCCCAGTTCGTTGGTCGCTTGTTGTGGATGGCGAAAATTGGGGCGCTGGTATGTCATCGGGCAGCTCCTTCCACTGAGTCTTTGCGCAGGGGAGTGATGTTGTTCTCCGGCAGCAGGGTTGCCCGAATATGTATGGCTATATCCCGGGCTGAAATGGGCATGCCGTCATAATGCAGCAATGGAATCAGTTTGGCAGGGTCAATTCCGCACTCGTTCATCAGCAGCGTACGCATTTGACCATCGCGGTTTTGTTCGATAATAAATACATTTTTACGTTCGGCGATAAAGGTTTCTACCTCGGCGTTAAACGGAAATGCGCGAATACGCATGGCGTCCAGCTCAATGCCTTCTGCCGCCAACATATCCCGTGCTTCAAGAGCGGCGTCGGTGCTGGTCCCGAAAAAAACCATACCGGTTTCCGATATTTCGCTACCTGTGCCGCGCGGGTAGAACTCTGGGCCGGGAACATATTTTTTTGCCGTTTCCCATTTTTTGAGAAGGCGCTTCATATTGCGTGTATAGGCTTCGGGTCGTTCTGTGTAAATAGCATCTTCATCACGGGATGTACCGCGAGTAAAGAACGCTCCTTTGGTGGGGTGTGTGCCCGGGTATGTTCGGTAGCAGACACCGTCGTCGTCAATATCGCGGTAGCGGCCCACCGGGTTCGCGGCATTTTCCAGTGCTTCTGCGTTCAATACTTTGCCACGATCGTATTTATGCTTGTCATCCCATGCCAGCGGCTCGGACAGTTGGTCGTTCATGCCCAGGTCCAGGTCGCTCAAGACAATAATTGGCGTCTGTAAATGTTCTGCCAGATCAAAACTGCGGGCGCCCATGTCAAAACACTCTTTTGGGTTGGCCGGAAACAACAGTACCTGTTTGGTATCGCCGTGGGACGCATAGGCCGCTGACAAGACGTCAGATTGCTGGGTGCGAGTTGGCATACCCGTGGAGGGACCTGCCCGTTGAATGTCGAACAATACTGCGGGAACTTCAGCAAAATACGCCAGGCCGAGAAATTCACTCATTAGTGACAGGCCGGGGCCAGAGGTGGCTGTAAATGCGCGTGCCCCGTTCCAGCTGGCGCCGATAACCATACCGATAGCGGACAGTTCATCTTCTGCCTGCACGATGGCAAATTTTTTATCACCACTGCCCGGGTCAATGCGCAATCGTTTGGCGTATTTTTCAAAGGCTTCCACCACCGACGTTGATGGCGTAATGGGATACCAGCCAGCTACAGTAGCGCCGCCGTATATTGCACCGAGGCCCAACGCGGCATTACCCTCCATCAGAATTTTGTCTTTTACCTTGTCGCAACGTTTGACACGAACGCCAAGCGGACAGCTGTAGTTTTCCCGAGCGTACTGATAGCCGAGTTCCAGTGCATGGATGTTGGGGGCAATGAGTTTTTCCTTGCCTTTGAACTGATCACTCACCAGACCGGTTAATACAGCAAATTCAATATCCAGCAATGCGGCGAGCGCACCCACATAAATAACATTTTTAAACAGTTGTCGTTGTCGGGGGTCTTTGTATTCGCGTCGACAAATGTTGGTGAGCGGCAGACCGATATAATTTATATCGTCGCGCTGTAGTCGCAGATCGAGCGGTTTGGTGTTGTCATATACAAAATAGCCGCCAGGGTCCACCGATTGAACATCTTGCTCCATGCTTTGTGGATTAATTCCAACCATTATGTCCACGCCACCGCGTCGACCGAGGTAGCCTTGTTCACTTACCCGCACCTCGTACCAGGTGGGCAAGCCCTGAATATTGGATGGAAAAACATTTTTTGGGCTGACCGGAATGCCCATTCGAAAAATGGCTTTCGCGAACATGTGGTTGGCGCTGGCTGAACCGGTGCCATTGACGTTGGCAAAACGGATGACAAAGTCGTTGCTGGCATCTCGTGCGGGGGTGCTTGCGTTATTCATATCTTGCATTGCATAGCCCCCGCCCTGGTGACGTTGTATTCAAACTGCTGCATATCCCAGGCGCCGGTAGGACAGCGTTCAGCACACAGCCCGCAATGCAGGCACACGTTTTCGTCCTTCACCATTACCCGTTCGGTTTTTAGCGTGTCGGAAATCATCAATGGTTGTTCCAGTACGTCAGCCGGCGCATTAAGGCGCTGGCGCAAATCTTCTTCGCCGCCGTTGGCGGTAAAGTTGATGCAGGCCGTTGGGCAAATGTCGGTGCACGCATCGCACTCGATACAACGGCTTTCGGTAAATATCGTTTGCACATCGCAATTGAGACAGCGTTCCGCTTCTTGCAACGCCGTTGTCAGATCAAAGCCCAGCTCGACTTCCAGTTTGCGGTCGCTCAGGGCGCAGGCCTTGTCTGCCAGGGGCACCACAAAGCGTTTATCATCGGTAGTTTGATTGTCATAACTCCATTCATGAACCCCCATTTTTTGCGAAACCAGATTGGTTCCCGGGGCAGGCCGATTGTCAACAGGCTCGTTGTGGCAGTACAGATCAATGGATATTGCCGCCTGATGGCCATGGGCAACGGCGGTAATAATATTTTGCGGACCAAAGGCAGCGTCACCGCCAAAAAATACTTTCGGATTTGTGGACTGAAAGCTGGCCTTATCCACTACTGGCATTTCCCACTTGTCAAATTCGATGTCGATGTCGCGCTCGATCCAGGGAAAGGCGTTTTCCTGGCCGATGGCCATTAATACATCATCGCAGGGAAAAAACTGAGGCTCTTCGCGGGTAGACTCGAGTGTGCGTTTGCCCTTGCTGTCGTAGACTGCTTTTACCTTGTCAAAGCGCATGCCCACAAGCTTGCCTTCTTCAACGACAAATTCCAACGGCACATGGCAGTCTATAAACGGAATGTCTTCGTGTTTTGCGTCTTCGATTTCCCACGGGGACGCTTTCATTTCGCTGGCCGGGCTGCGCACAATGACGGTTACGTCTTCGCCGCCGAGACGGCGTGCGGTACGGCAACAGTCCATGGCAGTATTGCCGCCACCCAGTACGATGACCCGTTTGCCAATATTTGTAACGTGCCCAAAGGCTACGCTGGAGAGCCAGTCAATACCAATGTGGATGTTGGCGGCACCTGCATCGCGCCCGGGCAATTTGGGGAGATCGCGACCCCGGGGTGCACCGGAACCGATAAATACAGCGTCGTAGTTGTTTTTTTCGGGGCCGCGGGCAAGCAGGTCTTTCAAACTGCTGACCCGGGAATTGAACCGGGTAATAACGCCCATATCCAGAATGTAATCGACTTCTTCGTTGAGTACCGACTCGGGCAGGCGGAATGACGGAATCTGACTGCGCATAAACCCGCCAGCGCTCGGTTGCTCATCATATATATGGAGTTCGTAGCCAAGTGGCGCCAAATCGCGGGCGACGGTAAGGGATGCCGGGCCCGCGCCAACCAAAGCAATCTTTTTGCCGTTGTTGTCACCTGCTTTCGGCAGTTTTTGCCTGATATCGTCTTTAAAGTCGGCTGCTACGCGCTTTAGTCGACAGATGGCTACGGGCTCTTCTTCCACTCGGCCTCGCCGGCAAGCGGGCTCACAGGGACGGTCGCAGGTGCGACCCAAAACACCGGGAAACACGTTCGATTCCCAGTTGAGCATATAGGCATCGCTGTAACGACCGCGCGCGATAAGGCGAATATACTCTGGCACCGGCGTGTGGGCAGGGCAGGCATACTGACAATCTACAACTTTGTGGAAGTACTCTGGATCGGAAATATCTGTCGGTTTCAACGCTTTGGTACCACGTAGCTCAGTGAAAAATCAACACAACATCACTTGCCGACTGGCAAAGTGGTGATCGGTATTCGTTGATAATTTTAGAGGGTTTTACCGGGAGAGTGAATTGGGATTTGCCATATAAATGAAATAAATCGGTAATTGATCGTGTTTAAACGTAAATTCGGCTGTTGCAGGTCGGGCTTCAGCCCGGCAACGGCACTTGCAATTGGCGCTTCAGCCTACCATATCCCGGTCAGGCTTCTTCCACTTCTTCAGATTCTTGTTGGGGAAACCGGTATGTGTCAGTAACGCGGCCGTCGGCAATGGAGTCAAGTTTGACATCAAAGCCCCAGAGTCGATGGAGGTGATGAAGGACCTGTTGGGTGCTGTCACCCATAGGTCGATTTTGATATTGCAGGTGCTCAAGGGTAAGGGCACGATCACCGCGCATATTAACTTCGGTAATCTGGATGTTTGGTTCGGTGTTTTGCAGGTTGTAGCTTGCGGCGAGATCTTCCCGAATCGTTTGGTAGCCTTGATCGTTATGTATGGCGCCGACTTCCAGGTGATCCTTTTGGGCGTCATCGACAATCGTGAAGAGCTTGAGATCCCGTATTACCTTGGGGGATAAAAATTGCAGTATAAAACTTTCATCCTTGAAGTTCTCCATGGCGAAGTGCAGTGTGTCCAGCCAGTTGCTGCCGGCAATATCCGGAAACCAGGTCTTGTCTTCCGCGGTCGGGATTTCACAGATACGTTTTATGTCTTGCATCATGGCAAAGCCAAGGGTATACGGATTGAGGCCGTTGTAGTGTGGAGAGTCGTAAGGTGGTTGATAGATTACGTTGGTATGATGCTGCAGAAACTCCATCATAAAACCGTCATCCACCAGACCTTCGCGATAGAGTTCGTGCAAAATGTGGAAATGCCAAAAACAGGCCCATCCTTCGTTCATTACCTTGGTGTGCCGCTGCGGGTACATATATTGGGCAACTTTGCGAGTAATGCGCACAATTTCCCTTTGCCAGGGTTCCAGCAGGGGCGCATTTTTTTCCACAAAATAGAGCAGGTTCTCTTGCGGTTCTGAAGGAAACCCGGGGTAAGCTCCGTTTTCTTCAACCTGTTCTTTTACCGGAATAGTGCGCCACAATTCATTGACTTGCTGTTGCAGGTGCTTTTCGCGTTCTTGCTGGCGGTTTTTTTCTTCCTCCACCGAAATCGGGTAGGGGCGTTTGTAGCGGTCTACGCCATAATTCATCAGGGCGTGGCACGAGTCCAGCAAAGCTTCTACCTCATCTATGCCATGTTGTTCTTCACACTCGGCAATAAAATTTCGCGCAAACAAGAGATAATCGATAATGGACTCGGCGTCAGTCCAGGTTTTGAACATGTAGTTGTTCTTGAAAAACGAGTTGTGGCCGTAGCTGGCATGAGCGATGACCAGTGCTTGCATGCACATCGAGTTTTCTTCCATCAGGTAGGCAATACAGGGGCAGCTATTGATTACAATTTCATAGGCCAGTCCCATGCGGCCGCGACGGTATTGATTTTCCATATTGATAAAGTGTTTGCCGAATGACCAGTGATGATAGTTAATTGGCATTCCCGAGGAGGCATAGGCATCCAGCATTTGTTCGGAACTGATGATTTCAATCTGGTTGGGATAGGTGTCCAGCCGGTATTTTTCGGCGATACGCGAGATTTCGCGGTCGTAGGTTTCCAGCAATTCAAAAGTCCAGTCGGAGCCAGTTGAGATGGGTTTATTCATAACAATACTCCGTGGATGCCAAAAGAATGTTCGACGCTGGATGTTCGATGTTGGACGAAAAAGATACTGGCCATTGCTGCGCTCGGCCTTAAAAGCCATAGGGACGGGGCCAGGTGCTGGTTGGTTTTTGGCCCGTTCGTCGAACATCGAACGTCTAACGTCGAACGTTTATTGCTCATTTCACGCCACCTGTTGCGCTCGCCCAAACAGTTCTCTGAATACCGGATAGATATCCTCTGGCCCACTGATATGTTGCATGGCAAAGGCTTCCGGCATTTGTTGCTGCACTTGTTTGTAAGCTTCCCACAAAGGCTTGGGGCCACGGCTTGAAATTTCTATGTATGAGTAATATTGCACCAGAGGCAGAATGTTCTGGTTGAGTAACTGAATACAACGTCCGCAATCTTCTGGCCAGTTGTCGCCATCAGAAGCCTGAGCGCCGTAAATATTCCATTCGCTTACCGGGTAACGCGCCTCGACAACGGATTTCATTAATTCAAGCGCACTTGATACCACCGTTCCTCCTGTTTCGCGCGAATAAAAAAATTCTTCTTCATCGACTTCCTTGGCTGTGGTGTGATGCCTGATAAAAACCACTTCCGTTTTATCGTAATTGCGCGCCAGGAACAGATACAAAAGTATAAAAAAGCGTTTGGCAAGATCTTTGGTTTTTTGATCCATGGAACCGGAAACATCCATCAGACAGAACATAACTGCTTTTGATGTGGGCACGGGTTCTTTAATGTGACGCCGGTAGCGAATATCAAAGTCGTCGATAAAGGGTACGCCTTCAATACGACGCCTGAGGCCATTTATTCGTTCTTCAAGTTGAGCAATCTGTTGTACCGATTCGTCGTCGGTGCGGCCTTGCAGGGCTGACAAAGCGTCTTCTGCTTCGCGTAATTCCCGTCGCTTGCCCATAGACATTGCCATGCGTCGCGCATTGGCGTTGCGCATGGATCGTAGCACGTCGATATTGGCTGGTGTGCCATGGCTGGCAAAACCGGCGCGCACACGTTTGAACTCTTCGCTGCCTGCAAGTTGCCGTTTTGTCAGATTGGGCAGTGCCATGTCTTCAAACAGAAAATCGAGAAACTCCTGCTGGCTGATTTCAAACACAAAGTCATCCATGCCTTCGCCCTGATTGCTGGCGTCACTGCCACTGCCACCACCACCGCTCTCTGGTCTGGGCAACCGGTCGCCAGCGATAAATTCCTTGTTGCCTGGCAGAACGTGGGTATTTTGACCTCCGCTGCCATGATGAAAGATCGGTTCACTAATATCTTTGCCGGAAATACCTATTTTTTCGCCACTTTCTATATCGGTTATACCCCGTTTGCGCAGTCGTTCCGTTACGGCTTGCCGGATTTGCGCGCGATGGCGGCGAAGAAAGCGCTGACGGTTTACCGCGCTTTTGTTTTTGGCGTTTTTACGTCTGTCGATCAGATAATTGGCCACAATGTTTTAACCCCCGTTTGAGTTGGATGTTGGAAGCTGGAAGTAAAAGCACAAAAAACTGAATGATGGTGCAAACCTTTTTCTTCCAACTTCCAACTTCCAACTTCCAACTTCCAACTTCCAACTTCCAACTTCCAACTTCCAACATTACTGTGACTTCCTCACTCTCAAATACCATTCCGATAGCAAGCGTACCTGTTTTTCAGTGTACCCGCGTTTCACCATACGTTGCACAAAATCACCATGCTTCTGCTTGTCTTCTGCCGAAGCTTTGGCATTGAACGAGATAACGGGTAACAGGTCCTCTGTGCTGGCGAACATTTTTTTCTCTATCACTGAACGCAGTTTTTCGTAACTGGTCCAGGTCGGGTTCTTGCCATGATTGCTGGCGCGGGCCCGCAGGACAAAATTGACGATTTCACTGCGAAAATCTTTGGGATTGCTGATGCCCGCAGGTTTTTCAATTTTTTCCAGCTCGTCGTTGATTGATGCCCGGTCGAGTATTTCACCGGTTTCGGGGTCGCGGTATTCCTGGTCCTGGATCCATAAGTCGGCATAGGTAACGTAGCGGTCAAACAGGTTCTGACCGTATTCGGAATAGGATTCCAGGTAAGCGGTCTGGATCTCCTTGCCGATAAAGTCTATATAGTTGCGGGCCAGGAACTCTTTGATAAAGGTCAGGTAACGGTCGTGTTGCTCCTCCGGAAACTGCTCCTGCTCGATCTGGTTTTCCAACACGTATAACAAGTGTACCGGGTTGGCCGCTACTTCGGCAGAATCGAAATTGAAGACTTTTGACAGGGTCTTGAAGGCAAAGCGGGTAGAAAGCCCCGTCATGCCTTCATTGACACCAGCGGTATCGCGGTATTCCTGAATTGACTTGGCTTTTGGGTCCCGATCTTTCAGGTTTTCACCATTATAGATCCGCATTTTGGAGTAAATACTGGAATTTTCCGGTTCTTTAAGACGAGACAGTACGCTGAACTCTGCCAGCATATTCAGTGTATCCGGGGCGCACGGCGCCTCTGACAATGAACTGTTTTGCAGCAGTTTTTTGTAGATCTGGATCTCTTCGGTTACCCGCAGGCAATAGGGCACTTTGACGATGTAGACCCGGTCTATAAAGGCTTCATTATTTTTATTATTCTTGAAAGTGTGCCATTCGGCCTCGTTTGAGTGGGCCAGCACAATGCCTTCAAAAGGAATGGCCCCGATAGCCTCGGTGCCATTGTAATTGCCTTCCTGAGTAGCGGTGAGCAGGGGGTGCAGCACCTTGATGGGGGCTTTGAACATCTCGACAAACTCCATCAGGCCCTGATTGGCGCGGCACATACCGCCGGAAAAACTGTAGGCGTCAGGGTCGTTTTGCGGGAATTGCTCGAGTTTTCGAATATCGACCTTGCCCACCAGCGATGAGATATCCTGATTGTTTTCGTCGCCGGGTTCGGTTTTGGATATAGCGGTCTGATCCAGGATCGAAGGCATCAGTTTAACCACTTTGAATTGGCTGATGTCGCCGCCATATTCATGCAATCGCTTCACCGCCCAGGGCGACATGATGGTGCTGAGGTAGCGGGCCGGAATGCCGTATTCGTCGCTGAGAATGGCACCGTCCTCGGCAGCTCTAAACAGACCCAGAGGCGATTCAAATACCGGGGAACCCTTCAGGGCATAGATTGGCTGATGTTCCATCAGGGATTTGAGCTTTTCGGCCAGTGACGATTTACCGCCGCCGACCGGCCCCAGCAGGTAGAGAATCTGCTTTCTTTCTTCAAGTCCTTGCGCGGCATGGCGAAAGAAGCTGACAATGTTCTCGATACACTCCTCCATACCGTAGAAATCGTCAAATACCGGATAACGCTTGATCATCTTGTTGGAGAAAATGCGACTCAGACGCGTATCCTTTGATGTGTCGACCACTTCCGGCTCGCCAATCGCCAGCAATATGCGCTCAGCGGCTGTGGCATAGACAGAGGGATCGGACTTGCAAAGCTCCAGGTACTCCTGGATGTCGTATTCTTCCATTTGGGTCGTTTCGTAACGGCCCTGATAGTGGCTGAAAATACTCATGTTAACTCCTCACCAATGGTTATATGGTGCTTCCCAAGCAGTGTTGTCACTACTTTAGTGTGGTCGTTAAAACAAAAGTTTTCCTGCCAGGAAATGTTTAAAAAAATCAGCTATAAAATCACTGCTAAACGTTCTGAAAATAACGAAATAAATCTGCCGGCATCCGGTTTTACACATTTCCCGAGAATAGCGATCAATCGCCACAATTCTGCGGGTTGTAGCACCTGTTTACCGGATTTTACGCGTTTGAAAAATTGCTTGAAAAGTGACCAGTTAATGGTGAGCGAAGTCTGACTTGCAATGTGTATTATCTTTTGCGACGGATTGTGACTGTCTGGTCGTGTTTTTCAACAGCTTTGACAGAAACAGTAAAAAAGGGCGCCAGTCCGGCGCCCTTTTCAGGTAAGGCAGAACTGATCAATCACAGCAGTGGCGCGATAACCAGACTCACAATTGCCATCACGTTGATCAGGATATTCATGGATGGGCCTGAAGTATCCTTGAATGGGTCGCCGACGGTGTCTCCGACCACGGTAGCGGCATGCACGTCACTGCCCTTGCCGCCCAGATTGCCTTTTTCGACGTATTTCTTGGCGTTGTCCCAGGCACCACCGGCGTTTGCCATCATCAGTGCCAGCAAAACACAACCCAGCAGGCCGCCACCCAAAACACCCCCCAGGGATTCTGGCCCCAGGGTAAATCCCACCAGTGGTGGCACTGCCACAGCAATGGCTCCCGGCAACAACATGCGCTTGAGGGCGGCAGTTGTGGCGATATCGACACAACGGGCGGTATCGGGTTCGGCCGTACCCTCCAGTAGCCCGGTAATTTCCTTGAACTGGCGGCGAATTTCGCGAATCATGTCAAATGCGGCATCACCCACTGCAGTCATTGTGATAGAGGCGATCAGAAAGGGGATGCAACCACCAATAAACAGGCCAACCAGCACTTTGGGGTCTGACAGCTCCAGTGCAAAATTCGGGTAATGGGTGGAAACTGTCTCGACAAAAGCAGCGATAATGGCCAGCGCTGCCAGTGCCGCCGCACCGATTGCAAATCCCTTGCCGATGGCTGCGGTTGTATTGCCGAGCTCATCCAGTGAATCGGTGATTTCACGCGTTTCCGGACCCATACCGCCCATCTCGGCAATGCCTCCGGCGTTGTCTGCCACTGGGCCATAGGCATCGATGGCCATGGTGATTCCTACAGTGGCCAACATACCCACGGCTGCGATACCTACGCCGTATAGATCGGCTTGCCAGGTGGATACAAAGATGATGGCGCTGATGGTAATAATGGGAATAACAACGGACTGCATGCCCACTGCCAGGCCCGTAATCATAACCGTAGCTGGCCCGGTTTCTCCGGAACGGGCGATTTTTCGCACGGGTGCTGCTCCCGTGTAATATTCTGTCACCAACCCGATCAATATGCCGCCGACAGCGCCACTCAATACGGCATACCATACATTGGTACCAACGCCCATTCTGTCCATCAAAAACCAGGCACCAATAATAAACAGTACCGGTGCAGCCAGTGTGCCAGTGCGCAAGGCTTTGCCTGGCTCTGAAGCCGATCGCAGGCGAACAATCACGATGCCAAGAATCGAAGCAATCAGGCCAATACTTGCCAACGCAAGTGGTAGCGACATCAATGCGTTTTGGTTGGCATTGCCGGTCATGGTGGAGGCGATGGCGATACAGGCAATCATCGCACCGCAATACGATTCAAAGATATCGGAGCCCATACCGGCGACATCGCCAACATTGTCACCCACGTTGTCGGCAATTACCCCGGGATTGCGGGGGTCATCTTCAGGAATTCCGGCTTCAATTTTACCCACCAGATCAGCACCGACGTCGGCGCTTTTGGTGAAAATGCCACCGCCAACTCTTGAAAATAATGCAACCACAGAAGCACCCATACCAAAACCATGAATTGTATGGGCCGTATGTGGGTCGCCGCCAAAGAAGTAATAGAGTCCGCCCAGGCCAATCAATCCGAGTGATGCGACGCACAACCCCATCACGGAGCCACCATAAAAGGCGACCGATAATGCCGCGGCGGCGCCTTCGGTGTTGGCGGCGGTAGCAGTGCGGACGTTGGCTTTGGTGGCGGAGAACATTCCCAGCCAGCCAGCGGTAGCTGAGCTAAGAGCGCCAATAATAAAGGCAATTGCCGTGTTTGGACCGAGGTCAGAAAAGAAAATAATGACTAGCAGAATTGCGGCGAAGATCGCCAGCATACGGTATTCGCGACGCATAAACACCATGGCGCCAAGGTGTATCTGGTCGGCAATTTTTTTGATTTTGTCTTCCCCTGCAGGGTAGCGCAAAACGAGACGGTATATAAAGAAGGCACAAGCAAGGCCCAACACCCCAAGCAAGGGTGGCAACAGGGCAGGGTTGTCAGTCATGGAAATCCCCTTAAGGCAATTATTAGTTATTCAGTGTGACCGATGTGGTTGGTACCACTTAACCCAACGGGCTGTATCTAACCGTAGACGGAGAGGGATGTAAAGACCTGGATTGGTCGCACGTCTGTAGTGACTCGCTGTCACTCGGTCCTTCGGACCGCCTTCGGCGCCGAAATGGTAAAACTATTATTCGCACGTGGCATGCTAATGTGGAGCCACACTCGTATCGCTCAATGACACTGGACGAATTAGCCCAATGCTCCGGGTACCAGGTGTTACGCAAACAAGGGTTTTAAGAACCTGCCAGTGTGGGATTTGCGCTTTTTGGCGATTGCCTCCGGTGTGCCGGTGGCAATAATTTGGCCACCGCCACTGCCACCTTCGGGGCCCAGGTCAACAACCCAGTCTGCTGTTTTGATAACATCCAGATTGTGTTCAATCACGACAATGGTATTACCGTGATCACGCAGCCGATGAAGCACATCCAGCAATTGTTGAATATCGTGAAAGTGCAGTCCGGTAGTTGGCTCGTCGAGAATATAAAGGGTTTGGCCGGTATCGCGCCTGGACAGTTCTCGCGCCAGCTTTACCCGTTGCGCTTCATCGCCGGACAAGGTGGTAGCGGCCTGGCCCAGACGGATATATGACAGTCCAACATCCACCAGAGTTTGTAATTTGCGGGCGATGGCGGGCACCGGCTCAAAAAACTCAAGGGCGTCTTCTACGGTCATCTCCAGAACCTGGTGAATGTTTCTGCCCTTGTAGAGAATTTCCAGGGTTTCCCGATTGTAGCGTTTGCTCTTGCAAACATCGCAGGGTACGTAAACATCTGGCAGAAAGTGCATTTCGACTTTGGTTACGCCATCTCCCTGACAGGCTTCGCAACGGCCGCCTTTTACGTTAAAACTGAAACGGCCCGGTTTGTATCCGCGAGAGCGTGCTTCCTGAGTGCCGGAAAACAATTCGCGAATGGGCGTAAAAATACCGGTATATGTCGCCGGGTTTGAACGGGGTGTGCGGCCGATGGGGCTCTGGTCGATGTCGATGCATTTGTCTACCTGGTCGAGCCCTTCAATGCCCGAGTGCGGTGCGGCTTTCAGTGTCGTCGCATTATTCAGGGCGGTGGCCGCCAGTGGATACAGGGTTTCGTTAATTAATGTGGATTTGCCGGAACCTGAAACCCCGGTTACACAGGTGAACAGGCCGAGTGGAATTTCCAGATCAATATTTTGCAGGTTGTTGCCACTGGCGCCACTGAGTATCAGTCTTTTGTCCGGATTCATCTCTGTGCGTTGATCCGGAATGGCAATTTGTTTTTTGCCTGACAAGTATTTTCCGGTCTCTGAACGCCGCGACTTGATGATTTTTTGCAAGTTGCCCTGCGCCACAATTTCACCGCCGTGTACTCCGGCTCCGGGACCAATATCGATAATATGATCAGCACTGCGGATCGCGTCTTCGTCGTGTTCCACCACAATAACGGTGTTGCCGAGGTCGCGCAATCGGGTCAGCGTGCCCAGCAGTCGTTCATTATCCCGTTGATGCAAACCGATAGAGGGTTCGTCCAGCACATACATAACGCCCACCAGACCGGCACCAATTTGACTGGCCAGGCGAATGCGTTGCGCTTCGCCGCCGGACAGGGTATCGGCGCTGCGATCCAGCGTTAGATAATTAAGGCCGACGTCCACCAGAAAGCGGAAGCGCTCGCGAATTTCCTTGATAATCTTTTCCGCTATTTCACCCTGACGCCCGGGTAGTTTGATGTTATTAAAGTATTTGTATGACTCACCCACAGGAATAGCGGTAATTTCCGAGATAGTTCTCTGATCGACAAATACATGACGGGCCTCGCGCCGCAGGCGCGCTCCGTTGCATTGCGGGCAATCCTGGGTGTTCAGGTACTTGGTTAGCTCCTCGCGCACCATGTTGGACTCGGTTTCGCGATAGCGTCGCTCCATATTGGGAATTATGCCTTCAAAACTGTGGGTACGTTTATAAACGGTGCCCCGGTCGTTGACATAACTGAAATCGATGTCCTCGTCACCACTGCCAAACAGAATAACCTGTTGATGTCGTTGCCTGAGCTTTTTGAACGGCACGTCAATATCAAAACCGTAATGTTCACCCAGCGATTGCAGCATGGTGAAATAAAACAAGTTGCGGCAGTCCCAGCCGCGGATCGCGCCTTCGGAGATGCTGGCTTCGGGGTGCTGCACCACGCGATCAATATCAAAAAACTGGCGCACGCCCAGGCCGTCGCAAGCGGGGCAAGCGCCAACCGGACTGTTGAATGAGAACAGGCGCGGTTCCAGTTCGTTGAGGCTGTAATCGCAGACCGGGCAGGCAAACTTGGCTGAGAACAGGCGATCGGCCTGTTCCCCATCGATAAAACTGATGGCTGCCAGCCCCTCGGCAAGATTGAGCGCCGTTTCAAACGATTCGGTGATGCGCAGTTGCAAGTCGTCGCGCACCTTGAAGCGATCAATCACGACATCGATATTGTGTTTTTTGTTTTTTGCCAGTTTGGGCGTGTCATCCAGATCTACTACAGTGCCATTAATGCGAGCACGAATAAAACCCTGTTGGCGCAATTGTTCAAACAGGTGGGCATGCTCGCCTTTTCGCTCTTTTACCACGGGAGCAAGCAGCATCAGTTTGGTGCCTTCAGGCAAAGCCAGCACGTGATCCACCATCTGACTGACGGTTTGTGCTTTTAATTCTATATTGTGATCGGGACAGCGCGGTTCACCCGCCCGTGCATACAACAATCGCAAATAATCATAAATTTCGGTGATGGTTCCGACAGTGGAACGCGGATTGTGAGACGTGGATTTTTGCTCGATAGAGATGGCCGGGGAGAGCCCTTCCACATGGTCCACGTCCGGTTTTTCCATCATGGACAAAAACTGTCGAGCATAGGTGGACAGTGATTCTACATAACGGCGCTGACCTTCGGCGTAGAGTGTATCAAATGCCAGCGAGGATTTGCCCGAACCCGATAGTCCGGTAATGACAATCAGTTTGTCGCGGGGAATATTAAGGTCGATATTCTTGAGGTTGTGGGTGCGAGCACCGCGTACCTGGATAGTGTCCATTCAAACTACAGCTCTTTCAGGCAAAAAGCGCCATTATATAGGAGTATCCAGGCAATAGTCGCAAAGTATTGTGAAAAAAGTGTGGTGACAGTTACCCGGTTCACCATCTGCAATTTGAACAAACCACCTGCAATTCGTAGTATGTGTGTAAACCGTTAACGACTGGAGTTTGTTATTACTTACTCAATCAATATAAAACGTATTGAGCAAGACCTCTATCGCCTGGCAAAATTTGGCGGGGTTGAGAACGAGAGTGAACGAGGTATCTATCGCCAGGGATTCAGTGACGCTGACTGGGACGCGCGCCAGTGGTTAATGGGATATTTTCGGGACAATGGCCTGAAAACGCATATGGATGGCGCTGGCAACGTGTGTGGTCGTTTGGGGGACAGCGACAAGCCGGCAATTCTGATCGGGTCGCATCTGGACTCCGTACCCGCAGGCGGCATGTTTGATGGCGCCCTGGGGGTTATCGCCGGTCTCGAGTGCTTGCGAGTGATTCAGGAACAGCAGATTCCGCTCGATCACCCTGTTGAGGTGATTGCCACCAGTGAGGAAGAGGGGCGGTTCGGGGGCATGCTGGGAGCGCAGGCGCTGACCGGTGCACTTACCCTCAGCTGGCTGGAAAAAGCCGCTGACCCCAATGGACAAACCCTGCAGGAAGCGATGGCAAACCGTGGGCTCGATTACCATCAGGCGATGCACGTTCGCCGCGAGCCGGAGAGTATGAAGGCTTTTCTTGAGTTGCATATTGAACAGGGGCCGGTGCTGGAGGCCAGTGGCAATACCATTGGCGTGGTAGAGGGTATTTCGGGTGTGTTCAAGTGGCTGGTAAAGCTGATTGGCAAAGCCGATCATGCCGGTACCGCCCCGATGAATTTGCGCAGTGATGCGTTTACCGGTCTTGCCGATTTTGCACACGAAATTCAGCGCATTATTGACGAAAATGGCACTGATAAATCACGTCTTACCATCGGCCATGTAGATCTTAAGCCGGGTTATGCCCATACTGTCCCGGGTGAGGCAGACTTTACTCTGGTAGGCCGGGATATGTCTGCGGAGGTAATGAAGGAGTTGGCTGACAGTTGCCGAAAAACCTTGTCTGCCATCGCCCGGCGCCATCGCCTGATGTTTGAATATGAGCAGATGAGCTGGCTGGAACCCAAATATTGTTCACCGGAAATTATTGATCTGATTGAGAAGCATAGCAAAAGTCTGGGTTACAGCTATCAACTGATGCCCAGCGGGGCCGGCCATGACGCCCAGTTTTTTACTGATGTGACGCCCACAGGGATGATCTTTATTCCCAGTGTCGGCGGTGTGAGCCACGCGCCGGATGAATGGTCACACTGGCTGGACGTCGAAAAAGGCTGCAACCTTTTGCTGGCCTCGTTGCTGGAGCTTGCCGGCAAACCTTGACGAACTCTGGATAAAGTCAGCCAGCTTTGGTTTCAGCGTACCAATTTAATTCACGAGCGCGCTCAGCGGCCAGTTGTGGTATATCTTGTGCAACAAAATGCTCGTGCAATAATTGCACGCCAAGGATGTGATTGATCACTGCATCAAGTTGAACCTTGGTTTCTCGGTCCATCGCGGGATCTTCGTGTTGATCAAGCAGGCTTTGCACGGCACTGTAGTCGAGCATGCCACAGGCCTCGACCTTGTCTTTGCTGACATGTTCGCGCATCAAGCCTGTCATCAGTTGCCATTTCTTTTGGTCGGTATGGGCTGGGGGGGCCATAAAAGCAAACTTTTGTCGTTTGTAGAGGGTCTCCGGCAGCAAGCCCTTCATTGCTTCACGCAATACATATTTCTCTGTTGAGCCCTTGATTCTCAGTTGTGGTGGAACCTCAGTGGCAAAACGGGCCAGATGATGGTCGAGAAAGGGAGGGCGGGCTTCCATGGAGTTTGCCATGTCCACGCGGTCGCCGCCCCAGGTTAAAATCTGGCCTTCCAGCATGGTTTTGATCCATACGTACTGGGCTTTGTCCAGCGGGTGCCGACCTTCGAGTTGGTTGCGGTCAAATGTTTCGGCGATGGCGGCGCCGGCATCATAATCTTGCAGCGCCTGACGGTGTTCGGGATTTAGCAAAGGCATGGCATACTGATGGCAGTGCAACCAGTTTTGCAGGCAACTGGGTGTGAACCCGACAACGTTGTTCATGGCTGGCGAATTAAAATCCTCGCGCGGTAACATCGCGCCCCGAAACAGTTGGTTGCTGGCCTCCAGGCTGTCCTGCCATTCACTGCGCAGGGTGGCGGGCAGGTCGTCAAGGCCATACAGGAACATATCCTTTCGGAATGCCGGGTAGCCGGCAAACAATTCGTCGGAGCCTTCGCCGGTGAGCACAACTTTGTAGTTATTCTGGTTGACTGCCTGGCTCATTAATAATTTGGCGACTGCCAGTGTGTTATAAACGGTGCGTTCCGTGTGCCAGATAGTGCGAGCAAAGTTTTGGTACAGATGCTCAGCGGTCAGTGACAACACCAGTTGATCGGCATTGGTCAATTCCGCCATTTCCCGGGCGATGGGAGTTTCATCGTAATCGCTGCTATCGAAACCTATGGTAAAAGCCTTGACCGGATCCTGGCGAATGGCGGCTGACAACCCCAGTATTGAACAGGAGTCGATGCCGCCGGAAAGATAACATCCTACGGGAACGTCGGCATTCAGTCGCAGCTGAACAGCTTCCTGCAAGTGCTCGCGCACACCCTCGATGTAATAATTTTCATCGTGGTGGTTAACATATTCGCCAGCCACTGGAAAATTGATGTCCCAATATTTTTGCGGCGTGATGGTTAGTTGCCCCTCGTGACGCTGGATCTTGATCATATGACCGGGAGGAACCTGGTGTATACCCTCAAATGCGGTGGTGCCCGGCACCATAACTTGTATTAATTGATGATAAGTTCCTTCAGCAGAGAGTTTGCGCTGGACCCCCGGGTGGGCAAAAAGCACTTTTAGCTCTGAGCCAAAAACCACCCCGTCGTTTGTTTCTGTCCAGTACAGGGGTTTAATGCCGAACCGGTCGCGCACCAGGTAAAGACAGTCCTCACTCTTGTAATACAATGAAAAGGCAAACTCACCGCGCAGGTATTCAAGCGTTTTTTCAAGGCCATAGCGAGGGTATAAATGTAAAATAATTTCCGAGTCGCTTTTGCTGGCAAAGTGTGAGCCGGTGGCCACCAGGTTGGCTCGAATTCGCTGAAAATCATAAAATTCGCCGTTGTGAACCAGCCAGTAGTTTTTATTTTGTGAAACATGGGGCTGGCGGCCGCGTTCTTCATTCAGATCAATAATGGAAAGGCGTGCGTGGCTCATTCCCATTCCCAGCCCGTCGGGATTGGCGTAACCAAAATTATCGGGGCCGCGATGCGATTGAATAGCGGCCATATTGATCAGCAATTGGGCGTCGACGGGATGATACCGGTTGCGGTGAAAGACACCGGCAATACCACACATAAATCTCTCCTGGATTTTTGATAACGCATAAATACATGCGCTGTTGGAAAATATTTGTGTTGCCGTGAATGTTGCGAGTTAAATCACATCCATTACCCGTTCGGTGCGCTCACACATACAAGTTAATAGCGCCATGCGCAAAAATACAGCTCCGCGAGCCTGGGAGAAATACCAGTTGTGCGAACTCTTGTCCAAATCGGCGGATAACTCGTCTCCGCGAGCCAGAGGGTGCATGATGATTGCGTTTTCTTTCAGGGGCGAGGATTTGGAGAGTGCAATGCCGTCTCCAAAGGACTCAAAGCTGTTGCCAACCCAGGCAATGGCATTGATATATACCACGTCCAGCTCGGGCAAATGTTGATTGAGTTTGGTACTGGTTCGCACATTGAGGCCGGCTTCTTCGAGCTGTTCGCGTTGGCCCGGATCAAAAATTTTGTCCTTCTCGTTGTCGTGTATTACCACAATTTCTGCAATTATTTCCGGGAATATGGACAGCACTTTCAGAAGGCTGCGCACGGTGCGCATTTTATTGGGAATGCCGATAACGCCAATTCTGATTGGTTCATCTTTGGCTTCTTTTGCATTCAGTAATTTGGGGCGCCATTTGAATATAGTGTAGAGGTCGGCCAGTGCCTGAGTGGGGTGCTCATCAAGCCCGTTGCCTGCATTGATAATGGGTATGCGCAAGTTTTCCATCATTTCGTGAACAGAAGAGGAATTAATGTCGCGCAATACTACACAGTCGCCGTAGTTATTAAACATTTCGCCAACATCTGCCAGCGACTCTCCCTTGGCTATACCGGTAGTTGAGCGATCTGTAATAGACATAATATCGCCGCCCAGCCGGTGCCATGCACTTTCAAATGATAATCTGGTTCGAGTACTGGGTTCATAAAAGGCACTGATCAGAATCTTTCCCTGCAGCGGCGTATTGTAGCGATCGGGGTTACTCTCGTATTTTGCCGCCAGGCGAAATAACTGCAGTAACACTTCGCGGTCAAACTGGTCTGAAGATACGATATGCTGGGACGCCAGTTTCTTCAGGTGATCGCCGTCTTCCTGTATGGCTTTTAACAGGGCTTTGGGGTGAGTGTCACCGTAAACATCAGGCGTATCCCGGTTAAATACCACTGCTTTTTCATCAAATGACGTTACCATATGTTATCTCTTCTCCAATCTCTGATTAGCAAGATCAGTAAAATCCACGGCGACAAACAGGTTATGATGAGCGCCACCGTTATCAGCGCGTTGAATATGGAAAACTCAATGATCACCGGTTTTCTCCAGGTTTTGCCAGTCAAAGTTGGCGTCTTTGGACATCAGGCCAAATGCGCATACCAGCAGGGAAACTGCACACGAGGTTAATGCCGCTACGTAAAATCCTATATACACATAAGCTACCAGGCCGCAGGCGGTACCGAGTATCATGGCAGCTGCCGCATAACCCCCGGCCAGACGACTGCGATAGAGCCCAAAGGTGATGGGCCAGATAGTGCTGGCAACGAATGCCCCGGTAAAGTTGAGCAGTTCACCCAGTGTAGCCAGTCTGGGCAGGCATAATATCCATGTCAAAATACCGAGGCCGCAAATAACAATTTTGCTGACTTTATGCAGTGTTTGTTTGCTGCTGTCGGGAAACAGCAGGTTACCGTACACATCTTCTGTCAGCAGGTCGCTGGTGGCTGCCAGCAATGAGTCAAGGCTGGATGCAAGTGCAGAAAAAACCACAATAAAGACGAATATTGCGCCCATACTGCCCAGCAGCTTGGCTGCGACCAGCGGCCCTATCATGTCCGGGCTGGGTGGATAAATATCAAGCGTCAGCGCTGCCAGAGCAATAAAGCCTGTGACAATCGGAATCGGTAGCCATAAAAGACCGGCAATCAGATAAGCGCGCTTGCCAATGCCTTCGCCAAATGCAAAGGCACGTGACCACCATACATTGGAATGAAAAATTTCGCCGATACCGAAAAAGATGTTATTGAACAAAAACATAATCGCTGCCGGAAACAAGAGATCAAGCAACTGTGGTTGCCGGTCGAGAACATCTTCATATATTGTGGTGAGACCGATATCGCGCCAGCATATGTAACCGATAAATACCACGCCAAACAAAATAATCAGCGTTTGAATAAAGTCTGTAGCGATTACTGCGCGCAGACCACCCAGCAAGGTATATCCTACGCAAATAGCGAGAATTGCTGTCATGCCCACGTGATAATCGAGACCACTCAGGGCTTGCAACAATATGCCTCCGGCCATTCCCAGGCTGACCAGCCATCCCAGAGCGTAGAAAAAAGAAACCGCTAAAAATACATACCAGGCTATTTTACCGTAACGCACTCGAATAAAGTCGCCGCAGGTATAGCCCGATGGCATCAGTTTTTTTATGCGTTTGGCCATGGGGGCAAACAAAATCAGGCCCAGTGCGGCCATTGAGTAGCCGACCATGCCCCACACTCCGAACTGGTAGGTGAGTTGTGGCGCCACAAGGGTTGTATTGCTGGTAATCCAGGTTGCCATGGCGGTTGCAGACGCGAGCGCCAGGCCGACGTTTCTGCCCGCCAGCATAAAATCGTCTACCGTCTTGTTGCGTCTGCCGAGCCACCAGCCAAAGGCCACCCAGATAATGCCAAATCCAACGAGAACAAGCAGAGCGGTTTGAGACGGTATTCGGGCAGAAATCATGACAGGTACTATTTGGTTGGGCGAGTGTAGCGAAAGGCAAAAAATAATAGAAGACTAAATAAAAACAGGCCAATCGAAAAAAGCAACCACGCCGTTTGCAGACTGCGGTGTTTAACTTCCCAGTGGGCGGTGGAGGACAGAACTTGCCCCTGTTGATTGACTAGCCGTGCGTAGAAGACGCCGTTTTCGAGACCACTCAGGTGTATTTGATGTTGTGCCCGCAGAGTCAGGTTACGCACCAGGGAGCGGAAACCCGGATCGTTTGCGATTTGCAGGTTTACGGAAGAATTGCTGCTACCGCTGTCGTTCCATTTCAAGGTTACATACCCTTCCCTGGCAACTGTTGTGTTCACTGTCAACTCTTGTACAGGGCTTGAAAGGACTATGGCCGGATACAGTAAAACGGCAATAACCAACAAGGCTCCAGGCAACAATGTGGCATCATTGAGCATAGGGGCGCTGCATTTTGTTTACAGTGCGATACCCTAACAAAGCTTTGATCTCAAAGCAATTTGACTTCGGTTTTCATCAATCGCCGAAACAGGATTGTACTTCGGTGCGTGCACGGATTCTGATACCATATGCGCCTTTGCTGCCAGGGCCTGGCCACCGCAGTTCCTTGTTCTCGTATTTTAACGACCTGTGTTCCAGAGAACGTTTTGCAAGAGATCTGATATTGAAAGATTCGTTTCATTTTAGTGCTGCGGAGCGTCGCGACGTATTCTCCATTGCCGGATTGTATGCCCTGCGTATGCTCGGCCTTTTTATGGTGTTGCCGGTACTGGCGCTTTACTTTGAAGACTACACGAGTTCAACGCCATTGCTGCTGGGGGTGGCGCTGGGTGCCTACGGCTTGACACAGGCCTTGCTGCAAATTCCCCTGGGGCTGGTGTCCGATCGGGTAGGGCGCAAGCCGGTGATTCTTGGCGGCTTGCTGGTTTTCGTCGCGGGCAGTGTGATTGCTGCACTGGCAGAGAGCGCGTACACGGTGATTATTGGTCGGGCTTTGCAGGGCACAGGTGCTATTGCCAGTACCCTGATGGCGTTAGTGGCAGATGTCACTCGCGAACAGAATCGCACCAAGGCCATGGCCTCTATCGGTGCCAGCATTGGCATGACGTTTTTGCTGGCGATGATTATGGGGCCGCTGATCAGTGGTTTCGGTGGATTGTCTGCGGTGTTTTGGGTAACAGCGGCGTTGGGATTAACGGGATTTGTCTGGGCTGCGAGTCAGGTGAAAACGCCGAAGGTGATGCAGCGTCTCAATCGCGAAAGCCAAACTGTTCCGGCCATGCTCGGACAATCATTGCGGGACAGCCGTTTATTAAAACTTGATTTCGGTATTTTTGTATTGCACCTGATCCTGATGGCGGGATTTGTGGCCATACCGAAAATTCTTGAAAATCAGCTGGGCATCGCTCGCACAAGCCACTGGTGGATCTATCTTTTGTTGCTGGGTGGATCTTTTATTGCGATGTTGCCCGCCATCGTATTCGCCGAGCGTAGCGGTAAAATGAAACGGGTGTTTTTGGGGGCGATACTTCTGGCTGCGACCAGCCTCGCCTGTTTTTCGCAAAGTTACACTCACGGTTCTGCAGCGTTGGTACTGTTATTTGGTTTTTTTATGGCCTTCAATTTGCTGGAGGCGAGCCTGCCGTCTCTGGTCAGCAAAACAGCACCGGCTGGTACGCGTGGCACCGCTATGGGGGTGTACTCTACCAGCCAGTTTGCCGGCGCCTTTAGCGGTGGTGTGCTGGGCGGTTGGGCATTTGAGGCTATCGGCATTGAAGGCTTGTTTATTACCCTCGCGCTTTTGGCCGGTCTCTGGTTGTTGATCGCGTGTTCCATGGAAACGCCACGGGCCCTTTCAGGGGTTGTGTTGCGTTATCGAGCGGATCGGGACTACTTGCCAGAACTTGAGGCGATCCCGGGTGTGGAGGATGTTGTGGTGGTTGACACCGAACAGTCGGTATACGCAAAAATTGATAAAAAAGAAGTGGACTGGACGCGGCTCAGGCCGTACCTTTTGCAGTAGCAAAAAAACGGAACGGCGGCGTACAATAATTTATGCTGTACATATGCACAGGAAGTGCATGCACATATCATTAGCTCGGATATCAGGAGAACACTATGGCTCGCGGCGTTAACAAAGTTATTCTTATCGGCAACTGCGGTCAGGACCCGGAAACCCGCTATATGCCTTCAGGTGGTGCGGTAACCAACCTCAGCGTTGCCACATCGGAAAGCTGGAAAGACAAGCAGACTGGCCAGCCGCAGGAGCGAACGGAATGGCATCGCGTGGTATTTTTTAATCGTCTGGCTGAAATTGCGGGTGAATATTTAAAGAAAGGCAGCAAGGTTTACGTCGAGGGATCCTTGCGCACCCGCAAGTGGCAGGGGCAGGATGGGCAAGATCGCTACACTACTGAAATTGTTGCCAGTGAGATGCAGATGCTGGACAGTCGTGGCCAGGGCCAGGATTTTGCAGGTGGGCCTGCGCAATCTTATCAGCAGTCTGCCCCGCAAGGTCAGGCAGCTCAGCAGAATCAACCTCCCCAGCAAGGCGCTCCACAATCACAGCCGCAATCCCAGGGTGCCGGGTTTGACAGCTTTGATGACGATATTCCGTTTTGATTTTATAGCGGGAGTCTGTTGACAATCAAAGGCGTCCATTGGACGCCTTTTTAATCAGGTGTTATTGTTAATACCGTTGGAACACCAGCGACGCATTGGTGCCACCGAAACCAAAGCTGTTTGACATAACCGTATTGAGTTCGGTGTTATCGATGCGTTCCAGAACAATTGGCATGCCCGCCGCCGCTTCATCCAGATGTTCGATATTGGCAGAAGCTGCAATAAAGTTATTCTGCATCATCAACAGGCTGTATATCGCTTCAAGTGCACCCGCTGCGCCGAGGGAATGGCCGGTAAGAGACTTGGTTGAGCTAATGTGTGGTGCGTCGTCCCCGAATACCTCCCTGATGCCTTCAAGTTCGGGAATATCACCAGCCGGTGTGCTGGTGCCGTGTGTATTTATGTAATCAACCTTGCCATTAACGGTATCCAGAGCCTGTCTCATGCAACGCACACCACCTTCACCGGAAGGGGCCACCATATCGTAGCCATCGGAGTTGGCGCCGTAACCCACCACTTCGGCAATGATATTGGCGCCACGCGCAAGGGCGTGTTCCAGCTCTTCCACAACCACACAGCCGCCGCCACAGGATATGACAAAGCCATCGCGATCGGCGTCATAGGCACGGGACGCTTTTTCGGGAGTGTCGTTGTATTTGCAGCTCAACGCGCCCATGGCGTCGAACATGGCAGCCATGGACCAGTGTTCTTCTTCACCGCCGCCGGCAAAGACGATGTCCTGTTTGCCCAGCTGAATCTGTTCCACCGCCGCGCCAATGCAGTGCGCACTGGTGGCGCAAGCCGAGGAAATGGAGTAATTCACACCCTTGATCTCATAGGGGGTCGCAAGGCAGGCAGACACGGTACTGCCCATCACTTGAGTAATGCGGTATGGCCCCATGCGCTTGACGCTCTTTGCCCGCATGATATCAATGGCCTCAAGAAACTTGTCGCCGGAAAAACCGCCGGAACCCATGATGATACCGGTGCGAACATTGGAAACCTGATCTTTGGCAAGACCGGCATTTTCGATGGCCTGGCCCATGGCGACGTAGGCGTAGCCTGCGGAGGAACCCATAAACCGCAAAGCCTTGCGGTCGATGTGTTCGTTCAAATCCATATCGATCTGACCTGCAATCTGGCTACGCAGCCCTTGTTCTCTGTATTCTTCCATGAATCGAATGCCCGATTTGCCCGCTTTCAGTGATTCGGTAACGGCTATCTGATCGTTGCCCAATGGAGAAACCACGCCGATGCCAGTAATAACCACACGTCTCATAGAATATCCCGATGCCAGTTGCTGTAGAGCGCGCATTGTACTGGAATAGGCTGAAACAGAGAAGTGAGCCGGAACGCGGCCTGTGAACCGGTTTTCAAGCGGTTGCCATCATTCTGTTATGATTGGCCCTGACAAGTATTGGCCACCTTCATAATAAAACGAGAACTCGCCGATGATTAACAGATGTTTGCTACCCGTAGCCGGTTACGGCACGCGCTTTTTGCCAGCCACCAAATCCATGCCCAAGGAAATGTTGCCAGTGGTGAACAAACCATTGGTGCAGTACAGCGTGGAGGAGGCCATAGCGGCCGGGATGAGCGAGATAGGTTTCGTGACCGGGCGTGGCAAGCGGGCGATTGAAGACCACTTTGATGTCAACTACGAGCTGGAGCACCAGATAGCCGGTACATCGAAGGAGCGCTTTCTCAGTTGTGTGCGCCGTGTTATTGAACAGGCCAACTTTTCCTATACCCGCCAGAAACAGATGAAGGGCCTGGGGCACGCTATTTTGACCGGTGAACCCCTGATGGCCAATGCGCCATTCGGTGTGATTCTGGCTGATGATTTTTGCATTGGTGAGGGTATCGGCGTGATGTCACAGTTGGCTGAAATACATCAACGCAGTGGCAAAAGTGTGGTAGCCATTGAAGAAGTTGCTGAAGATCAGGTGTCAAAATTCGGTGTGATCGCCGGAGACGAACTCGAACCCGGTTTGTTCCAGGTGACCGATATGATTGAAAAGCCGGCACCGGAAGATGCGCCCAGCAATATGGCGATTATTGGCCGTTATATTTTAACGCCAGACATTTTTGATATTTTGCGCGATACACAACCCGGCAAGGGTGGTGAAATTCAGATTACCGATGCCTTGTTGACTCAGGCAAAGCAGGGCAATGTGCTGGCTTGCAAGTTCAAAGGGCGCCGCTTTGACTGCGGAAGCGTGCAAGGGTACGTAGCTGCTACAAACTATGTTTACGATAATCTGTTTTGCCAGGATCAGGAGATTGTCTCCACGGGTGATAAAAATACGGGTGAAAAAAGTAATGCCTGAAGCACTTACTTGTTTTAAAGCGTACGATATTCGGGGGCGGGTACCTGATGAATTGAACCCGAAAATAGCAAAGCGCATTGGTCGTGCTTTTGGTGAGTTTTTGGGTGCAAGTCGAGTAGTAGTTGGGCATGATATTCGCCTCACCAGCCCGGAGTTGTGCAATGCGGTAATTGACGGGTTAAGAGAGGGCGGTGTAGACGTTACTCATATCGGTGAATGCGGTACAGAAGAAATTTATTTTGCGACCTCCCATGGCTGTTTCGATGGCGGTATCGTAGTAACGGCCAGCCATAATCCAAAAGATTACAACGGTATGAAATTTGTGCGGGAACAATCCCGTCCTGTATCCAGTGATAACGGTTTGCTGGAAATCAAGTCGCTGGCTGAAAGAGCTGAATTTGGGTCGGTGAGCCAAAGAGGCGACCTGAGTTATAACACAGACAAGTCAGCTTATATCGAACATTTATTGAGCTATGTGGATGTCGCGTCACTAAGACCTTTAAAATTGGTCGTTAATGCCGGCAACGGCGGTGCTGGTGCGATAATAGACAAGCTTGAACCACACTTGCCATTTGAGTTTATCAAAGTTCACCACCAGCCGGATGGTCATTTCCCCAATGGAGTGCCAAACCCCTTGTTGCATGAAAACCGGGCAGCTACAGCAGATGCGGTATTGGCTGCGGGCGCTGATATGGGCATTGCCTGGGATGGGGACTTTGATCGCTGTTTTCTTTTTGATGAAACAGGTAATTTTGTTGAAGGTTATTATCTGGTGGGCCTGCTGGCCGAAACTTTTTTAAAAAAACATGGTGGCGGCTCAATTGTGCACGACCCACGCTTGACCTGGAATACCATCGAAACAGTTGAACGACTTGGTGGTAAACCGGTTCAGAGTAAAACGGGGCACGCGTTTATCAAACAGTGCATGCGTGATAACGATGCGTTGTATGGTGGCGAAATGAGTGCCCATCATTATTTTAAAGATTTCGCCTATTGTGATAGCGGTATGATTCCCTGGTTGTTGGTGGCAGAACTGATTGTACATAGTGGCAAGACATTGTCTGAGTTGATTGCCAATTGTCAACAGGCCTATCCGGTAAGTGGTGAAATAAATAGCTCTGTCGCTGATCCAAAGGCGGTGTTGCAATTGATAGAGCAGAAGTACCGGAACGCTGCACTGGATGTTGATTATACCGATGGTTTGAGCATGAGCTTTGCGGATTGGCGTTTTAATGTGCGAATGTCCAATACTGAGCCGGTGGTCAGATTGAATGTTGAAAGCCGGCGCGATCTGGCACTGATGAAGTCAAAGACTGCAGAATTGCTGGCGATGGTCAGGCAGTAACGGCGAATGTGCGCACCGGAACCATGACGGCCCCCATGTTTTTGGCGATTTGCCCACCAAATATTCCTGTGCTTCTGCCAGCGTCAATTATGGGCTTCTTTGATTTTGTAAAATCCATTCCAATTCTCAATAGTAGCCAAAACAATTTTACATAGAGGTTGAAGCTTCGCCGTTCGCTGTCGGCTTTCATGAGTTTTCCTGGTCTTTTTGACCGTCGGTGCTGGCTTGCCCGCGGAAACAGGAAAAATACCCAACTATGGCGCCGACGGTAATAAAACCGGTTGCCATCAGCCATGTCTTTTGCGCCGGGTTGTTGCCGGTTTGCAAGGTCAGTTCTGGCAGTGCAATCAATAAAATACCTTTGAGAAAAAACATAAACCCGAACAGTGTCACTATAATCTGCAGCGGGCTACGCCAGTTGAAGTGAATTGCAAGAATTGTCATTCCGATAAAAAAATGTACCATGCCTGACAAATTAATAAGCACAGGGTCTGATCCGCTGTAGGCTATCATTTGGTCATAATAGTCGCTCGAAAGTAAAAAGCCAAAGCCGGTTACCATAAGATATATTGACACAATTCTGGCTATGATTATTGTTGTTTGTGAATTGGTTTGTTTTTGCATCGCTGGCTCCCTGCATGCTTTTTGATACGTATTTGGTAATCGTATCAGGGGCTGTTAAGGTTTGAGTTTATTAAAATTTTTTGCCACCAGTGAAGTTCCAGAACTCACTTTGACGTGTTTGATTTATGTGCTTCCAATTTTGCAAGTTTTGTAACTAATTCGTTGGTTGAGCTGTCCAGTGTGATGTCGGGCTGGCGGGTGCTAATGGCTTTGTATACTTGCTTGCTTATTTTTTTGCCCAGCTCCACGCCCCACTGATCGAAAGGGTTGATATCCCAGATGACGCTTTGCACAAATACTATGTGTTCATACAGGGCGATAAGCGCCCCGATGGAATCCGGTGACAGTTCTTCCAGCAATAATGTATTACTTGCCCGATTGCCGGGGATTTCCTTGTGGGCAATCAGGTTGTCGTGTTCTCCGGGCAGGTCCTTTCTGGTTTGGCCGAGCATCAATGCGCGACTTTGCGCCAGACAGTTGGCCAGCAGGTTCTCTTGATGTATTGCCGGACCCGGTTGTCTGGCCACTGCAATAAAGTCGGTGGAGAATTGCTTCGTGCCCTGCAACAACAACTGATGAAAGGAGTGCTGACCATTAGTGCCAGCACTACCCCAGAGAACAGTTCCGGTTGTGTAAGGCAGAGGTTCTCCTTGCCTGGACACAGATTTACCCAGACTTTCCATCATTAATTGTTGAAGGTATTGAGGCAGTTTTTGCAGTCGGTGGCAGTACGGTAAAACAGCGTGGCTGGATGTTTTGCGAAAATTGTTGTGCCAGATACCGATCAAGGCCATTAATATGGGCATATTTTGTTTTGCCGGTGCGGTACGAAAATGCTCGTCCATGGCGGCCGCACCGCTCAAAAAAAGGTCAAAATTATTGGGTCCCATGGCAATCATGGCTGGCAGCCCGATCGCAGACCAAACTGAAAAGCGGCCACCAACCCACTCTTGTATCGGCAAAACCTGGGAGTCGGGAATTCCGAATTCAATGGCTTTTTCCGCATTGGCTGTAATTGCGACAAAATGTCGCTCGGCACTTTCACCCTGAATACCTGCATTGGCAAGCCATTTTTTGGCGGTGGCTGCACAGGTAAGGGTTTCGAGTGTGGAAAAGCTTTTGGACGACACGATAAACAATGTATCTTCCGGCGTGAGTTGCTCAAACAATCCAAAAATTTCAGCGGCGTCGATGTTGGCCGCAAAATGAATGCCAATGTCGCAGTCGCGCCATTCAGCCAGGCTGTCTACCAGTAATCTGGGGCCAAACTCGGAGCCACCGATACCAATGTTGACCACGTTGCGGACTGACTTGCCGGTTGCACTCAGCCAGTTGCCGGACCTTATTTGCTTTGCTATGTCGCAGGCCTGTTTGCGAGTTTGCTCTACCTGATCAGCGACACCGGCTTCCACGCTAGAGGTTCCCCTCAGAGCCGTGTGCAGAGCGGCACGGTTTTCGGTGTTGTTGAGTGGTTGACCGGTAAAGAGGTCGGTTATCGCCGTATTGAGGTTACATGCTTCGGCCAGTTCGATGAGCAGGTCAAGGGTATTGTCGGTAATCTGGTTTTTACTGTAATCGAGGTAAATGCCCGCGCTGCATACAGAATAGCGCTTGCCACGCTCGGGGTCTCTGGCAAACAGGTCGCGAAGGTGGACGTCGGCATTTTCTTGCTGGTGGTTTTCGAGGGCCTTCCAGCAGTCGCTCTGATTGATGAGGTTGGTTGGCATCTTTTTGCTTACATAAAGTTGAGTGACTGCATATTAAACGTTAGTGACTGCGCGAGACAGAGAAGTCGGCCAGTTCAGACATCACTTCTCGTATGGCGGGCAATATGGCTGATTCCGGCAATTGCGTCAGGCACTGTTTTGCTCGATTCGCCTGTTCCGTTGCCTTGTCGCGAGTGTAGTCCAGAGCGCCGGTTGCCTGCACAATCGCGACAATATCATTCAGCATGTCCAGTGAGGCTGTTTCAATGGCTTGTCTGATGGTTGTTTTTTGTGTGTCGTTGCCGAGGCGCGCGGCGGCAATCAGGGGTAAGGTCGGTTTGCCCTCCGCGAGGTCATCGCCAACATTTTTACCCAGATGGTCGGCATCACCCTGATAGTCAAGCAGGTCGTCTGTCAACTGGAAAGCCATGCCCAGGTGGTACCCATATTGACGCATTGCTTCCCGCTGTTCACGGTCATCTGTTGCCAGTATTGCTCCGCAAAGTGTTGCCGCTTCGAACAACTGAGCCGTTTTCTTGCGAATCACTTCATTGTAGGACGCTTCTGTGACATCGGGGTTACCGGCATTGATGAGTTGCTGAACCTCACCTTCCGAAATGATGTTGGTGGTGTCGGCCAGAGTGCGCATAATATCCATGTCGCCGATTGATACCAGCATTTGAAAGGCTCGTGAATAGAGAAAGTCACCCACCAGCACACTGGGCGCATTGCCCCATTTGGCGTTGGCTGTGGCGCGACCGCGCCGCAAGCTGGAGGTATCAACCACGTCGTCGTGCAGCAGCGTGGCGGTGTGAATGAACTCTACGATCGCGGCGAGCTCGATATGGCGATTGCCGCGATAGCCGCAGGCATTGGCGGCCAGCAGCACCAGCAGGGGACGCAGGCGTTTGCCGCCAGCTTCGACAATATAATGTCCGATATTTTCCACCAGACCGACTTCGGAGTGCAGTTGGTTGACCACCAGGTCATTGACGGCGAGAAAATCATCTTCGACAGCGTGATGAAACGATAGCACCATTGCCCTCTTTTTTTATTCATGGCAGGGATGGGGACTATACCTAAGACCGGGGGCGGAGGACAGAGGGGTAAAACCGGGGCAGATCAATCTCGTAGCCTGCCTTTCGGTTCTTGCATGGCTTTTGGTTTTTGAGCCTTGCGGAGCCGGATTGATTCCCGTAGAATTGCCGCCCTCGAATCCGGGGGTCGTGCAGTTTCAGGCGTGGTCCCGCTTGCAAATGGAGCAAAATATGTACGCGGTTATAGAAAGTGGCGGTAAACAGCATCGCGTCCAGGAAGGCGAAGTCCTGCGCCTGGAGAAGCTGGAGGTAGCCACAGGTGAGTCCATCGATTTTGACAGGGTGCTGATGGTCGCTGATGGCGAGAGCATAAAGGTTGGCGCCCCGGTCGTTGATGGTGCCACTGTGAGTGCCGAGATTGTTGCGCATGGCCGCGGCGAAAAGGTTAAAATCATCAAATTTAACCGTCGCAAGCACCATCGCAAGCAGATGGGGCACCGCCAGTGGTTTACCGAGGTAAAAATTACCGGTATCAAGGCGGGTTAACAGAGGCCTTGTTGCCTTAGTCACAGAAATCAGGAGATCAGGTCATGGCTCACAAGAAAGCCGGTGGTAGTACTCGCAACGGTCGCGATTCAGAAAGTAAACGCCTGGGTGTCAAGCGCTTTGGCGGTGAGCAAGTGCAAGCGGGTAATATTATTGTTCGCCAGCGTGGCACCAAATTTCATGCGGGCAACAACGTGAGCATTGGCCGCGACCACACGCTGTTTGCAACGGCGGCGGGTCAGGTTCAGTTCGCTGTTCGGGGCAGCAGGAATCGCAAGTTTGTGGATATAATTACTGCTTGAGAGCAGTTGGATTCACCGCACTGAAAAGCCCCTTTGCGGGGCTTTTTTTGTGTCTGGTGTAGTATTGGAGTCGGAAGTCGGAAGTCGGAAGTCGGAAGTCGGAAGTCGGAAGCTAAAGATTCGCACCATCGCTTTGCTCGGTGTAGCCAAGCCAGGTTGTCAGGTCTTCTTTAACAAGGCCGAGCGTAGCGATGATCTGAGTCATTTGCTTCCGACCTCCGACTTCAAACTCAAACCACCCCCGGAGCGTGAACTATGAAATTTGTTGACGAAGCGCCAATCCGTGTTCAGGCCGGCAAGGGTGGTAACGGCTGCCTGAGCTTTCGGCGCGAGAAATACATTCCCAAAGGTGGCCCGGACGGTGGCGATGGCGGTGATGGCGGCAGTATCTGGCTGCAAGCTGACGAAAATCTGAACACACTGGTGGATTACCGTTACAAACGCAGCTATCAGGCTGAAAATGGCCAGCAGGGCAGGGGCGGCAATTGCACTGGTCGCAGTGGGGAAGATCTGGTATTGAGCGTACCCGTGGGTACTACGGTCATTGATGAGGATACGGATGAAACTCTGGGTGATTTGACACAACCGGACCAGCGCCTGTTGGTGGCCAGGGGTGGTTGGCACGGCATTGGCAACGCTCGCTTCAAGTCCAGCACCAACCGCGCACCGCGCCAGACCACACCGGGCAAAGAGGGTGAGGCGCGCGCTCTCAAGCTGGAATTGAAAATGCTGGCAGATGTCGGCCTGGTGGGGATGCCGGATGCCGGCAAATCCACGTTTATACGAGCTGTGTCTGCGGCGCGGCCCAAGGTTGCCAATTACCCGTTTACAACTCTCGTACCCAACCTTGGAGTAGTGGGCCTGGATGGGTATCGCAGTTTTGTGGTGGCCGATGTGCCAGGGCTTATTGAAGGGGCGTCCGATGGTGCCGGATTGGGTATTCGCTTCCTCAGGCATTTGACCCGGACCAGGTTGTTGCTTCATATGGTGGATATGATGCCTTGTGATGGCTCCAGTCCGGCAGACAATGTACAGGCCATCGAGCAAGAGCTAAAGCAATTCAGCCCTGCACTGGCGCAAAGAGATCGCTGGCTGGTGTTGAACAAACTCGATTTGCTACCGGCAGAAGAGCGTGAAGCGCGATGCCGGGAAGTGGTGGAAACGCTTGGCTGGCGTGCTCCCTGGTATCAGGTGAGCGCACTTTCAGCAGAGGGCACTCATGATCTCTGTGGTCGCATAATGGAATACCTGGAAGAGCGCAGACAGGCCGAGGAGGCGTCACCGGAGGTTGCCGAACAGGAAGAGCAAAGTCGTCTGCAAATGCAAAAAGAAGCTCGAGTTCGCATTGACGAGTTGCGTGAGGCGCGACGGGCGCAACGCAAGGCAAGTCGTGAAGATGATGACGACGATGATGATGTTGAGGTAGTTTATACGGAGTAATGGTGGCACGCTGGTTGTTTGGGCGTTCGATGTTCGATGTTGGATGTTCGACGCAAAGCCACGGGCCATTGCTACGCTCGGCCTTGAGTGAGCTCCGCAGGCTTGAAGCGCGGTCTTGGGTCGGAGTTATACTCATCGAGCATCGAACATCGAACATCGAACATCGAACATCGAACATCAAACATAGAAATGAACGATATGAATGTCAGGGAGCAGTTAAAAAGCAGTCGTCGCTGGGTCGTGAAGATTGGCAGTGCACTGCTCACCAATAACGGCCAGGGCTTTGACTACGACGCCATTGCCTCCTGGGTGCGGCAAATGATCGATTTGCGTGAGCACGGTATTGAGCTGGTGCTGGTATCGTCTGGCGCCGTAGCAGCTGGAATGACGCGGCTGGGGTGGAGCCAGCGACCGAAGACCATGCATGAATTACAGGCTGCCGCAGCAATTGGCCAGATGGGGCTGGTGCAAACCTATGAGACAGAGTTTCAGCGCTACGGCGTGCAGACTGCCCAGGTCTTGCTCACACACGATGACCTGTCCAATCGCGGGCGTTATTTGAATGCGCGCAGCGCCTTGCGGACACTGCTGGATTTGGGGGTGGTGCCAGTGGTCAACGAGAACGACACGGTTGTGACCGATGAAATTCGCTTTGGTGACAACGATACGCTGGGAGCGCTTGTCGCCAACCTGGTAGAGGCAGATGTGCAGGTGATTCTGACCGACCAGCAGGGTTTGTTTAGTGCCAACCCGCAAATCGACCCCAACGCCTCCCTGATTTCCGAGGCGCAAGCCGTTGATGCCAGTCTGGATGCCATGGCGGGTGGCAGTGCCAGTGGGCTTGGACGTGGCGGCATGATTACCAAAGTGCGTTCAGCGCGTCTGGCTGCTCGATCGGGAACCCATACCTTTATCGCCCAGGGGCGAGAACCGGATGTGCTCAAGCGGATTTTGTCGGGAGAGACAATTGGCACCTGCCTGTATGCCGACAAACGTCCGGTGGCGGCTCGCAAACAGTGGTTGGCGGGGCATTTGCAGTTCAAGGGTACATTGACTCTGGACGACGGAGCTGTGCGCGTGCTGAAAGAACAGGGTAAAAGTCTGTTGCCCGTTGGCGTACGTGCAGTCGAGGGCGAGTTTCGCCGCGGCGAAGTTGTGCGCTGTGTCGATGGCGAAGGGCGAGAGATTGCCAGAGGTCTGGTGAATTACGCAGCCCATGAAGCCCGCACAATCATCGGACAGCCCAGCTCGCGGATTAGCGAATTGCTGGGTTATCTGGATGAAGAGGAACTGATACACCGGGACAATCTGGTGTTGGTTTGAACGCCCGCTGCCGGTTTGCAAGACAACTGCAATCCGTGCGCTTCAGGCATTAAATTCAGGTAATAAATTCAGTCAATAAAAAAAGCCGGCATAACCGCCGGCTTTTTTATGTTGCGGATTTCGACTTACTGCGCAACGAGTGCTTTTATCTGGGCATTCAGACGGCTTTTGTGACGAGCGGCCTTGTTTTTGTGAATGATGCCCTTGTCAGCAATGCGGTCGATTACTGGCACTGCTTCGCTATATGCTGCTTGTGCCTGTTCTGCATTGCCTGTCTCAATAGCGCTGTACACCCTCTTTATATAGGTGCGCACCATGGAACGCAAACTGGCGTTGTGAGAGCGGCGCTTTTCATTTTGACGAGCGCGTTTGCGTGCTTGTGGGGAGTTGGCCACCTGAGTGCTCCTTTAGAAATATGGTCGTGATTCTTCGATCGTGCTTCAAGGACGCGGGAATATACAGCCTTTTATTCCCGGAAGCAACAGTATGTCAGGCAGGTGGTCATGGCCTCGACGTCACCCCTTTACATATCTTTGTAACACGCAATTCAGAAAACCTTCACAAAATCTTCAAAGTCTGTACCTAGAGTAGGGCGGTGTTCACTTCTCCCATCATAAGTAATTAACAAGGACATCCGTTATGTACAGTCCCCGAGTCTCATCAATATTAACCAAAGTGCTTGCTGCTGGCGTTTTGAGCATTAGTGCCAGTCCGATTTTTGCCTTCGCCGGGCAAGACCGTTACTTTCACCGAATCGCAGTGTTTCCGATATGCCAGCAACTTGAGGCAGACTGTGACGTCAACGATTCCACATCCGCCGAGATCGTCGCCGCTTCCGTTAGTGGTCACACCTTGATCTACACCAACAGCCCCAACGAAAGCGTTGGCTTTGTCAATATCTGGAACCCTGAGTTCCCCGAAGGCCTGGGTGAAGTCGGCGTAGGTGGAGAACCCACGTCTGTTGCGGTAAAGGGCCCATACGCATTGGTGGGGGTAAATACGTCGTCAGATTTTGTCAATACCAGCGGTAAACTGGTTGTGATTAAAATCAGCACCCGGCAGATTGTGGCTGAAATACCGCTGTCCGGGCAGCCTGATTCGGTAGCGGTAAGTCCGGACAAGCGCTACGCGGCGATTGCCATAGAAAACGAGCGCGATGACGATCTGGGCGATGGTACGCCCCCCCAATTGCCTGCTGGCACGCTGGATATTGTTGATCTGACTGGCACACCAGGCAAATGGTCAGTGCGTTCCGCAAACATGACTGGCCTGGCTGATTTGTATGGTAGCGATCCCGAGCCTGAATACGTGGATATCAACAGCAACAATGTGGCGGTGGTTACGATGCAGGAAAACAACCATATTGTTCTGGTAGATCTCAAATCCGGTGATGTTGTCGATCATTTCAGTGCTGGCAGCGTTGATCTGGTCAATATCGATACCACGGAAGAAGGTCCGGCACTGATATCACTGACTGAGTCGCAGAACGATGTCTTGCGCGAACCCGATGGTGTTACCTGGCTGAATCGTGAAAACTTTGCCACCGCCAACGAAGGTGACCTGGATGGCGGCAGCCGCGGGTTCAGCGTATTTAACTGGACAGGCGATGTGTTGTTTGATTCGGGCAATGCGCTGGATCACATGGCGGTTCGCCTGGGCCACTACCCGGATGACCGTTCCGGTAACAAGGGCAATGAGCCGGAAAATGTAGAAAAAGGACGTTTCTTTCGGGGTGGGGCAAAAGACCTGTTGTTTGTCGCTTCCGAGCGTTCGAGCCTGGTCTTTGTTTACGACATTGCCGATGAGTCCGCTCCCCGTTTTATTCAGGCTCTGCCGGCCGGAGTTGGCCCGGAAGGTGTGCTGGCCATGCCCACGCGCCACTTGCTGATAGCAGCCAGTGAAGAGGATGATCGCGGCGACAAGATTCGGTCTGTTTTGAATATCTACCGTTACGGTTACGACAAACCGGATTACCCCACGGTAATGTCTGCGGATCGCCCCGATGGCACGCCGATTCCCTGGGCAGCCCTGTCAGGACTGGTGGTGGACCCCACAGACGACAACACGTTATATGCTGTGCACGACAGTTTCTACCAGCAAGCACGCATTTACCGTATGGACATATCGTCTCTGCCAGCGGTGATTGCTGAAGAAATTGTGCTCAAGGATGGCGGCGCCACGGTTAATATCGACAGCGAAGGTATTGCTGTTGGCGTGAACGGTGGTTTTTGGGTGGCGTCCGAAGGTTCCGGCAACGCCCCCGGCGCGAGCACGCTTAACCGGATTTTCAAAGTGGCTGCTAACGGTGATATTGAGCAAGTTATCAATTTGCCTGGTGACGTGAACGCCATTCAGTCCAGCAATGGTTTTGAGGGCATTGCGGCGGTTGAGGAAGCTGGTGTCGAGGTACTGTACGTGGCGTTTCAGCGCGCCTGGCAAGGCGAAGACAGCGGCTGGGTTCGCATCGGGCGTTACGACACGGATGCTGCAACCTGGAGCTTTGCGTTCTACCCCCTGGATGCCGTTACTTCGCCCAACGGAGGCTGGATCGGACTGTCTGAACTCACTCATCTTGGCGGTACTAAACTGGCGGTTATCGAGCGCGATAACCAGGGTGGACCGGATGCGCGCATCAAGCGGATTTACAAGTTTGATACCAGCGTTACGGCTTTTGCAGAAACACCCGATACCGGTGCTAACGCCATCAGCAAAGTACTGGTTGACGATTTGATGAACGACCTTCAGGCTCCCGCTGGTCTAGTGCCAGAAAAAATTGAAGGTATGGCCAAACTGACCAACGGTGACATATTGATTGTCAACGACAATGATGGCGTTGATGGTTCAAATGGCGAGACTCAGTTGATCAAGATACAGCAATAATATCGTCTTGCATCAGGGTCGGCGCATGCAATGTGCCGACCCTGATGCCTTTCTGTTCCCGATTCCCTTACAATTCCCGCAAAAGCGGGAGTGTGTCCTTGACCGAACAACAACACGAAGAAATATCGCGACACGCCCACACCGCACGACGCGGGTTGCTGGGTTCGAGTTTGATCACCAGTGCCATGACCATGCTGTCGCGTGTGCTGGGATTATTGCGGGATATTGTTTTTGCGCGCGTTATCGGCGCTGGCGACTTTGCCGACGCCTTTTACGTTGCTTTTAAAATTCCCAACTTCCTGCGTCGATTATTTGCCGAGGGTGCCTTTGCCCAGGCGTTTGTGCCGGTGCTCAATGAGTATCGCGAAAAAGGTGGCATGGCGGCGGTACGAGAACTGATAGATCGGGTTGCGGCGGCTCTTGGCGGCGTGCTGGTCTTGCTGACGGTGCTGGTGGTGGTGGCATCACCGGTGTTTACCTCGATATTTGCGTGGGGCTTTCGCGATGACCCGGCAAAATTCCAGCTCACCAGCGACATGTTGAGGGTTACGTTTCCCTACCTCTTTTTTATTTCGATGACGGGTATGGCCGGTGGCATCCTCAACAGTTTTGACCGTTTTGCGGTACCGGCATTTACACCTGTATTTCTGAATGTCTGTCTGATTGGTGCCGCACTGGTGGCGATGCCATGGTTTGAACAACCGGTAATGGCTCTTGCCTGGGGTGTGTTTGCCGCGGGCACCGTACAAATGTTGTTTCAGGCGCCTTTCCTGCTGCGTATGCACCTCATGCCCAGGCCGCGCTGGGACTGGAATTATCCCGGTGTGCGTAAAATCCTGCGTTTGATGGCGCCCGCGATTTTCGGTGTGTCGGTCAGTCAGATCAATCTGCTGCTGGATACCCTGATAGCCACCTTTCTGCCGACTGGCAGTGTGTCGTGGTTGTATTATTCTGATCGCTTGTCCGAATTGCCTTTGGGGGTGTTCGGGGTGGCCATTGCCACAGTTATTTTGCCGGGATTGTCGCGCCAGCATACGGCAAATTCTCCGCAACAGTTTGCCGCTACTCTGGACTGGGCGTTGCGGTTTATTTTGATCATTGCCGTGCCAGCGGCGACCGCTTTGATTATTTTGGCAGAGCCGATGTTATATACCCTGTTTTTCTATGGCGATGTGATGACATCGGCAGATATTGGCATGGCAAGTCTGAGTCTGCGCGCCTATGCCGTTGGCTTGATCGCTTTTATGCTGATCAAGGTGCTGGCCCCCGGTTATTTCGCCCGTCAGGACATGAAAAGCCCGGTGCGGATTGGCATTATCGCCATGGTTGCCAATATGGTGATGAATATCGCCCTGGTGGTGCCACTGCATTACTACTGGCAGATTGGCCATGTCGGGCTGGCGCTGGCAACCACTCTCTCGGCCTTGCTCAATGCCGGGCTATTGTTTGCAGGCTTGCGCAAGTCCGGAGTATTCAGGCCGCAAACCGGCTGGTTGCGCTTTGCCCTGGTGCTGGCTGGCGCTACGGTGGCAATGGCTGTTTGCCTGATTGGCGCCAGTCACTGGCTGACTGGCTGGGTGGAATGGCTGTGGTGGCAACGCGGGCTGGCAATAGCGGGAATTTGCGGTGCCGGTTTTGCGGTATATGTATCGGCGATGTTTGCCGGTGGTATTCGCCTGCGCGATTTGCGGGGGCGCGTGTCCTGAGTCCGAAGTTCTTCAACATTGTGGATAGGGAACCGTCAATATCCTTGCTATACTCGCGCCCTTTGACTTTCGATTGTAACTGACGTGCCCAGGCAAGCGACAACCTTTATCCGGGGCCTCCACAATCTTCGTCCCGAACACCGTGGCAGTGTGGTCACGATCGGTTCATTCGACGGGGTGCATTTGGGGCACCAGGCGATTCTCAGCCAGTTGCGAGAGTTGGCAGATCGTTATGCTGTGCCCTCGGTTGCGATCATATTCGAACCACAGCCATCAGAGTATTTTTCCAGTCGCCAACGGGCAGAGGGGTCGGTTTCGGGCGATCAGGCTCCAGCGCGTCTGATGAGGCTGCGGGATAAAGTAGAGGTGTTGTTTGAGCAGGGTGTTGACCGAATTTGTTGTCTGCCATTTAACCGCAAACTGAGGAGTTTGTCGGCCAACGATTTTGTGCACCGGGTGCTGGTAGACGGACTGGGATTAAAAGCACTGGTGGTGGGTGATGACTTTCGTTTCGGTTGTGACCGGAGCGGGGATTTCGACATGCTGCAACAAGCAGGCGTTGATCACGGTTTTGAGGTGTTGGATACTCGCACTGTCAGCAAATACGGAGAACGGGTCAGCAGTACGCGCATTCGTATTGCGCTGGAAGCCGGTCGTTTTGACAGGGTTCGGGACCTGCTTGGCAGGCCTTACACCATTAGCGGTCGAGTAGTACACGGGCAAAAATTGGGCAAGAGAATGGGCGTACCGACTGCCAATGTCCATTTGCATCGGTATCGCGCGCCCTTGTCGGGAGTATTTGCCGTAGAGGCGGTTGTCGGGGATGAGCAATTAAAGGGTGTCGCCAATGTTGGCGTAAGGCCAACAGTGAGTGATCAGGTAAAACCGATTCTCGAGGCACATCTGCTGGATTGGCGCGGTGATCTCTACGGGCAGAGGATTGTAGTAGAGTTCAAACACAAGATTCGGGAAGAGATAAAGTTTGCTTCAATTGACGAATTGCGCCGCGCAATTGAGCAAGATATTGAAGATGCGCGAGCCTGGTTTGCCAGGTAAGTTTTGACACTATTGAGCAATTAAACAGCCGTAACAGTAAGCAGGACCTGATGAGCGATTACAAACAGACTCTGAATTTGCCAAAAACCGCTTTTCCGATGAAAGCCAATCTCGCCCAGCGTGAGCCTGGCATGTTGAAAAACTGGCAAGAGAAAGACATCTACGCAAAGATTCGCGCAGCTCGCAGCGGGCGCGATCAATTTATTTTGCACGACGGCCCCCCGTACGCTAATGGCGAGATTCATATCGGCCACGCACTGAACAAGATTCTGAAAGATATTGTGGTGAAGTCGCGCACCATGAGTGGCTTTGATGCGCCGTATGTACCGGGCTGGGATTGCCACGGTTTACCGATTGAACACAAGGTTGAGGGTAAGGTCGGCAAGGCGGGTGTAAAAGTTGATCATAAAGCCTTTCGCCAAAAATGCCGCGACTACGCCGCACGGCAAGTAGAGATACAAAAAGAAGGTTTTATTCGCCTGGGCGTGTTGGGGGAATGGGACAAGCCTTACCTGACCATGGCTTTTCAATACGAAGCGGACATTATTCGAGCACTTGGCAAAATCGCAGAAAATGGCCATCTCACCAAAGGTTACAAGCCTGTCTACTGGAGTGTGGTCGGTGGTTCTGCTCTGGCAGAAGCCGAAGTGGAATATCAGGACAAAACCTCGTTCTCTATTGATGTCGCCTTTCCGGTTGTTGACCAACAGGCATTTGCTGATGCAATGGGGGGTATTGATGGCAGCGGTGAAATTTCGGTAGCAATCTGGACCACAACGCCGTGGACCTTGCCGTCAAACCAGGCGGTTAGCTTGCACCCGGACCTGGATTACGTGGTTGTGCAGTTTGAGCGGCGAGGTTCGCAACAGCGTGTATTGCTGGCAGAGGCCCTGGTGGCACCTGTTCTGCAGCGCTGGGGAGTGGAATCTCATCAGGTTGTTGGCCATTGCAAGGGCGCGGCTCTCAATAAACAGCTACTGCAACACCCGTTCTACGATCGACATTCGCTGGTGATAATGGGTGATCATGTGACCACCGATGCAGGCACCGGAGCCGTGCATACGGCACCTGATCACGGCGCAGATGACTTTGTGGTCGCTCGAAAATATGGCATTGATACGCTCAACAATATTGATGACCAGGGTGTGTTTCGCGACAAGGTAGAGCTGTTTGGCGGTGAGCACGTTTACAAGGTGGATGAAAGAGTGGTTGCTGTGCTCGAAGAGCATGGTCATTTGTTTGCGCAAGATAAAATTGTTCACAGTTATCCCCATTGTTGGCGCACCAAAACCCCGCTGATATTCAGAGCTACGCCGCAATGGTTCATCAGCATGGAAAAGCAGGGTCTGCTGGGCAAGTGCAAACAGGCCGCCGATGGCGTGGCATGGATACCCGGTTGGGGCAAGGCCCGCATCGATGGCATGTTGGAAAACAGCCCTGACTGGTGTATCTCGAGGCAACGTACCTGGGGGGTGCCGATTGCCCTGTTTGTTCATAAAGACAGCGGCGACTTGCATCCCGAAACGCCTCGCCTGATCGAAGAGGTGGCTGTTCGTGTCGAACAGGAGGGAATGGATGCATGGTATGAACTTGATGCCGCCGACCTGCTGGGCAGTGACGCCGACGATTACCAGAAGGTTACGGATACTCTGGACGTGTGGTTTGATTCGGGTGTTACACACTATGCCGTAGTGGATCGGCGCGATAACCTGCGCTATCCGGCAGATTTGTACCTGGAGGGTTCTGATCAACATCGCGGCTGGTTTCAGTCGTCGTTGAAAACAGCGGTTGCCATGAATGGTACGGCGCCTTACCGCACGGTGTTGACGCACGGTTTTACGGTGGACGCTGACGGTCGCAAAATGTCGAAATCATTAGGCAATACGATAGCGCCACAAAAAGTGATGAATGAGTTGGGCGCTGATGTCCTGCGCTTGTGGGTGGCGGCAACCGATTTCAGCGCCGAGATGAGTGTGTCGGACGAAATACTCAAGCGAATGTCCGATTCCTACCGCCGAATTCGTAATACCGCTCGCTATTTCTTATCCAATCTGGATGGCTTTGACCCGAGTGAAAATCTGGTAGCGCCCGCTGACATGCTGGCACTTGATCGCTGGGCAGTGGATTGCGCTGCGCAACTGCAAATGGAGATTCAGGCAGCTTACGATGGCTATAATTTTCATTTGATTTACCAGAAGTTGCACAACTTTTGCGTTAACGAAATGGGTGGCGTGTATCTGGATATTATCAAGGACCGCATATACACCTGCAAAACAGACAGCCTTGCGCGACGTTCGGCGCAGACGGCAATGTTCCATATCGCCGAAGCGTTCACCCGCTGGTTGGCGCCAATTCTGAGTTTTACTGCCGATGAAATCTGGGGCTATTTGCCAGGGAAGAGAGAGGAATCGGTACTGATGGCAGAATGGTATGAGTTGCCGCAGATTGATAACACATCCAAATTCAGTCGAAGCGACTGGTTGCAGATCATTGGTGTTAAAAATGCCGTAAACAAGGTTATTGAAAATCAGCGTAACGAGGGGGCGATTAAATCGTCTCTCGAAGCAGAGGTCGTTTTGTACGCTGATGATAAATTGCGGACTGTGCTGGAAAAGTTTGAGGACGAGTTGAGATTCGTCTTGATTACTTCTGAAGCCGGGGTGCGGCCGTTGCTGGAGTCCGGTGAAGCCATTGCGACCGAACTGCCCGGTTTGGGGGTTGAGTTGATCCGCTCTGGCAGTGACAAATGTGAACGGTGCTGGCATTTTCGGGAAGACGTCGGTAGCGATAGTGAGCACCCGACGCTGTGCGGTCGTTGCGTGAGTAACGCCTTTGGTGAAGGTGAGCTGAGGCGGTTTGCCTGATGGATATCAAGCGTGCATTGCCCTGGTATTGCCTGGCGCTGGCGATTATTGTCCTGGATCAGATTACCAAACAGTGGGCTGTGGCGGAGCTGAGCAGTGGTCCGATCGAGATTTTTCCGTTCCTTGATTTGACACTTGCGTATAACACCGGCGCGGCA
>JBNKFQ010000147.1:0-3711 GCA_050289385.1 Porticoccaceae bacterium | reverse complement strand
CTCGTCTGGCTCAAGATACACAAAGTCAATCAGAGCTATCTCACGAGCCCGACTGGCGGGCGCGTCAAGAATGTCTACCATATCCAGTGCCCTGGTAACGTTCGCCGCGGGCCCCTGAATAAAGAGATACTGTTTTTCCTGCTCGGCACTTACCTGAACCGCAAACAACTGCTTCAGCAGTACCTGAAAGCCACTGGGAGTGCCGTACCGGACTGGAACGATCTGCAATACCTCACCTTCGTAATCGGGCACATCTGTTCGATCGCGGCCGATTCCAATCAATACTTGCTGACCGGATGTTTTTTTGGTTTTGGCAATAAAGTAGACGCCACCTTTTTCCAAAACCTCGATCGACTTTTCCCTTAACAGGCTGCGAGTGAGCTTGAACAGCTTTCGCCTGGAGATTTTTTCTTGCAGATTCAGGGTAACGGTCTGGTTTTTGGCCAAATCATCTTCCAATACATAACTGACTGCCAGCAAGTCACCAAATACCTGATTCAGAAAGTCGATCAGGGGCATGTCTTCCGCCACAATGCCAACCATTTCCGTATCGGAAAAAACAGTCAGTTGATCATCGCTCAACACATGCCGGGTTTGTCGAGTTTTTGGCGACGTTAAACGCTGATAACCGGGCTTTTGGGTCCGGTCTGTCTCGTCTTCAATAGTGGTTTGCTGCTTTGGCTTGACCGGCGCTCCCTCCAATGGCGACGGAGGCATCTGATACTCCCGCAGCGGTTGCGCACAACCGGCTATAAAAACCGGTAATACCAGCAGCAATAAATGAAATTTGTTATTGTTACGCACCGTATGTAATAACCCCGGTTTTAAACGTTTAGCTTGCCAGCCTGAAACAGCAAAAAGATAACCGACTGCACCCCGCAAATTAGCAGTCCTTCAGACTAACTCCCTTCTGATGACCGCACGTCTTGTTTCTTGTCAACCACAAAAACCTCCAAGGTTAACAAGCCTCGGGCCTCGGACCCCAGTTCTACGCTTCTGTCATGAATTTTGGCGACAACTGCATCCCCCACCTTATCACCTTCACCCACCAATAACACCTGATTGTCTTTATCTGTCTTGCCTTCAGCTGCAAACTGAATCAGCGCCATACGCCGACCTTCCGCGTTAACAGACATACCCAATAGCTGATAATCGTAGTTAACCGAAGAGCCACCGCCCTGCCCGGGTGCCAGACTTTGAGCCTGGGCCACAAGTGCTTGTATATCGACACCGGGATGAAAAGGGTCCATGCTGATTTGCGGCAGCTCATAACCACTCGGCAATTGACTCTGTTCAACCGGAGCTTCTGCAGAATCGGCATCAATTACCGTTGGCTCATTGTTATAAGCCAAAATGCGAAAGCCAAAATCTGCGGCTATCGCAACCAGTAATATCACTGCAAAAACAACAAGCCGCCTAGACATCTTCACCAAGCACCCGGTATCGAATGACCAGATTCGCTGTCACCTCATTTATCTGGTTAGCACTCGATCGAACTATTCTGAGTTCTCCAATTTCTGCAAATTTTTGCCGGTTTTCCAGGTAATGAACCCACTGCACGATACCGGGCCAACTGCCCGCCAGTGACAGCCTAACCTCACCCGTAAGGTATTCAGCTGCCTCGAAACGCCAGGCCCTGCGCTCTTGACGTAAATTGAACATCGACAGGGAACTGTCAATTTGTTTGTCGAGTTGCAACTGCAAATCAAGTTCCGACAAGTCGGAAAAATAACGCACCTTCAACTGCTCAATCTGATCACCAAGAGCTATAGCGGTCTGCCCCGGCTCACTCGAAGACATCAGGCGCTCAGCCTTGCGTATGCGCGCATTTAATTCCCGGCTGGCGGCCAATTGGTCATTTTGCCAGTTAATTAACGGTACAACCGCAAATCGCGCGAGTATCAGGCCAAATACTACGGCGAGCAACACTCTGGTCCGCTGGTCCAAAGAATTCAGCATTATCTGGACCCACCCTTGACAAGAACCCTGATGTCAAACCGATCGCGCTCGTTGCGACGATTAACGGGTGTGATAAAACTGGCCGATTTTACCCATGGCTGCTTTGCCAGGACCTCCAGAACTTCCGTCGCCTTGTCTGCCTCACCCTTCAGTTCAAGGTCAGTCCCAATTATTTGCAGGCTGCTTAATTCTACATTGTCTACACCGAGGGCAGAAATATTACCCAGTAGCGGACCAACCTGGCGATAGCCTGCCAAAGGCCTTGACAGTAACGTCAACTCTTCTTGCAAATGCCTATTCCTGGAGCGATCCAGCAGCACGGCCTTAACTTCACCCTGTTGACTGTTGAGTTTTTGCTGCAGGGAATCACGCCGATAACCAATATACGTTGAACTTGCCACAGCCCATATAACCAGCATCACCACCGCAACCATACCAGCAGCTTTTAGCTCCGGCACCACTACAGAATAATCTGCAGTGGACTTCCGCCAACATCCGGACAAGCGATGGAAAGGCAGTCGCCATAATTCTGCAGCCAACACCGCCGCTTTTTCTTCCCCGGCCAACTGCTGCAAACTCTGGCCGCCAGACGCAAGACTGGATTGCAAAAACAGATCTCGCTCTGCCGAATTCTGCGGCACAAGCACACTGTCGCGAATGGTGCCGGACGCAAGAGTCAATAAATAAGCTTTTGCATTGCCCCCCATTACCTGGATTGCGTTGATTTGAGAACTGACGCAATATTGAGCAATTAACAATTCTTCGGGAATCAGAAAACACGCCCGTGCAGACAAGTGCCGCTGCAACAGGGAAGGGTTAATAAACCAGATATGGACTCTGGTTTTCGACTTGTGCGGTTCAGTGATGAATACAGGGTACCAGTTATCAAATGGGCACAGCTCTGCAGCATTAGCTTTCACATATGCGCTGATTTCAGAATACTTCTTGAGACTGACTTCTTCCTGGACATAATAGGTGGCATCACGCCCAATAATCACGATGCGAGACAGAGCGGCTCCGAGTCTATCCAGCAGGCGCAGCAGCGCATGCCGAGGGCCGTTCAAATCAACGACACCCTGCGAATCCAGGTAGCTAACCATTCCAGCCATTCAAATACCTTTCAAATCGCACACGTACGACAACCCAAACTCTCAATTCTATCAGCCATACGCTCAAAAAGAACCTGTCGCATTACCCTGCACATACCCGGTCACTACCCGACTTGCAGCCAACAAATCAAAACCATGGCCTGAGCGCATAAGGCCCACTCACATTACCTCTTCTTTCCAACACGACCTGTCGCTGGCACTGCACTCCCCGACCAGAATCCACCTCTACCGAAACCCGCACTTCGGTACCCGGAACAAAAAGCATAAATTCATTGGCAGTTAATCCGGTTATCGCCCTGAACTCTTCTACCGTGAAATTGCCATTCAATCGTTTATCTTGCACCTGCCGCGACTTCGACTCACCTAACAACACATCCAGCAAAGGTGCTGGCGCATTCACAGGATTAAAGTGCGATTGTGTATACAGTTGCAAACCCGACACCATCAGTTGGTCCAACGCCGCCGGGTAACCCCTCACCTTTTTCAGTTCATTCAGGGATCTGATATTCAGATTAGAGGGCGGTTGCATATTTCTCCCCAGATAGTATTGCTTTTCTGCACCGTTGGCCCGATGAAAATCATCATCGTCTTGCCAATCGCTCAAACTGTCCAGAAAAGTGTCTATCTGCCGGCTGGAAAGACC
>JBNKFQ010000146.1:0-2156 GCA_050289385.1 Porticoccaceae bacterium | reverse complement strand
ATCGAACCGCTCGGCATGCGCCTTCATCTGCTCCATCAATTCAGGTCCCTGCAGCTCGGCATGCCCACCCGGCCAATTCTCGACTTCGGTCGTTGTCGTGAGCTGTCCGCCCATCTGCATACCGGTAATCACAACCGGCTTTAAATTGGCGCGAGCCGCGTAGATAGCCGCCGTATACCCGGCAGGACCGGAACCCAGAATAACCAGTGGCAGATGCTTTTCATTCATGATCAAGTACCTTCAAATTTTTCGTATGCATAGAATGGCGACATTGTTTCATTTATCAAGACTTTGCAAAACTATTAAAGTCATAAGAAATGCCTATAAAGAGTAAACTGCGCAACGCAGCCTGCCCAATCAGAACCCAAAGATTAACAACAACCCCATGCCAACCAGCCAGGCCAATTGTGACCGCTTAATCAATGCCAGTGTCTCTTCCAACAGCTCATCTTCATTGACATCACCCAACGCTGATTTCAGGCAGGTAATGAGTAAAGCCCGGTCATTCCGATCAAAATCTTTAGCTTGTTCCAGCCACACCTGAAAACACTGCGTAAAATTACCCATTAATGCCAGCGTAATAGCCATCAATCGCACTGGTATCCAATACAAGGCCTGCTTTACCCGATGGCAGAATGCGTCGGCTTGGTCATTCTGAATGATGGTACTCATCAGCCAAACCAACATAACCCCTGGCGCACCGAAGGCCATAAACCAAAACACGGTGACGAAAAAACGCTCAAGATACAAATAGGCGATACCTGCCTGCACCCCTTCATCGATACCCTCATCACCCGGCTCATACATCTGCCCTTCCAAACCAAGCTCATCGACAGCCAGCTGCCAAGCCCCCTGTTCATCGCCGCTTTCCACTTTGCGCTTGTAGTCTGCCAGACTCTCAGGCTGATCACCGGATTTGAAAGCTAACAAAAGTAATGCCAGCGATATAACCAGATTGAAAAACACATTGTCGATCCACCAAACCAGAACTAAGAGCACCAGCGCAGGCAAAAAAGCGTAAACAGTCACGAACGCTTTGGATCCCCAATTGCGCTTTGCCACAAACTGTTGCCAAGTCATAGCCCAACGGGTAACCGGTTCACCATGCCCAGACAGGCTGACGGAGACAATAAACGCGATTATTACAGCCAGAAAATTCATAACAGGTCCTTATCGGGTTTAGCGGTGCCCAGCACCTTTGCAGGTCGTGCGGCACGCTTTGCATCTAACATAACACTGTCTGACAGTATGATCGAAAAAGCAGATTTTTGCAGGTAGAACCTTCATTTCACAGAATATTCACTATAAGCGACATTATTTCGAAGGCTTATCGCATATACGCGGAAGTCGGGTTAAACTTGCTGCCAAAGGTGCGAAGCTCTCAGTCGCCGCAAAACACTCTATTAATCAGATACTTATCAGGTCCCTGCTCATGTTCATTGCTGACGTCCCCTATGCCAAAACCCTACGTGATCATCTTGTGCGCACGGTACGATTTGCCATAGAGGAAGATGTCGGCACAGGTGATATCACTGCTCAATTGATACCCGCCGAGCAAACGGCCAGCGCTCATGTGATCACCCGAGAACCCGGCGTAATGGCGGGTCGAGAATGGTTTGAAGAAGTGTTCCGTCAGATAGACCCAACCATAACACTGGACTGGAAAAAACAGGACGGCGATAAACTGGAAGCGAATGATCGGCTCGTGGATATCACTGGCAATACCCGGGCGATATTAACGGCCGAACGAATCGGTCTGAATTTCCTGCAAACCTTGAGCGGTACGGCCACCATTGCCAATCAATACGCGATGGCCGTTGACGGTAAAGACATCGTAGTGCTCGATACGCGCAAGACCATCCCCTGCTTGCGCCTGGCGCAAAAGTACGCCACCTATGTGGGCGGTTGCAAAAACCACCGACTGGGCCTGTATGATATGTTCCTGATCAAGGAAAACCACATTGCTGGCTGCGGTGGTATCGCCAATGCTGTCGCCAAAGCCAAAGAAATAGCGCCTGACAAGAGAATTGAAGTAGAAGTGGAGAGCCTTGAGCAATTACAAGAGGCACTGAATTTACCCGTTGATGTCATCATGCTCGACAATTTCAACCGCCCCAGCACCACTGAAGCGATTAAACTGAGCGCCCAGCGCATTA
>JBNKFQ010000145.1:0-22421 GCA_050289385.1 Porticoccaceae bacterium | reverse complement strand
GAACCGCCAACAGACATGGCATTGGCAGACGAGTTGCCCCGGTACGACGCAGACGGCAAAAAAGTAGACGACATTAGTTGATGGGTGTATAAACACATATCAACGTTTTGTTTGGAGAAATGCTATGGGTGCTGTTCGCTGGAATATTGCCGTGTCGGATGAAACGGACAAAGCTCTTCGTATGTTGCTGGCCAGCAAGGGTGAAGGGCGCAAGGGCAGTTTGTCCCGCTTTATTGAAGATGCCGTGCGTGCACGCATTTTTGAGGAAACTGCGAGTGCTGCCAAAGAACAAAATGCTGATACACCACAAACAGAGATAGACGACGCCATCAATGAAGCATTGGCCTGGAGCCGTGCGCACTGATGCGGGTGGTGCTGGACAGTAATGTACTGTTTTCCGCATTGATATCCCCACACTCTCCCCCTCATCAGATATTTGAAGCCTGGCGAGAAGGTCGTTTTGAAGTGATAACCTGCCGGGAGCAGCTTGACGAAATACGTCGCGCCAGTCGTTATCCCAGGCTCCAGCGTATTTTGCAGGCCCACCGGGTAGGCACCATGATCAATCATTTGCAACGAGCCCGTATAGTCGAAAAACTGCCTGTTGATACGGAAACGGACGATCCTGATGATGCTTTTTTACTTGCGCTGGCAATGACGGGTATTGCAGATGTTCTGGTTACAGGGGATCATCGTGCCGGTCTCTTGCGGAGGCGCACTGTTGAGGGCACCCGTATCGTTACTCCGACTACGTTTTGTCGAGATATTCTCAAAACAGGCTCTTGAACTGAATCTCGCTGTCCCCATTAGACTGTTTACTCTTTTTTGTCACGTTATCTGTTTTCACTACGTCTTTAGCCTACCGTGACCAACAGGTGGGTAATTCTCATCGACTATCTATCATCAAAGGCCGTTCGTGGATGTTTGCCCTCGGTAGATAACGGCACCATACTCGTATCCACACGCGTAAAAACAGATAACGCCATCGACGTGGAAAGCGAACGACGCAAGTTTCTGAATAGCGCTTACGAAAGGTATCGTGAAGCGCTTATTGGTTATGTTCGCACTATTTTCAGGGGCAGTAATGAAGAAGCCGCCGATATTGTGCAAACGGTATTTACCCGGTTGTCCGCTCTGGAGCGGCCCCAGGAGATTCAGGATCCCGGGAGCTATTTATACCGGGCAGCCCGAAATGTCGTAGTGGACAGTTTGCGACGCCATAGTAATGAAATAGGTCTGATTGCCGGTGACGACAGCACGCTGGAACCACCGGACCATCTGTCGCCCGAAAGAATGGTGCTATCGCAAGAAGACCTGAGTCAATTACAGCAAAAACTCGCCAAGCTGCCGGCAAAAAGGCGCGAGGTGTTCATTTTAATCCGTGTATACGGTAAATCGTATGATTCCGTCGCAAAACAATTGGGCATTAGCCTTTCGGCAGTTCAGCGTCATATGGCCAGGGCGCTGGACGATTGCCGCAAATTATTTGATGGCTTCCCCCCGGCGATTCGTAGCGGGTACAAGGAGAATAAAAAAACAGGGAGATCGAACTTACCGGAATCAAATACTGATAAGGAGGCGGGCAATGGCCAGGAAGCCGAATAAACGCATAGCGAGGCAAGCGCAAGACTGGTTTATTCGTTTGGAATCGGCAACGCTGTCACCGGAAGATCAGCAGCGTTTTGCCAACTGGTTGGATAAAAGTCCGGCCCATCGCGCAGCCTACCGACAACTGGATGAATTCAGTCAATGCCTGGTGGGGGTGGAAAAACTTGCGGCCTTGAGCACCTTGCCAACCACCGGGCTTGAACCGTTGGATGGAGACATCAAAAAAATTGATGGTTGGTTAAGAGAGCTTGTTGGCATACAACGTCCGGCATTTGTGCTGGTGGGTGTTGTGTTGTTGACGCTGAGTGTCTCGCTGTTTTATTTAAGCCGGGGAACCGTGGGGGAACCGACAAAACAGTATTCGACCCGCACCGCGCAAATCAGTGAAATTGAACTGACGGATGGTTCTGTTGTGAATCTCGGTGCGCGTTCGCAATTTTCAGTGCGGTACAACAATACTGAGCGCAAGGTTGTTTTTATGGGGGGTGAGGCATATTTTGATGTTGTCTCTGATCCGGAGCGGCCTTTTATTGTGCAATATGACGACATGCAAGTGCAGGTGTTGGGCACTGAATTTAATATACGCGCCGATAGTATTCGCTTTAATGTGGCGGTTGCCGAAGGCAAGATTAAAGTCAGCCAGCCGGGGGAGTCGTTAATTCCATTCTGGGGTCAGTTCAGACCGGAGGAACGTATGCTCGCTGCTGGCGAGCAAATGGAAGCGGTTGCCGGAAAATTTGAAAAAATCGCAGCGGTAAATATAGACGAAATTGGTGAGTGGCGCCGCGGAAAGCTGATTTATCACAAGGCGTTGCTGGGCGAAGTTATTGCCGACATCCGGCGCTATGTCGAAGGAGATATCGTTTTTGTCACGCCAAAACTTGCTGAATTGCGATTATCCGCAGTATTGGGCGCCGATCAAATAGACAATACGTTGGCGGCGTTGCCGGCACTGTTGCCGGTAGACATTGATCGGTCCATACCGGGCACGCTGGTTATAAAACGTAAACAAAATGACAAATAAATTGTCACGTTTTTTTGATGAGTTACGTGTTATGCCCCGACAACGATATAACGAGGGGTAATGGTTGATGAAAATGTACAATATTAATTTCGATAAGCCCAAAGTGTTTACCATTGCAGCGACGCTGTTTGTTGCAGTCGCGAACGCTGACGTAAAAACCTATCAGTTTAGTATCGATCAGAAATTACTTTCTGACGCCCTGGTGGAGTTTTCCGATAAAACCAACATGGCGGTGATGTACGGCGATGGTGTGCAAGCTGATAATATTGTGTTGTCGATGGCGGGGGATTTTTCGCCGGAGGAAGCGTTGAGTAAAATTTTGGCTGGGACAGGACTGAGTTATCAGAGAGTTGAAGGGAATGTTTTTTTGATTGTTGAGTCGGATGACCACGGCGTAGTGCGAAGTACTGACCAGAATCCTGTAACAAAGACGTCCAATAAATCATCCTTGCGAGAGCAAAATACAGTAATAGAAGAAATTACCATTACTGCTACCAAGCGTGAAACTCGTTTGCAGGACACTGCCATGTCCATCACCGCACTTGGAAGCGATGCCATTGAAAAGCGCGGGCTGGTGCAGATGGGGGATTATCTGAGTACCTTGCCAGGTGTGACTATGCAGGACCGTGGCGCAGGTTTCAATTCCATTGTAATACGGGGTATCGCTACTCAACCTCAGGTAGAAAAAGAAGCCGTTGGTGTCTACTTTGGCGATTCGCCAGTCTCCGGGGTCAAGGGCGCTTTTGACGACGGTGGTCACGCTGACTTCAAGATGGTGGATATCGAGCGGGTGGAAGTGCTGCGTGGCCCTCAGGGAACGCTTTATGGCGCTGGTTCTATGGGCGGAACGGTGCGAATTATTCCCGCAGCCCCTAACCTGAATCAAGTGGAAGGTAAGATCGCGGCACAATATTCTCAAACGGGTAAACTGGGCGGCGACAACACCATGGTTCAGGGCGTGATTAATGTTCCGCTGGTGGATGACAAGCTGGCGTTGAGAGGTGTTGCTTACCGTTTTGACGATAGTGGTTATGTCGAAAATATTGCCGCCAGTTACACCGGTCCGGGCAATGTCGTTGACTTGGCAAACGCCTGGGGTGGCAGCGTTAACGACGAGGGCAACATTGGTGATAATCAAACTACGGGCGCCCGGCTGTCTGCACTATGGCAACCCATCGAGTCTTTGTCCGCTACGCTCGGTTACGTTTGGCAGAAAACAGACCAAAAGGGCTATCCACAGGTCGATACCTATTTGCCAAGCCAATTTCAGCAAGTGCGGATAACCCCGGGGTCGGCTGCTCCACCAGCGCTCAATGGCGATACGTTGGGCACGGAAGAGGGTGTGGAGATTGAAACTGAACTGACTTTCCTCAACATAGAATACGATCTGGGCTGGGGCAGTTTGTACAGTTCTTCTTCCTGGTTAAGCAGGGATTCATTGGCCGCCCAGGACTGGTCGAGGATTTTATCTGTTTTCGGCAATCTATGGATATTACAGCCGATGGAGCACGATTTTTTCGTGCAGGAAATTCGTTTTGCTTCCAGCTTTGAAGGTCCGGTGCAGGTATTGGCGGGTGCCTATTATGAAGATAGGGACCAACAAAGATATACCATGACCACCTTCGCAGGTGACCCGGAAAAGACCGACGACTTGATTGCCGCTGTGGGCTGGCCGTTGCCGGTTGATGCTCCCCCGGGTTTTACTGCTGATGGCTGGACAGAATTCAGCGCTGCCTGGGATTGGAAAGAATCGCTAAAACAAACCGCATACTTTGGCGAAGTCACCTGGAATATTACGGACCAGCTCGCAGCAACAGTTGGCGTGCGCCACTACGAATATGACCAATCAACCTATGCCACTAATACAGGTTACGTCTTTAATCGTCTGACGCCGGTTGTTGCACGGGATATGTCCGGTGAAAACAAGGGGGAAACCTGGAAGTTTAACCTGAGCTGGACACCGGTTGAGGATATGCTGGTTTATTTCCAGTGGGCGGAAGGGTTTCGTCCTGGCGATGCCTTGAATCCATATCCTCTAGCTGACTACGATCCCGATAATACCGGTTTCTATACACTGGTGGCTGACGGTACAAAAGTACCGATTCGCGACCAGACCGACCCGGATACTCTGGAAAACTTTGAGTTAGGTTTCAAGGGTACTTTTGCCGACAACCGCATCCTTGTTAATACTTCGCTCTACCGGATCAACTGGGCAGGACTGCCGGTGCAGGTGGGGCTTTACAATTTTACCTTGGGTAGAGGTTTCGCTGCCACTACTGTAAATGTCGGCGAATCGGTGTCCGAAGGTGTTGAACTCGAAACCCAGTGGCAATTGACAGACTTCCTGCACCTTGACCTGAATGCTTCCTGGAACGAATCCAAACTGGCGAAAGATCAGGCGGGCCTGGGTAGCAAGGGCGACGATCTGCCCGGCTCGGCGGATTTCAATTTTAGTGCTGGCCTGGAATACGGATTCAGCCTTGCAGGTTATGATGCCTTTGCCCGTATTGATTATGCATATTTAAGCGAGTTTGAGACTTTTATTGGTCAAGACGACACGGTTCCTTCTTCCGGTGGTTATGGCCAGATTCATCTGAAAAGTGGCATGAACTTTGGCAGGCTTAATGTTGATCTGTTTGTTAAAAACCTGACAGATGAAGATGACTTCACTTGGGTCAGTTCATCGCCTTCATCAACCACTGCTTACCGTCTGCGTCCCAGAACTATCGGTTTGAATTTTGGTTATCAATTCTGATTGTTGAACTATGGAGAAGCCGCCCTGTGGGTGGTTTCTCTTTTATAATTTATTTTTTAGTATTTTCTTCAATTATTTTGCGCGATAGCAAGTGTCGCTATACGGTTCGAGTCGAGCAAATGTATATGTGTATGCTGGGACTGGTTGAATCCAAGCTTCCAAACAATGCTTTGCAGATAATTCTTTACGCATTTACCGTTACTTTTCAAAAAAGCGACCCAAATAATGTACTTTCCCTGGACAAGTCATTAAACATTTCTGTAACCAGGGTTTGGCGGTCAATAATTGCTTATTAGAATCAATTTTGTTGTGTTGCCCACTGAGGCAGAATTCGGTCAGCGAGCTGGTATAAGTTATGGGGGGTACATAGATTGCAATGCTTCTCCGCTAGATATCAATGCATGGTTGATTATTCAAATCGATCCTTGTAACCTCGGCATCCTGCCTGCGGTGCTGTCTCTCTACTTTACTTTTCTCTGATCAGCATCCCTGCGCATTTGATCCTGCCGCTCGAGTGCCCGTCTGTTTTAGCTGGTAACCGAACTTGCGCATACCGGGCTGGCCATACAAGTTTTCCCACAATTTTCACCATTTTTCCGTCAACTCTCACAACCATTTGTTCACATAATGAGGAGCGTAATAAATGAAGACGAACATTTTGGCTATTGCCGGCCTGACCATGAGTTTGACGCTGCTTCCGCTGGCGGGAGAAGCTCGCGACCTGAAACTGGAAGACTACTTTGATCTGGAACGGGTAGGTGCGCCGCAGATTTCCCCGAATGGCAAAACCATTATTTTTAACCGTTCGCGAGTTGATGCAAAAAAAGACCGTTTTGACGGCGAGTTGTGGGTAATGGACGCCGATGGCAGCCGTCAGCGCCGGCTGTTAGCCGACGGTGGTGGCGCGGTCTGGTCTCCCGATGGTACACGCATCGCTTATCTGGACGGTGGCGAAGTGTTCGTGCGCTGGATGGACGCCGAGGGTGCGACCACTCAGGTCACTCACGAAGGCGCCAAGCCCTTTAATTTGAGCTGGTCGCCCGATGGCAAATGGCTGGCTTATATGGCGAAGGTGCCCACTACCACCGATTGGACCATCAATTTGCCACCACGACCGGAAGGTGCTGAATGGAGTGGCGAAGCAAGGGTTGTGGAACGATTGCACTACCGGCTGGATGGCGCTGGCCTGGTTGACGGTGAGTTTAACCACATATTTGTGGTGCCCGCCGAGGGCGGCACACCAAAACAGTTGACCACTGGTCAGTGGCACGCCATGCCGTTAACAGTTGGCTTGCCTTACCCCACTGGTTCCCTGGAGTGGACTCCCGACAGCCAGTCGATCATATTCAGCGCCGACCCGCGAACCGACTACGACACTCGCTGGCTAACGGCCAATTTGCACGCGGTGAATATCGCCAACGGCAACCTGCGCCAGATTACCAAAGGGGACGGATTTTGGGGTAGCTCGGTGGGCACGCGAATTTCACCCAATGGCAAACAGATTGCTTACATCGGCCAGTCCGACTCCACCACCTCCAACTATCCGAATCAGGAGCTGCGCGTTATCGGTCTTGATGGCAGCGATGATCGCGTATTGATTGCCGATCTGCCGGGCCGTGTCAGTTTTATGAAGTGGGCCGACAATGGCAAAAGCCTCTATTACATCGTTTCCAAACAAGGCAGCCACCACTTGCACAATGTTTCCCTGTCGGGTCAGGTCAAGCAGATCACCGAAGGCGCTCGCAGCTTCGGCATCGCTTCGGTCTCTGACAAAGGTGTGGCTGTAGGCACATTGACCGACGCTTATAACCCTGCGGAAGTCGTTAGCTTTAATCTTGCCAATGGCCGCAATCTGCAAACCCTCACCGCGGTAAATAAAGAAGTGCTGGGCGATATTCAGCTCGGCAAGGTAGAAGAGATCTGGTACGACTCGACGGACAATACCCGTGTGCAGGGTTGGGTGGTTTACCCGCCGAACTTCGATGCCAGCAAGCGTTACCCGTTGATTCTGTATATACACGGCGGCCCAGAAGGTATGTACAACGGTAATTTCAACTTCACCTACCAGGATATGGCGGCGCAGGGTTATGTGGTGCTTTACACCAACCCGCGTGGTAGTACCGGATACGGTGGCGCCTTTACCCAGGCGATTTACGATGCCTATCCTGGCCGCTTTGACTACGACGATTTGATGCACGGTGTTGATACCGTGGTGGGGCGCGGTTTTGTCGATACCGAACGTCTTTACATACAAGGTTGCAGTGGCGGCGGCACACTCACCGCCTGGGTGGTGGCCAATACCGACCGTTTTGCCGGCGCTGCCGCACTTTGCCCGATAGTCAATATGATCAGCTTTGCCGGTTCAAGTGACGTCAATGGCTGGGCGTTCAATCGCTACAAAAAACCGTTTTGGGAAGACCCCACTGCCTGGCTGGAGTCGTCGTCGATCATGCGCATTAACAAGGTGAAAACACCGACGCTGGTAATGGTGGGCGAGCACGACATTCGCACTCCGGTGCCGCAGTCTGAAGAGCTCTACACTGCTCTGAAAATTCTCGACGTACCCACCAAGCTGATTCTGTTCAAGGATGAGTGGCACGGCACTTCGAGCAAACCCTCCAACATGTATCGCACGCAGCTTTATCTGCGCAAGTGGTACGATCAATGGAGAAGAGTCGAAGAGGGTGGCAAAGCCTACTGGCGCGAAAATAAATAACGTTAAAACTGTGAGCCCGGCACCGCAGTGGTGCCGGGCTCAGTGTTAACAGGCCCTAGCAAAATGCCTGAATGCCGGTTTGCGCACGGCCAAGAATCAATGCGTGAACATCGTGGGTGCCTTCGTAAGTATTCACTACCTCCAGATTTAACATATGCCGCATTACCGGATACTCGTCCGAGCAGCCATTGCCACCGTGCATGTCTCTCGCAACACGGGCAATTTCTAGCGCCTTGCCAGCGTTATTGCGTTTTAACAGCGATATCAATTCTGGAGACAATTTGCCTTCATCTTTCAGACGACCGGCTTGCAAACATCCCTGCAACCCAAGGCTGATTTCCGTTTGCATATCGGCCAGTTTTTTCTGAACCAGTTGATTGGCCGCCAGCGGTCGGTTGAACTGTTTGCGGTCCATAACGTAGTCGCGCGCGGCGAGCCAGCACGCTTCGGCGGCGCCCAATGCTCCCCACGAAATACCATAGCGGGCACTGTTCAGGCAGCCAAACGGACCGCGCAAACCTTTGGCGCCAGGCAAAAGGTTGTCTGCCGGCACCAGTACATCTTGCATAACGATTTCGCCGGTCACCGACGCGCGCAGCGCCAGCTTGCCCTCTATTTTGGGCGCGGACAGGCCGTTCATGCCTTTTTCGAGAATAAACCCGCGAATCACATCGTCTTCTGTCTTGGCCCACACGATAAACACATCGGCAAACGGCGAGTTGGTTATCCACATTTTGCTGCCGTTGAGTAAATAACCGTCGTCGACTTTTTTGGCCCGGGTCTTCATACCGCCGGGGTCAGAGCCGTGATCCGGCTCGGTCAGGCCAAAGCAGCCTACCCATTCGCCGGTAGCCAGTTTTGGCAGGAACTTTTGTTTTTGCTGGTCAGTGCCGTAAGCAAATATCGGGTACATCACCAGGCTTGATTGCACGCTGAGCATCGAACGAAAACCCGAATCCACCCGCTCGATTTCCCGCGCCACCAGGCCGTAGCTTACATAGTTCACACCGGGACAGCCGTAGCCCTTGATGGTGGAACCGAGCAAGCCGCGTTCGCCCATTTCATTGAATATTTCGCGGTCGGTGTATTCCTCGCGAAAGGCTCGCTGTACGCGAGGCAGTAACTTTTGCTGTGCGTACTGGTGGGCAGAGTCACGCACCATTCGCTCTTCTTCGCTCAGTTGCTGTTCCAGCAAAAACGGATCTTGCCAGTCAAACTGGCCCCAATCATCAGACATGGTAAAAGCTCCTTGAGCTGTACAAATGCTGGAACTATACGGGGAGCAGGATTATAAATAAAATATATGTTTTTTATGGTAACTATTTTTAATTGATATGGTCTGGTTTTAATTGATATGGATTGGTTTTAATTGATATGAACTTGCGGCAATTGGAAATTTTCTCGGCGGTGGTCAAGCACGGTGGCTTCAGTGCTGCGGCGCGAGCACTCAACATGGCGCAGCCAGCAGTGAGCATAGCGGTACGAAAGCTGGAACAAAGCCTGGGGCTGAGCCTGTTGAGTCGCGGCGAGCAAGCGTTGCCCACTGCGGAGGGCGATGTATTGCTCAGGCATGCGCAACGGCTGTTGGCGAACATGGAGGTAGCAGAGCAGGAAATGGCAGATTTGAATGGGCTGCAAAGCGGTGAAGTTCGTTTTAGCACCAGCGCCATGCTGGGCAGTTATTTCTTTCTGCCGCGCATTACTGAATTTCGCAAGCACTATCCGGGTGTCAGTATGCGGGTAATCAACGAAGGCACACACGGTGCCCGTCAATTGCTGGAAGAAGGCCTCAGTGACCTGGCTGTGGTGAATCTTGACGATATTGACGACAATGTTGAAGCAGCGCCACTGATCCGCGAAGAGATTGTCGCTTGCGTCAGGGATGGGCACCCGCTATCGAACAGCGCTTCGATAGCGTTTGCCGATCTGGTGCGACAGCCTCTGGTGTTGTACCGCGAAAACTATGCCTTGCGCCGCCTGGTGGAAAATCTGGCTGCGCAGTGCAAGGCGCGCCTTAATATAGCAGCAGAGACTGACTTGTTGGGCATATTGCTGGGTATGGTGTTTTCGGGTGAGGCAGTTACCGTCTGTTTGCGCACCGTAGCGGAACAGGAGCCTGGCCTGGTTGCGGTGCCGCTCGACAAACCCGTCTGGTTGCCGCTGGGTCTCGGCTGGAAACGGGGCAAGTACCTGTCCGCTGCCAATCGGGCATTTGTGGATTTTTTAACGGCCTGATGGCATTGGCTGTTTTTCGTTTGGTACAAGAGTTTGGTACAAGAGTTTGGTACAACAGTTTGATACACAGGTTTGGAACAAGAGTTCGATCCAGGCGTTCGATACAGTCAAACCACAGAGTACAATACCCATTTATCAACTCCCCCTGGAATGGAACACACGCTTATGGCGCGATTTACCCGAGCGCATATTGATCTCGATGCGTTGCAACATAATTTCAGTTTGGCCAGAGAGCTGGCAGGTGGCGCTCGTGTTGTCGCCATTGTCAAAGCCAACGCCTACGGTCACGGCGCCGTTCAGGTGGCGCGCTCGTTACCCGGTGCAGACATGTTTGGCGTCGCATGCATTGAGGAGGGGCTGGAACTGGTGGAGTGTGGCATTCGGCAACCTGTATTGTTGCTGGAAGGTTTTTTTGAAGCCAGTGAATTACCAGAGATCGATCGTGTCGGGTTCGAGGTGGTTATTCACACTGACAGCCAGCTTGAGTGTCTGCTGGCGGCAAAGCTCAAAAAGCCGTTAACGGTGTGGCTGAAGCATGACAGTGGCATGCATCGGCTGGGGTTTTCTGACCAGGATTTTCGACAGGCGTACCAGCGTTTGCAAGACAGCGCCAATGTGGCAGACATTCGGTTGATGTCGCACTTTGCCAGTGCCGACGAATTGAACAGTGCGTTTACCGTTGATCAGGTGAGTCGTTTCGACTGTGCCTGTGAAGGACTGACAGGTGCGACCAGTCTGGCCAATTCAGCTGGTCTGCTGGCGTGGCCACAGGCGTGTCGCGACTGGGTTCGCCCCGGTTTGATGCTCTATGGCTGTTCGCCATTCGACCAGCAACACGAAACGGCGGCACGCTTGCAACCGGTCATGACCTTGCGTTCGCACATTTTAGCGGTGCGTGATTTGCCGCCCGGTGAAGCGGTTGGCTACGGTCAAACCTGGCGGGCAGAACAAAATGTCAGGGTTGGAACAGTGGCTATTGGTTACGGCGACGGATATCCCCGGCATGCAACGACCGGCACTCCGGTATTGGTCAATGGCCAGCGCACAAGACTGCTGGGCACGGTCTCGATGGATATGCTGACGGTCGATTTGACCGACTTGCCGCATGCTGGCATCGGTGATCCGGTAATACTGTGGGGGAATGGCTTGTCTGCCAACGAGATTGCCGTGTGCGCCAATACTATCCCGTGGACTTTGGTGACCGGCATGACTCGACGGGTGCCGCGGATTTATACGAATGGCCATTAACGACCTGATGATATTTGTCTGAATTTGTGTGTTTTATGACACTTTTTTATTGACAATGTGTCAATAGATACATAATGTTTGATGCATTGACCTGATGTATGACTGTGGAGTGTGCAATGAAGCAGGCTGCGATTGCCGATGACATGACGCTGGTATCAAATGCCGTGGTGCAGGCGGCAGACTGGTTGGGCCTGACGCGCAAGCAGTTGGCCGATACCGTGGGCGTTTCGGAATCAGTGATTGCGCGCATGAAGTCCGGTGTGGGCACTCTGCCCAACAAAAAAGCTTACGAACTTTCCTTGCTGCTGGTGCGTTGTTATCGATCGCTGTTTGCGATTGTCGGCGGCGACAAGGCATCGGTGAAACACTGGTTTAAAACACCGAACAAGCATTTCCAAAATGCTGTGCCAGCCGACATGGTAGTAGACGTGTCTGGCCTGACCACCGTGGTCAGGTATCTGGACGCCATGAGAGGCTAGGGTCTGTTAACAACACTCATTCAGGGAACGAAAATGTCTGTCAAAAAGCTGGCCGCGCCGCGTATGAGCCTGGCAGCGCCACGTATGAGCAAAGTCTGGAGAGTAGTCGAAACGCAGGAGGTTGCCGCCACTCGCGCAATCACCAGGTCGGCTGCCGAACAGAGCCGTCTGGAAGAATTGCTGGACGCTTCCAAACCCTCTCAGCCCGGTGATTGTGCCGGACTGTCCTATTTGCTGATGACGCCTTTTCGTTATCCACCGCTCGATTATGGCTCCAGGTTTGGCACCGCATTTGAACGGGGTATTTTTTACGCCTCGGAAAACAAAGTGACCGCATTTGCCGAAGCTGCGGTGTACCTTTGGCTGTTTCAAAGCGGTTTGCGCACCCTTGGCCCCTTGTCGGAGATAACGGATCAGAGAACCCTGTTTTCCGCGCGACTGAAAAGCACCAAATCGGTGGATTTGCGTGGCGGTGAATTCAGCCGGCAAATTGACAAAATCATGTTAAAAAATTCATGGCAGCATTCCCAGGCGCTGGGTTCAGAGTTGCGCAGCGCCGGTGTGGAGTATCTTTTGTACCCGTCCTGCCGTCTGGATGGCGGCACCAATGCCGCTGTTTTTTCACCGCTGGCATTTCAGGCAAAAAAGCCGATTGAAGAGGAACACTGGTTAATGAGGCTGCAAACCGATGTCTGCTGGTTTGGGCACCATGCTCACCAGTGTTTTGAATTCAGGCGCGAGGATTTTGAATGCGATGGCGTAATCCCCCACGCGGTATTGTGACCGCAGTCCGAGGCGCGGCAAGACCCTGATCAGTCTGTTTTGAGGGTGTTGGCATCAATCGCATATCGTTCCGCTTGCATTTCCCAAAAATGATGCTAAATTGATATCAAAATGATATCACTGGAGGATGTATGACTCAGGAAAGAAAGGCAAAAACGGCCAGCGGTTACAAAATGCTGGTCGTACTCTTTGTTCTGCAACTGGTTACCCTCGGTCTGGTAATGATTGCCCCGGGCGCGCTGAAAGTGGTTGCCATTTTGTTGGCTGTGCCCGTTGCCATAGGTTGGGGTGGTTTCTTTATGGTGGCGCCGAATGAAGCGCGAGTTATGCAGCTGTTTGGCAGCTACGCCGGCAGCGAGCGAGAGCCGGGTTTGCGCTGGGCGAATCCGTTTTACACCAAAAAGCGGGTGTCGTTACGGGTGCGCAACTTTGAAAGCGGCAAGCTCAAGGTCAACGACAGTGATGGTAATCCAATTGAGATCGCCGCAGTCGTGGTGTGGAAAGTTGTCGACAGCGCTGAAGCGGTATTTGAGGTAGATGACTACGAAAGCTTTGTGACTATTCAATCGGAATCGGCAATTCGCAATCTTGCCTCTACTCACCCTTATGATCGCGCTGACGGTGGCGAGATTTCCCTGCGCAGCAACTCCGAAGACGTGATTGAACTGCTTAAAGTCGAAATCCAGAAGCGACTGGAAAAGGCCGGGGTAGAAACCATAGAGGCGCGTATCAGTCATCTGGCCTATGCTCCGGAAATTGCCAGCGCCATGCTGCAACGCCAACAGGCTGGCGCTATTGTCGCCGCGCGTTATCAGATTGTTGAGGGGGCAGTCAGTATTGTCCAACACGCGCTGGAAAAATTAACCCAGTTCGAATCGCTGGAACTGGATGCCGAGCGCAAGGCGGCGATGGTCAGTAACCTGCTGGTTGTTTTGTGTGGTGAGCACAGTGTAAAGCCGGTGGTTAATACCGGTTCGCTGTACACGTGATGGAGTAGCCGGGTGGCTGAAAAAAAATCTTTCGCACTGCGAATGAATGCCGATGTTCTGGCTGCAATGCAACGCTGGGCAGACGATGACCTGCGCAGCCTTAATGCCCAGATTGAATTTGTGTTGCGCGATGCACTGGTAAAAGCGGGGCGAGTGAAACTGGTGCAAAAAGTGATTACCGAAGTCAAGGATGAAAAAAGCTGATGAAGGAGTGCCGGTAAATGAAAGCAGTGGATAAAAAAGGTATTTCGATTTTTTTGATCGTCGCCATGGTCGGTGCCTGGCTGGTTACTGTTCCGCTCTGGCTAAATGAAGGTTGGCGCCAGGGTATTGGCATGATGTTGGTAGGCATCGCCATGATGATGACACCGGCAATCGGTGTATTGGCTGCTTTTTTATGCGCTGACAAAGAAACAAACAAGGTCGAGTTGCTGGGGTTGCGGTTGGGGGTCAAAAGCTGGTGGCAGTACTGGCTGGTGGCCTGGGTGTTTATACCGCTGGTGGTTATTTCGTCGTTGTTTGTGGGCAGTGCTCTGGGGTACTACCAGTTTGATCTGGAAAATTTTTCCGGCTTGCAGAAATTGCTGGAACAACAGGGTGCAGAATCGGTTCTGGATAAAATGCCAATCAAGGTACTGGTGGGCTTGCAATTGTTGTCGGTACTAATTGCACCTGTGCTCAATGCGTTTGCAGCTTTTGGTGAAGAAGTTGGCTGGCGCGGCTATCTGTTGCCCAAACTATTGCCACTGGGCCAGGTTCCAGCCTTGCTGATCAGTGGTGTTGTCTGGGGCTTGTGGCATGCGCCAATAATTTTGCTGGGACACAATTACCCCAACAATCCGGTGGCCGGCGTATTTATGATGGTGGGGCTTTGTATCATCCTGGGAATTATTTTTGGGTGGCTGCGGCTCGCATCGCGTAGTTTGTGGCCAGCGGTTATTGCACACGGGGCGTTAAACGGGTCAGCGGGTGTGGTTTTTTTGTTGGGCGACGCCAGTCAAACTGTCAATCCTTTTGTGGTGGGTATTACAGGCTGGGCCGGGTGGATTATTCCCGTGGTCTGGATTGCTGTGATGTTTATTCGGGGTGTTTTGCCGGTCAGGGTCGGTCAGGGTCAATCAGCTTGACCGCAATGGTATCCGCGTCGCGAAATTTTTTTGCGGCGCGCAGTTTTTCAGTGTACGCCTGCCACAAGGTTTCGCGATCGGTGCCGAGCTGATACAAATAGTCCCATGTGTAAATACCCGAGTCGTGTCCGTCACTAAAAATCAATCGCAAGGCATAGTTGCCAGCGCGTTCAACTTGAGTGATTTTTACGTGGCGTTTACCGTACTGCAGCACTTCCTGTCCTTGTCCGTGCCCGCGCACTTCAGCACTTGGCGAATGCACTCTCAGATATTCGCCACTCAAAATAAAGTGATCGCCGTTAGCGTAGGTGAGTTCCAGCTCGCCGGCGGTTTTGTTGAGTTTGATTTTGCTCGGGATCATGTTTTTTTAGTTGGAAGTTGGAAATACGCACTTACCCATCGCCGAGTACAGTGATGGCGTGAATATTTTCCAACATCCAACTTCTCTAAAGAATAAACCTCGACAAATCTTCATCCTGAGACAATTCATTCAACGATTTATCGACATATTTACCATCAATCGTAATGCTTTCATGTTTGGCTGACAGGTCAGAGGCGTCAAACGAAATGTCTTCCAGCAGTCGTTCCATCATGGTGTGCAGGCGACGGGCACCAATATTCTCCGTTTTTTCATTCACCTCGTAGGCCAGTTCAGCAACGCGCCGAATACCGTCGTCGGTAAATTCAATGGTGAGCCCTTCGGTAGCCAGCAGAGCCTGGTATTGTTCGGTAAGGGATGCTCTGGGTTCAGTAAGTATGCGATGAAAATCGTCGGCGGTTAACGATTTTAGCTCCACCCGGATTGGCAGGCGGCCCTGCAATTCCGGTATCAGGTCCGAGGGCTTGGTCAAATGAAATGCACCAGAGGCAATAAACAAAATGTGGTCGGTTTTTATCATGCCGTATTTTGTGGTGATGGTGCAGCCTTCGATCAGTGGCAGCAGATCCCGTTGCACGCCTTCGCGAGACACATCAGCGCCACCAGTTTCTGCGCGTTTGGCGACTTTGTCTATTTCGTCGATAAAAACTATGCCATTTTCTTCTGCGGCGGTAATGGCGCGGGCCTTGATCTCTTCATCATTTACCAATTTGGCGGCTTCTTCGTCACGCAATTGCGCCAGAGCCTGGGCCACAGTCATTTTTCGTTTCTTTTTTTTGCCAGAACCCATATTGGCAAACATACCTTGCAACTGACTTGTCATCTCTTCCATGCCGGGCGGTGCCATAATTTCAACACCGACAGATACGTCCAGATCAATTTCAATTTCTTTATCGTCCAGTTCACCTTCCCGCAGTTTTTTGCGAAAGGATTGACGGGTGGCAGACTCACTGTCTTCGGGTTCTACGCCCCGCGCTGGTGGCAATAGCACATCCAGAATACGTTCTTCTGCGGCGTCCGACGCACGCTGTTCAACCTTGTGCATCTCTTGTTCACGTACCTGTTTGACAGAAGTTTCCACCAGGTCGCGAATGATGGAATCTACTTCCCGACCTACATACCCCACTTCTGTGAATTTTGTGGCTTCTACCTTGATAAACGGTGCATTGGACAAGCGCGCAAGACGGCGGGCGATTTCGGTTTTGCCAACACCAGTGGGGCCGATCATCAGAATATTTTTCGGGGTGACTTCGTTGCGTAACTCAGCATCGAGCTGCATGCGGCGCCAGCGATTGCGCAGCGCTATAGCGACAGAGCGTTTGGCATTGTCCTGGCCGACAATATGTCGGTCGAGTTCGTGTACGATTTCACGAGGGGTCATGTTTGACATGTTTGATTTTGATCCTGTATTAATTAATCTGCGCCACACGGAATTGCTTTGGTCGCACGTTGCACGTCAGTTGTCGCACGCTTTTGGATTGGTTTTTAGCGTACGACGTGCGACGTCAGTCGTGCGACCTGGTTATTCATAATCCAGCTCTTCTATGGTTCGGTTGTGGTTGGTGTATATGCAAATATCACCGGCAATTGCCAATCCTTTTTCAACAATTTCTTTGGCGCTGAGATCAGTATTGTCGAGTAATGCGCGTGCTGCAGATTGGGCAAATGGGCCACCCGAGCCGATCGCGATCAGGTCATCTTCGGGCTGAATAACATCGCCGTTGCCTGTGATAATTAATGAGGCCTCCTTGTCGGCCACTGCGAGCAAGGCCTCCAGGCGACGCAACATGCGGTCGGTGCGCCAGTCTTTCGCCAGCTCTACCGCAGCGCGGGTCAGGTTGCCGCGGTACTCTTCCAGTTTCGCTTCAAAACGTTCAAACAGCGTAAAGGCATCGGCGGTACCACCGGCAAATCCGGCGATCACCTTGTCCTGATACAGGCGCCGCACTTTGCGAGCATTACCTTTCATGATGGTATTGCCCAGGCTAACCTGGCCGTCGCCGCCGATCACAACCCGGTTATTGCGGCGCACTGACAAAATTGTGGTTCCTCGATATTGCTCCACTTTACTCTCCTGACTCTTTCCTGGGCGAGGGGAACTCCGGAATTGGAGAACCGTTGTCTGGCACAGATGGGGGCATTGGCCGTTAATTCAATGGTTGTTGGCGATTATGGATTCGAGATGAACCCACACGTTGTTCAGAATGATGGGTTGTGCCCTGGTGTTGGGGTGCATGCCATCTGATTGAATCAACTCGCTCACGCCACCGACGTTTTCCAGCAGAAAGGGTACAAATGCGATATTTTCCCGTTCTGCCAGGTCGATGAATACCTGGTGAAACTTTTTCGTATACACTTCACCATAATTGGGCGGCAGGTGTATTCCCGCCAGCAGCACCTCGGCGCCGCTGTCTTGTGCCAGCTTTACCATGCGGCGCAGATTGTTTTGCATCAGCTTGAGAGGCATTCCGCGCAGACCATCGTTGGCCCCCAGTTCGATGATGACTATTCCTGGCCGGTGTTGTTTCAGAGCCGCCGGTAGCCGGCTCAGGCCGCCGGTTGTGGTATCGCCACTGATGCTGCTATTAATCACTTTGTGGTTGCCGTCGCTGGTTGCATCAAGGCGCTGCTGTAGCAGGTTGACCCAGCCGTCATCCTCGTTCATGTTGTACGCTGCGCTCAGGCTGTCGCCCATCACAAGAATGGTTTGGGCAAATGCCGGGGCCGACAAAAGGATTGTCAACAACAAGGTATACAACAGCACAAAGGTTCGATGCATGAGTTCAGTTTCCCCTGAAAACCTTTCATCAAGTCATTCAACGCAAAGCGTTTTGTCCGCAACTATCGTGGCAACCAATGCTCTGGGCAAGGTTGTCACTACGGGTGATGGGCCTTTGACTATTCTGGACGACGTCAGTTTCTCTATCAAGCGCGGCGAGACAGCTGCGGTGGTGGGGGTGTCAGGGTCTGGCAAGTCTACCTTGCTGAGTTTACTGGCAGGTCTGGATTCGCCTTCATTCGGTGATGTGACACTTTGTGGCGAGCAGCTATCCCGGCTCGATGAGGACGGTCGTGCACGCCTGCGCGGTGAGCAAGTGGGCTTTGTTTTTCAGTCCTTCCAGTTGTTGCCTAATCTGACCGCTCTCGAAAATGTCACATTACCTCTGGAGGTGCTCAACGGCAGTGGTTCTCAACAGACGGCGCGTAATTTACTGGAAAGGGTGGGGCTGACGGACCGCCTTAATCATTATCCCGCGCAACTTTCTGGCGGGGAGCAACAGAGAGTGGCTATTGCCCGAGCCTTTGTCACGGAGCCTGCGGTATTGCTGGCGGATGAACCCACCGGCAATCTGGATTCTGCCACGGGTAAAAAAATCATCGACCTGCTTTTCAAACTCAACGACGAAAAGGGTACTACTCTGGTGCTGGTTACGCATGACGAGCAACTTGCCAGCCGTTGTGATCGTTTGATCCGCCTTGATGGCGGCCGTTTGGTTGAACAACAAGAATCAGGGCTATGAAGACGAAGCGCCAACAGGCCCTTGCCTTGCGCATGTTGCGGCGCGACTGGCGTTCAGGTGAGCTGCGCATTCTGGCAGCTGCACTGGTTATTGCCGTTGCTGCTGTCACGTCTATCAATCTGCTTACGGACCGCTTCGGGCGGCTGTTAACGCGAGAATCCGCCGAACTTGTTGGCGGTGACCTGGTGGTGAGAAGTACGCGCACACCCGATCGCAAATGGTTGCAGGCAGGGCAAAAGCTCGGGCTTGAAACCGCCGAAATTATCGAGTTTTCGACGGTTATTGTTTTTGGTGATGAACTGCTGTTAAGCAGTATCAAGGCCGTGTCCAACAGCTATCCACTGCGCGGTTCGCTGCGGGTCGCGGATCAACCTTATGGCGATGAACGCAAGATCAGGCAAGCACCAGAGGCGGGAACAGTGTGGGCAGATGCACGAGTGCTGACCAGGCTGGACGTTAAAGTGGGCGATGTTATTACACTGGGTTCAACGCAGTTACAGGTGGCCGGGGTCCTTGCCTATGAACCCGACCGCGGCGGCAATCTGTTTAATCTGGCGCCCCGGGTCATGATGAATCTCGCCGATATTGAAGCGGCACAAGTCATCAAACCGGGCAGCCGGGTAACCTGGAAATATCTGTTTGCCGGTTCAGACAGTGACAAACGCATTGCTGTGTTGCGTGAACAACTGGAGCCGGATATGGGCTCCGGTCATCGCCTGGTCGATATTAAAAGTGGTCGCGGACGAACTGGCGATGCTATGGGGCGCGCCGAACAATACCTTGGGTTGACGGCATTGCTAGCCATATTTCTGGCCGCCATAGCCATAGCAATGGCGGCGCGCCGTTACAGTGAGCGTCACTACGATGTCAGTGGTATGTTGCGTTGCCTGGGGGTGCAGCAGCGGCAACTTACCCGGCTCTATCTCTGGCAACTGGTGTTGCTGGCCATATTTGCGGCTGCGGTGGGTACGGTTTTGGGCTGGGCGGCTCACATGGCCTTGCTGGCCGCCATCAGTGGTTTGTTGTCGCAACAGTTGCCGGCCGCCGGAGTGGCGCCCTGGGCCACCGGTTTTGGCGCAGCCCTGCTGTTGATCCTGGGCATGGCGCTGCCGCCGGTATTGCGTCTCAAAAGCGTGCCGCCGCTGCGAGTATTCAGGCGCGAACTGACGCCGCTTCCGGTATCAGCCTGGTTAGTATATGGCGTCGCCCTGGCCAGTATCTGCGGCCTTGTTTTGCTACTGTTTGATAACGTGGGCATTGTGTTGGCTATATTGCTGATGGCCGGGTTGGTACTCGCTGTGATGGGGGGCGTGTTGTACAGCCTGCTCAAGACCTTGCGCAAGGTCATGCCCTTCAGGGGGCGTCTGCTGACGCGCAGTTTGCGGAATTTGGCCGGGCACGCGGGTACCAGTGCCGGTCAAATTTTGTCGTTTGGTCTTACCGCCATGCTGATGGTGATACTGCTGTTGCTGCGTTCCGATCTGCTGGACGAGTGGCGTGAGCAATTGCCGGAAAATGTGCCCAATAATTTCGCCTTTAATATTCAACCTTATGAACGCGATGCCTTTGCCGGGCGACTCGGACAAATGGGAATTGACGCCGCGTTATACCCGATTGTGCGCGGCAGGTTGGCCACCATTAATGGCCAGGAGCCAGGGCGCTTTGACGGCAACGACGGCGTGGGGCGAGAACTGAATTTTACGTGGGCGAGTGCATTGCCTGCGGACAACGAGGTAGTAGCCGGTAACTGGCCGCCCGAGCAAAAGGAGCAGGCTGAGGTATCTGTCGAGGCAGAACTCGCAGCGCGGCTTGATATTGAGGTTGGGGATCAACTCAACTTCAATATCGCGGGCAGCGAACTGAGAGCCACGGTCAGCAGTTTGCGCACCGTAAAATGGGAAAGCTTTTCGCCCAACTTCTACATGATATTTTCACCCGGGGCGTTGGCTGACTTTCCGGTGTTTTACCTGACCAGCTTTCGCCTGGAGCAAGCAGAAAAACCGCAATTGAGCCAATTGATTAGCGAATTTCCCTCGGTGACCATTGTTGAGGTGGATGCCATTATCGAGCAACTGCAAAGTATCATTCAGCAGGTTACGCTGATGATTGAGATGATGCTGGTATTCGTGTTGTTGGCAGGAGTGACGGTATTTCTGGCATCCATACAAAGCACCCTGGATGAACGTGTGCGCGAGGGTGCCCTGATGCGAGCGGTCGGCGCCAGCCGCCGGTATTTGCGTGCCGCTGCATTGTCTGAATTTGCTCTGCTTGGGTTGTTGGCTGGCCTATTGGCAGTGGTTGGTGCAGAAGCAGCCTGCAGTGCCTTGTACGAGCGTATTTTTGACATGCAATACCAGTACAACTGGTGGTTATGGCTGGCCCTGCCGCTTGTGCTGGCGGCGGGAGTTGGCTGGGCCGGGTATTTGAGTACGCGCAAGGTTGTGGAAGTGTCTCCCCGGCAGTTGCTGGGTGCTTGAAAACGACTTTAAACGGTCGCACGTCGCACGCTAAAAGCGTTGCCTCCTTTGCAAACTTTTGGCATGAGGCGTTTGATCAAAGCGATTAAACGTCGGCACCTGCCTTAAAAGCGTGCGACGTGCGACTGCCCTTAAGGAAGTACCATTCTGAACAGACCCTGTTTTCATTTTGGATGTAATGCGTAAGGCGTTTCCAGTTTTAGTCGCCAGGATTGGCGGTGTTTGCCTCGAACGGAGTAAACCCATCCGCGAACTTCTATTGTGGCGCCGTCCAGTTGTTGCAACAGTGATCGACCAAAACGGTGTTGGTCTTGCGGGTAGATAACAACAGTAAACCGGTTGTCCAATACAATCCACCAGGCGGTTTTGCCAAAGCGAATATCGCTGACCTTGCCTTGTACCCGCTGAAAACCACCACGACTGACGAGACGCGCTTTAACGGGCGTAATACCTTTCGCGCCCCAGATGCCGAGTTGTTGTTGGCGACCCTTCAATTCGGCCCTTGCCAGGCAATCTGCCAATGTCAGATTGGGCGGGATTGCGACATGCCATGCCAGGCCTTTTTGCAGCAGATAAGCTTCGGCGCTTTGGCCCCGGTAGTTGTACAGATGAGCGAGAACACGGCCGTATTTGTCGTGGTCTTCCTGGTCGATGATGATTTGCGCTGGCTGGTCCGCAAGAAATTGCACCAGAGCCGACCGGGCCTGTTGCGACCAGGGCTGATCGGGTTTGCCATCGCGGCCCAGCTCGGGAGTGTTGATGCCAACCAGGCGAACATTGCGGCCATCCTTGAGCCTGACAGTGTCGCCGTCTATGACTTTGCGAATACTTGCTGCTTCGGTGGGGCCAAAGGCTTTGCAGTCAACGGTGTCGGTTGTCTGATCCGCTTGTAAGCCACAAATAAAACTGCAGGCAACAAAAAAGGCGCCGGGGTAAACCCCCGCGCCTTTTCGATTGCTGATCACTTGTGTCAGTGAGAAGGCAATATTATTTGCTGCTGGTGCGACCACCGAAACGCTTTTTGAAGCGGTCGATACGGCCACCGGAGTCAAGTACTTTTTGCTTGCCGGTGTAGAACGG
>JBNKFQ010000144.1:0-35784 GCA_050289385.1 Porticoccaceae bacterium | reverse complement strand
GTCGCCCATAATCCCGCAGCCGCCGGCCTGTTGTCACGACGACTGGCCAGATGCGCTTCGAGTTCTTGCCTGGCGGTGCTTGCGATGATGGCAGACAAGGATATCGCCGGTATAGTTGAATCGTGCAGGGCCTGGGTGGAGCATTGGTTTGTGGCAGATTTACCCGATGTGCCGCGCGCTGCGAGTGCGACAGAATTGGCCAGCCTGTTGTACAATGCCGGCGCCGGGGCAAGCACAGCGCACCAGGTTGGCGACGCGCTTGATCAGGCTCTGGCAAAAGTCAGACCGGGGCAGGCGATTGTGGTATTTGGCTCGTTTTATACGGTTGCGGCTGCGCTGGAGTGGCTGCAAGCCAGAGAGTAAGAAGGTGACACATTGAACGACGGTCTTAAACAGCGCATTATCGGCGCCGTGGTGCTGATGGTACTGGCGTTGATATTTCTGCCCATGGTTTTTAATTTCAAGGGTATCCGCGATATTGACCGTGCCTCCCGCATTCCCTCCCGACCACAGATCGAACCGGTGACCGTCCCAGAGCCTGTGCGACCGGAAATCACCGAAGCCTCCCGCTTGCCTGACGAAGCCTATCAGTTTGATAAATCACGAACAGAACAAGAGCAGGGCGAGCCTGAAGATTCACAGCTGGCCTCAGAGTCGGTGCTGAATGACAGGGGCTTGCCGTCGGGATGGGTGATTCAGGTGGGCAGTTTCAGTGAAGAGGACAAGGCAAAGGGGCTTGAGAGCAAGTTGCTGAAAGACAATTTCAGGGCCTATGTTCGCGAAGCCGAAAGTCAGGGGCGCTCTTTGTACCGCGTATATGTCGGCCCCAACATCGACAAACAACATGCCCTTGCCGACCAGAAAAAAATAAACGAAAAGTACAATGTAAAATCGCTGTTGCTCAAGTTTGAGGCCTGAATCAAATGCTGTTGTTTGATAAAATGCACGCTTGCAACCATCGGGTGTAGAAGGTGCTGAAAAACCATCTTTGGTTCGACGTTCGATATTTGATGTTGGACGCAAAAAACGCTCTCAGTGCATATTCAGAGCCAGGGGCTTGTGTATGAACTGGGCGGATTGGGCGATTGTCGCGATCGTTGCTGTTTCTGCGTTAATCAGCATCATTCGCGGATTTTTTCGTGAAGCTCTTTCCCTCGTTATCTGGATAGCCGCTCTCGTTATCGCAATGACCTTTCATGTGAGAGTATCTGTTTGGCTAATAAATCTGATAGAAACACCTTCCCTGCGCCTTGTTGCAGCTTGGGTGGGCCTGTTTGTGGCCACGCTGATTGTTGGCGGAATTATCAACTTTCTTATTTCACAACTGGTAAAGGCAACCGGGCTGACAGGAACAGACCGCTTTCTGGGTATGTTGTTCGGTATAGCCCGCGGGCTGGTTGTGGTATTGGTCATCCTGATATTGTTGCCCCAGGCATTGCCGGTAAACGCCGATCCCTGGTGGCAGGAATCGCTGTTGATTCCCTGGTTTTTGAAATTCGAGAGCTGGGCGCGCACCGTCGGTGCTGCGTTTTACCAGTGGCTTGAACAGCTATTTTAGAATATTCATAGAACAAAAGGTGCTTTGATATATGTGTGGCATAGCTGGCATTTTTGGACGCAGTGACATCAAGCTGCAATTGTACGATGCATTGACCATGCTGCAGCACCGGGGGCAGGATGCAGCGGGCATTATGACCTGCAAGGACGGCGTGTTTCATCAGCGCAAGGACACGGGTCTGGTCAAGGACGTATTTCATACCCGCCATATTAAGGAACTGGCGGGAAATATAGGCATTGCTCACGTGCGGTATCCGACGGCGGGCAGCTCGGGTCCCGCTCTGGCGCAGCCGTTTTATGTAAATTCCCCGTATGGAATATCCATGGCGCACAACGGTAACCTGACAAATTCCGAGCAATTGAAGGCGCATATTTTTCATTCGGACTTGCGTCATGTGAACACCGACTCGGATTCAGAGTTGTTGCTCAATGTTTTTGCTCATGAATTGCAGTTGCAAGACAAATTACAGCCAGGGCCGGAAGATATTTTTGCGGCAGTCGAGCGGGTTCATGGTCGCTGTCGGGGAGCTTATGCGGCGGTGGGTATTATTGCCAATTACGGCTTGTTTGCATTTCGCGATCCCTTTGGTATTCGTCCGCTGGTTTACGGCAAACGCAAAAAGGCAGGTGGTACAGAGTATATGGTTGCCTCCGAAAGCGTAGCACTGGATAGTCTGGGGTATGAACTGATAGACAGCGTTGCACCGGGAGAAGCGATTTATATAGATATGCAAGGGAAACTGCATACTCGACAGTGTGCAAAAAATACTGAGCTGACACCGTGTATTTTTGAGTTCGTCTATTTTGCCCGACCGGACTCCATGATTGATGATATTTCGGTGTACAAATGCCGTTTGCGTCAGGGTGAAAAGCTGGCAGAAAAAATACTCAGGTTAAAGCCGGACCATGATATTGACGTGGTGATTCCCATTCCGGATACCAGTCGGGTGGCTGCGCAAACTATTGCCGAAAGGCTGGGCCTGAAATTGCGCGAAGGCTATATGAAAAACCGTTACATTGGCCGCACCTTTATTATGCCAGGGCAAAAACAGCGAAAAAAATCGGTGCGCCAAAAGTTGAACCCGAATAAACTGGAATTTCAGGGCAAAAATGTTTTGCTGGTGGACGATTCCATCGTGCGAGGCACCACATCAGGGGAAATTATTCAGATGGCCAGGGACTCCGGTGCCAAAAAGGTATATATGGCGTCTGCGGCACCGGCCGTCAGGTTTCCGAATGTTTATGGTATAGACATGCCATCAGTGAAGGAACTGATTGCCCACGGACGTACCGATGAGGAAATTGCCAAACTGATCGGCGCCGACTGGCTGATCTACCAGGACCTTGATGACCTGGTGGCGGCAGCCAGAGAAGGTAACAACAAGATCAAGCGCTTTGATTGTGCAGTATTTAATGGCGACTATGTTACAGGCGATGTTGACCAGACCTACCTTGACGCGCTGGAGGCGGCACGCAACGACAAAGCCAAAGAAAATGGCAATTCAGACGGGCCAAATGAGTCAGTGAACGTCATGGGTGTTCACAACGCTTCTACAGGAAATGGTTAGTGAAGGAAATGGTTAGTGAAATGAGCGATGAGCAGAGCGAAAAACCTGGTAACAAACATAGTAACGATCCACTCACTGGTGCCGGTATAGACACTCTGGCAGTTCGCACAGGTGCTTCGCGGTCGCACGAATATGAACATTCGGAAGCGTTGTATCTGACCTCCAGTTTTGTCTTTGACAACTCCGCGCAAGCGGCGGCGACGTTTGCCAACGAGCGTCCAGGCAATGTTTACAGTCGCTACACTAACCCGACCGTGCGCCAATTTGAAGAGCGCATGGCCGCTATGGAAGGCACAGAGCAGGGAGTTGGCACGGCGTCAGGCATGGCGGCAATTTTATGTACCTGTATGGCGTTGCTTAATGCGGGTGATCACATTGTCTGTTCAAAAGATGTATTCGGTGCGACCACGTCACTGTTTGTTAAACACTTGTCGCGCTTTGGCCTGGAAATCAGCTTTGTTGCCCTGACAGATTTGCCTGCGTGGGAAGCGGCGATTCGCCCCAATACCAGATTCCTGTTTATGGAGACCCCCTCCAACCCAAGAGCCGAAGTCGGAGATCTGTCTGCGCTGGCCGATCTCGCTCATCGGCACAATGCCTTGCTGGTGGTAGACAACTGCTTTTGCACGCCGGTGTTGCAAAAGCCGTTCAAATTCGGCGCAGACATTGTGATTCACTCCGCCACCAAATACATAGACGGGCAAGGCAGGGCTTTGGGAGGGATTGTGGTGGGCAGCAATGAACTGATGGACAAGGTTCGGCTGTTTATTCGAGCCGCTGGCCCTTCGATGAGTCCGTTTAACGCCTGGATATTTCTGAAAGGCCTGGAAACGCTGCGTTTAAGAGTAGAAGCGCATTCGGCGTCGGCGCTGGAATTGGCGCGTTGGCTCGATGAGCACCCCAAAGTGGAAAAAGTTTACTACGCGGGCCTTGAAAACCACCCCGGGCACGAATTGGCCAAACGCCAGCAGAGTGCCTATGGTGGTGTCGTGGCGTTTGAAGTATCTGGTGGGCGCGAACAAGCCTGGAAAGTTATTGATAACACCAGGATTTTGTCTTTAACGGCAAATCTGGGTGATGCCAAAAGCACTATAATACATCCGGCAACGACTACCCATGGCAGTTTGACCGATGAGCAGCGAGCTGCGGCAGGTATTTCTGAAAATATGATTCGAGTGGCTACCGGGCTTGAGGATATAGAAGATATTAAGGCCGATTTGCAAAAAGGACTTAGGGCCTGTTAACACTAATTTGTTAGTCGCTGTTGTGCCTAAAAAAGCACCAATCAAAGCACGAGGAACGTGGTTTGGTACTTCCTTTGAATAAAAAGGCAAATGAGTGACGAGTAACGCGGAGTGGTGCTTTTTTAGGCACAATCCCATCCGTTATAAGAAAAGGGGCGGGGACCATTTTTGCACCCAGCGTCGTTGTCAGTCGCTTATTTAGAGTCACTAAACGGCACTCCTTCCTCCTCGCTGGGCACAAAAATGGCCTCCAGCAGCGGCTATCAAATTAGTGTTAACAGGCCCTTATGAATTGTGAACGGGAATCGAGAATAAAATAACAAGGCAATAATGACAGATCCATCCTGGAGCAGTCTTTTACCACCGCTGCTTGCGATTGCGCTGGCGATCACCACGCGGCAAGTTATTATTTCCCTGGTTTTTGGTATATGGCTGGGCTATTCGCTATTGCCAGGCAGTGGTCCACTGATCGGTCTCGCCAGTGCGATAGATGGAATTGTCGCTGTCATGCAAAGCGCCGGCGACGCGCGGGTGATTATTTTTACACTTGTTATCGGCGGTTTGATTGCCACTCTGGAAGCTAGCGGTGGTGTCAGGGGTTTTGTTGTCTGGCTGGAACAGCAACGCTGGGTAACCAGTGGCCGGCGCTCCCAGTGGCTGGCGTGGGCTATTGGCATGGTTATTTTTGTCGAGTCCAATATCACTGTTCTTGTTGCTGGTTCGGTGGCGCGCCCGTTGTTTGACCGGTTTAAAATTGCGCGGGAAAAACTCGCGTATTTGATTGATTCCACGTCTGCGCCAGTCTGCATGCTGATCCCCTTAAATGCCTGGGGCGCCTTTAATCTGGGTTTGCTCGATACCACTGGCGTTGAAAATCCACTAGATGTATTTATCGCCTCTATTCCTCTTAATCTGTATGCCTTCAGTGCGGTAATTATGTCAGCTCTCAGCATTGTTTGGCGGCGCGATATCGGCCCCATGCGCAAGGCCCGGCAACGCACAGAAAAGGGGGAATTGTTGTGGCCCAATGCGACCCCGATGGTTGACCCGCATCTTTTGAACCCGCCTTTGGCAAGCAGTGTTGTTCCTCGCGCACGCAATATGGTTGTACCGATTCTGAGTATGGTGGCGGGTATGCCCATCGCTTTGTGGATTACTGGTGACGGCAATTTGATGGCGGGTTCGGGTTCTACCAGCGTGCTTTGGGCGGTGTTGTTTGCTCTGGCGGTGTGCTGGGTATTGCTGTTGTCACAACGTGCCAGCAGCATCCACGATCTGGTGGAGCATTTTTTGCGTGGTGCGGGCGGGGTAATGCCATTGGCGTTAATATTGCTGCTCGCGCTGGCGCTAGGGGATGTTACCGAGCAATTGAAAGCCGGCGTGTATGTGGCTAACCTGGTAAAAGATGGTTTTATACCGCAACTGGTATTGCCTGTGATGTTTTTGATTTCGGCGGGAATCGCGTTTTCAGTCGGGTCCAGCTGGGGTACGTTCGCCATTATGATACCGATAGCGGTACCCGTTGCGCTGGGGCTGGATATGCCCGTTGCGCCGTTTGTGGCGGCGGTGTTGTCGGGTGGTATATTTGGCGATCATGCTTCGCCCATTAGTGATACCACGGTGGTTGCGTCCATGGCTGCCGCCACTGATCATATCGATCATGTTCGCACGCAAATGCCTTACGCGCTTGTTGCCGGCGGCGTGTCGCTGGTCGGGTTTGTTGTGATGGGGCTGGTAATTAGCCTGTAATACTTTCACAGCCGCATATGTCTTCCCGCTGTCTTGCATGGCTGTCCTGGATATAGCGGCGAATGCAAAAGGGCAGGCTCTTGACCGACAAGATATTCCGAATTTCGAATTTTTGATACCAGTTTGCATCCAAATGCCCTTCAGGCTGCGTCTGTATTTGCGCACGCGAAAAATGCTCCGGAGAAGCAGACAAAGCGCTCTCATACATTATTCATCAGCAAAGCGATGGCCGTGACAGCAACTTCAACCTTCTTATTGGGGTTAGAGGAAGCGAATGTCTGGGCCTGATATGTTTTAACGCGAAGAGTACCGGTTGTTTTTGGCATATAAATTCAACTGTTTGAATTATATATTCTATGTTTGTGGCACTCAGGTTGATAAGATGTGATGTGAGTATGCCGCAGCATTCCCGGTCGACCTGTCGTGTTATGCAACAGTAGCTGGTGGTGAAGCCGGGGAAAGTTGCTCTGGAAAAAGCATTTGGCAATAGAATGCAATTTCAGGTGTTGTTTCAGCCACCCCTGATAAAGCATGCCTCTGAAAACAGAGAGAGCCCCATTGGGTTCTGAACGTCGTATGTTCGTTGACGGTTATTGTGAGGAAAAATAATGAAAAGTCTACGCTTGTTACTTGCAACATGTTGTATGGTTTTGATTGGTTCTCTGCAAACGGTTGTCGCGTCAGAAGCGGGTTTGGACAACCCACAGGTAGTAGAGGCCTTTGTCGACGGTGTGGTTATGCCGTTAATGAAAAATTACGATAGTCCCAATGGGGCAGTTGCCATAGTTAAAGATGGTGAACTGATATTTGCCAGGGGATATGGTTATCAGGACATTGAAAAAAATATTCCGGTCAATCCATCCGAAACACTGTTTCGGCCTGGCTCGGTGTCAAAATTGTTTACCTGGGTTGCGGTAATGCAAATGGTGGAGCAGGGTAAACTGGATCTGGATGCCGATGTAAATACATATCTCAAGACCTTCAAGATCAAAGACACATTCCCGGGGCAGCCGGTTACCATGCGTCACATCATGACCCATACCACCGGTTTTGAAGATGGTGCAATGGGTTATTTGATCATTGATGATCCCAATAGAATTATGCCTCTGAATGAGGCGATGAAGCGCTATCAGCCAGCACGCGTCAACCCGCCAGGCGCGCAAACGGCCTACTCAAATTATGCTACGTCAATCGCCGGATTAATTGTGTCAAACTTGTCAGGGTTGAGTTTTAACGATTACATTCAACAGAATATTTACGATGTTTTGGGTATGGATCATTCCAGTTTTGCAGAGCCATTGCCGAATAATCTCAAGGACAAGATGGCGGTGGGTTACGTCAGGCAGGCAGGCAAATATACCGCAAAACCTTACGAAATCATCTCCAACTTTGGACCCGCTGGCGCTATGGCTGGCACTGTCACTGATCTGGTTAAATTTGGCCAGGCTATTTTGAATGGCGGCGAATACGGTGGCGGCAGAATTCTGAGTGAAGAGACGGTCAGGCAAATGCTCAGTCGCAATTTTTCTCACGATGATCGCATGATGGGTATGGCACTGGGTTTTTATGAAACGGAAGAAAACGGGATTCGGTTGTTGGGCCACGGCGGCGACACAACACTTTTTCACTCGGAACTGGTGATAGATCAGGAACACAATATAGTGTTTTTCTCATCTTTTGGCAGCAATGGTGGCGGCAGGGTTCGATCAGCGATAAAGCCGGCATTTTATGACGAGTTTTTCCCGGTTCAGGACGAACAGCTCGCAACACCGAAAGATTTTTCTGAAAGGGCGAATAAATATTCCGGGAATTATGTTTTCTGGCGTTCCAACTTTTCAAAAATCGAAAAGCTAATGAAGGTGGCAGGTGGTATTTCCGTAGCGCCTACCGCAAATAATACACTGTTAGTGAGTTTTGGAGGCCAGTCTGGGCAGTATGTTGAAGTTGAGAAAAATCTGTTTCATGAGCTGGGCGGCTCGGGCGTAATCGCGTTTCAGGAAAATGAAAGCGGAGAAATTACCGGATTTGTAAAGGATGGTATGCCGTTTATGTCTACGTTCAAAGCGTCGTTTTACGAGACCAAAGGCTTTAACTTCTTTTTCATCATTTTGTCTTGCCTGGTTTTTGTTGCTGTTTTTCTTCGGCTCGGATATCAATGGTCTGCCTGGAGAAATCTGGAAGGCGCTGAGAAACGTGCATTCAGGGCTTCCATTTTGGCTGCTGGCAGTAACCTGCTTTCTATAGTTGTTTTTGCCGTAGTGATGACAGCGGTAGGCGACAGCTTGATAAGCGGAATACCTCTTGCACTCAAGTTGTGGCTGCTGTTACCGATGCTGGCGACACTGGCGGGTCTTTATCATCTGTATAACGCTATAGAGGTGTGGAAAAATAAAATGTGTAGTGGCGTCTGGGCACGTATCCGCTACAGTATTGTAACGCTGTGTGCTTTGTTTATGTGTTGGTTTTACTATTTCTGGAATTTACTGGGATTCCAGTACCTCAGTTAGACTGGGCGCGACATCTCTGCTGGCTACTTGCCGTAGTTGCCGGAGCAGCGCTGTACATATTGCCCTGTCTGTGGCATTAATTCGTTTTCTGAATAAATGAACAAGGCAGCTGGGGAATGAAAGACACGGCAGAGCGCATAATTGGTGCGATAAGTACGGTATTGGTGGGCAAGGAGCAGCAAATCAGGCTTGCTCTGGCCTGCCTGATGGCTCGAGGGCACTTGCTGATTGAAGATTTGCCGGGCATGGGCAAGACCACATTGGCCCATGCCCTGGCTAATGCCCTGGGCCTGACCTACAGCAGAATACAGTTCACCAGTGATTTGTTACCCGCTGACATTTTAGGTATATCGGTTTTTGACAAAGTTTCGGGTCAGTTCAGTTTCCACCCCGGTCCTATTTTCAGTCAAATGGTATTGGCCGATGAAATCAACCGCACGACGCCAAAAACCCAAAGCGCACTGCTTGAGGCGATGGCAGAAGAGCAGGCTACCGTTGAAGGTGAGACCCGCCCGCTGCCTTCTCCGTTTTTCGTGATTGCTACTCAAAACCCGGTTCACCAGGCAGGTACTTTCCCCTTACCGGAATCACAACTGGACCGGTTTTTAATGCGAATTTCACTGGGGTATCCCGATACCCTGGCAGAGCGTAAATTGCTGAACGGCATGAACCCTCGACAACAACTGCAAACCATGCAACCTGTTATTTCCGTTGCTGAACTTCAAAACATCCAGTCCAGAGTAAATGATGTCAAAACATCCGACAGTTTGCTTGATTATCTGCAACGGCTGGTGGCTTATTCTCGCACCGAGCCACATTTTGAATACGGTATTTCTCCGCGGGGAACATTGTCTTTGTTGCACAGTGCCAAGGCATGGGCCCTGCTCGCAGGTCGCAACTATGTCGTTCCGGAGGACTTGCAAGCCGTCTTGCCCTCGGTACTGGGGCACCGTTTGACCGGTGCCGGTGAGTTCTCTGGTACGCCGGGAGTGCGCTTGGTGGAGAAAATTGCATCAAGTGTGGATATTGTCTGACGGCAAAGGCTAACGGGCCCTGATTTCCCCTGACCATGAACGCACGACTGTCAAATTACATCCGCAACCGATTTATGGCATGGGTAAGTCGCCGTATGCCGGCGGCGACAAAAATAAGGCTGGATCAAGCCAAGTTGTTTATTTTTCCGTCGCGGGCAGGCTTTGCCTATATCGCGTTGATAATAGCGCTGTGGTTGCTGGCAACCAACTATGAAAATAACCTGATCTTTGCCATTACTTTTTTGCTGTCGAGCCTGTTGGTCACAGCTATTTTGCACAGCTATGCCAATTTGGCGGGGCTGGAGGTGTCTTTTGTTGGTGCTGAGCCGGTATACGCCGGGCGGGAGGCGCAGTTTGACATTTGTCTCAGCCGTTCAGGCAAGCGGCAGCGACACGGGCTAAAACTCCACTATTACGGTGGCGAAACCGAGTCGGCAGAACTGGTGGCGACAAGGGAACAAACCGTATCGCTACCGATGAAGACACGGCGGCGGGGCTGGTTCAGGCCGGGCAGGGTAACTCTGGAAAGCCAGTATCCACTGGGGCTGTTGCGTGTCTGGACGCACCTGGACCTGGATTGCCAGGTATTGGTGTATCCCCAGCCAAGGTCGCCAGGCCCGATGCAGCCAAGCCTGGCACGCGGTGTCTCGGGGTTGAGGCAGGCAACGGTGGGCAGCGATGATTTTGCCGGCTTCAAGGTTTATACCACCGGAGAACCATTGCAGCATGTCTCGTGGAAGCATTATGCTCGCGAGAGGGGATTGCTGACAAAATACTACGCAGACGCGATCGACGAGCGTATTTGGCTGGACTGGGAGGCCTGGCCCGGGATGGATAGGGAGCAGCGACTGTCGAGGCTTTGCGGGCGCTTGCTGGAGGTCTGCCAGGGGCAGACGGAATACGGCTTGCGCTTGCCCGGTATCGAAATTCCGTTGGCTCGCGGTGAAGGGCACAAGGCGCGTATCCTGAGGGCTTTGGCGCTGTTTGAGCTGCCGGGTTTTGAAGCGCCGCGGCCAGACACACTATCAAGCACAAAGCGGGAGGCGTCATGAAGCCGGGCTGGCAGGTTTCCAGAGTCGGGCTGTTATGGTTGTTGGCGTCCTTCGTTGCCATTGTCGCGGGGCTCGCGCCGGAACTGCCCGTATGGGTGACGGTGGCGACCATTTTTGGCCTGCTGTGGCGTATACAGGTATATCGTGGCGCATGGAGCTACCCCTCGCGACGCATCAAGTTTACTCTGGTTGCGTTTTGTGTGGCAGGGCTTCTGCTCTCTTTTCAGAGGCTTGGGGGGCTTGAGCCGTTAACCGCACTTCTGGTCAGTGCTTTTGCTCTCAAACTGCTGGAAATGCATCAGCGTCGCGATGCCCTGATACTGGTTTTTGTCGCTTTCTTTTTATCGACAGTTCTGCTGCTTTATGAGCAATCTATTGGTCGTGCGCTATATGCTTTCCTTTGTTTACTGCTCAGTACGGCTGCGCTAAATGGCATTCACCAGACAGATAGCGCAGGAGTCTGGCTGCCATTGCGCCGTTCAGGGGCATTGCTGGCGCAGTCATTGCCATTGATGGTGGTACTCTTTCTGGTAATGCCACGGTTGGGGGCGTTCTGGTCGGTGCCCTCACCGCAAAAGCAGGGAAAAACAGGTGTCAGCGGTGAGATGGCACCCGGAGATCTGTCCAAACTGGGTAAAAACGGAGCGATTGCATTTCGAGTTACATTTGATAAAGACATGCCGGAACCGAGCAGGCTTTATTGGCGCGGTCCGGTGCTTAGCCACTTTGATGGCCGCACCTGGCGTCAGGGTAAGCCCCGGTACTACCGGGATGGTCCGTATGTGCAGTGGTATACCTCCCAGCCCGCAAAATGGAAGTCTCGCATTTCTTATGTGGACAAACCCCTGACCTATTCGATTGTCATGGAACCAACACAACGGCACTGGCTGTTTGCACTGGCTGCGCCCCAACCGGTTTCGCCGGGTGTCGGCTTAACTCGGGAGCTGCGTCTGGTGTTTCATGAACCGATAAACCGAAAAATTCAGTATCGGGTTCGCTCCTGGCCAACCTACCGATATTTTCCCGACAAGCTTTACCCCCATGAGCGCAGCCAGGCCCTGCAACTGCCAAATAATTTTAACCCGGGTGCTCGCGAACAGGCGCGGCGCTGGCGACTCGAAAGTGGAGATGCACAGGCCTATATTCGCAGGGTTCTGGCCTGGTACAACAGAGAGTTCGTGTATACCCTGGAGCCACCTTTACTGGGTACACATACTGTCGATGAATTTCTGTTTGAGGGCAAACGTGGTTTTTGTAGCCATTTTGCTGGCAGTTTTGTTTTTCTGATGCGGGCTGCCAACATACCCGCTCGAGTGGTAACGGGATATCAGGGCGGAGAACGTCACCCCACGGGCGATTATATGCTGGTGTACCAGTATAACGCACACGCCTGGGCAGAGGTCTGGCTGCCGGGAGCGGGCTGGGTGAGAGTTGACCCCACCGCAGCGGTTGCGCCCGAACGTATAGAGGGCGGGTTCGAGGCCGTATTTGGTGGACAGGAAGACTTCCTTGAGGATACGCCTTTCGGACTTAATCGTTTTCGCGATATTAACTGGCTCAATGATATTCGCCTGCAACTCGATTCTCTTAATTTTTATTGGGTAAAATGGGTACTGGGCTACGAAAATATCCAGCAATCATTTCTGACGCGGCTGCTCGGCGGTGTCGATCCCTTGCGAATTGCGTTGTTTATATTTATTTTGGCTGGTGTTTTTGTGGCGGTGACAGCGCTGGGATTATTGCGCGGCAATCTCGGCCATCAAAAGCTTGATTCTGTTGACAAGGGTTTTGCCCGATTGTGTCGCAAACTGGCAACAGCGGGTTTGCCGCGGGATATCGGCGAGGGCCCACGCAGCTACCGAGCGCGTTTGCAAAAATGTGACGCTCCTGGCGCTCGGGATGCTACCCGTATATTGATGCTGTACGAACAAATTCGTTATGGTGGCAACCTGGATCTGTCAATGGATTTTCATCAAGCCGTCAAAAAGTTTCGATGTTAAAACCGCAGGTCATGAACTATCGTTGTCCATCAGGTGTATCAAATACCGTATCGAGAGGTAAATTCTGTGTCTGAAGTCAGCACAAACGAACTGGTAACCGCGGCGAAGGCATTACCCGGTCGTCAAACAGCCATGGAAGTATCAGCTGTCCATCATGTCAATGGTCATCCTATAATGCCACCATTCCCGGTAATGATTGAGCAGGCGACGTTTGCCATGGGGTGTTTTTGGGGCGCGGAGAGGCGCTTCTGGCAGATAGATGGCGTGTATTCAACAGCGGTCGGTTATGCTGGCGGATATACCCCCAACCCGACTTATGAGGAAATTTGCACCGGTATGACCGGCCACACGGAAACAGTAATGGTGGCCTACGATTCCGAAGTAATCAGTTACAGCGATTTACTAAAGGTTTTTTGGGAGGCGCACGATCCAACTCAGGGAATGCGTCAAGGTGCAGACACAGGTACGCAATATCGTTCTGCGATTTTTTGCTATTCCCCGGAGCAGGAGCAAGTTGCCCGCAAGAGCCAGGACGCATACCAGAAAGCTCTGGCAAATGAAGGTTATCCGGCTATCTCCACATCAATTGAACTGATCACAGATTTCTATTATGCCGAGGATTATCATCAGCAATACCTGTCGAAAAATCCTGAAGGATATTGTGGTTTAAAAGGTACGGGTATTAGCTGCCAGATATAGTTGTCGTTATCATCAGTTCAGTTCTGCATATCGTGTCCGAAAATTGCCAGCGCTTTACGCATAAATCATTAGTATTACCAGATCGGCACAGGGGTAATAACGGGCAATGCCATGTCAATGCAGACGGAAATAGATCTGGACACGTATCCTGGCGGTCCAGGGGAAAAAGGTATCATCGGTAAAAGAGAACGGGCGTCGATTATTGCTCATCTCGAAGAGCACGGCTACGTTGTGCTGGATTCACTGTTGAATGAAAAATTGTGTAGCGAAATCAGTCGCTGGTACGATGAGCCGGATCGTTTTCGACGCCGGGTCGATATGGCCAGATATCGTTTTGGCAAAGGGAGTTACGTTTATTTTCGCCAGCCGTTGCCAACATTGATTGACGACTTGCGGCACGAACTGTACCAGTTGCTGCGCCCCGTTGCGCAGCGTTGGTATAACACTTGTAAAATTCCATTTGATTTTCCCGATAATTACAGCCAGTTTCAGGCGTTGTGCAGAAGGGCAGGGCAAACCGAACCAGCTGTATTAATGCTGGAATATGCCGCTGGTGACTACAATTACCTTCATCAGGACTTGTACGGAGAATGCATTTTCCCTATACAGATGAACATCCAGCTCAACCGGCCCGGAGAGGACTTTGAAGGTGGGGAATTTGTGATAACTGATCAGCATCCTCGCCGGCAGTCAAAGGTTCAGGTGATACCTCTGCAACAGGGGGATGCAACCCTTTTTGCCACCAGTATTCGTCCGGTGAAAAGCAAAACCGGTTACTACAGGGCTACACTGAAACACGGCGTAAGCGCTCTTTCAGACGGACGCCGAAGGGCACTTGGGATTATTTTGCACAATGCCCCCAATTGACTGGAGGCAATCAATTATTGTCTGTTGACAAGTAAGAACACCAGTCACTCCAGCTACCTGCGTATAATTTGGCGCCATTGATTCCGGCAAGCTCCAGCGATAGTAAATTCACGCAGGCGGTTACCCCGGAACCACAATAGATCACTAGTTCCTTGCCCCGTGGCAAATCTTTCCAGCGTTTTTGTTGCGTGGCAGGTGAGAGGGCGAGACCACTTTCATTTGTTACTCCCTGCCAGGGAAAATTTTCTGCCCCTGGAATATGCCCTGCAATCGGGTCTATGGGTTCTTCGAGCCCCCGATAACGGCGCTCTTCTCGAGAATCAATCAACAGGCGTCCCGGATCGTTTATATGAGCTTTAATATTTTGATAATCAACAAGCTGGAAATCGTCTGCTTGTGCAGTAAAGTTGCCGGGAACCTGTGGCGCTTCGGGAATTTGATCATCAGTGGTTCCGGAGTTGTTTATCCAGGCTTGCAAGCCGCCATTGAGGATTTGCACCTGTTCGTGGCCAAAGTAGCGCAGCAACCACCACAGTCTTGATGCGAAAGCCATTCGTTGGTCATCGTAGGCAATCACCTGAGTATCGTGATTGACGCCGTGTTGCCGCATTAAATCGCCAAAGGCATCTGCAGAGGGTAATGGATGCCGGCCACCATGCTTGCCAACAGGTCCCGATAAATCACGATTCAGGTGTAAATACCGAGCGCCGGGAATGTGGTTGTTGTGATATTGTTGTTCACCTTGCGAGACGTCGGCCAGAGAAAATCGGCAGTCGAAAATTACAGTGTTTGAGGTATCGAGTTTCTGCAAGTCGGATGCACTAATCAATGGTGGTATCATGAGCATTTCTGTCCTTGGTTATTTCAGGGCAAACTGATTTCGCGTAAACTGACCTCTCATGAACTGCTGATAACAGACAATTAATCACGCTTACAGGGATCAAGGCAATGGCATCGATTGTAAAAGCATCACAGATAAAAGCGCCATATATAAATAGTGTTTTCGGGCTTTTATCAATAGTTTTTCTCATCCAGACATTGCCAGTTCATGCGGAATCCATGAGAGACTGTTTGTCTGCGGCTCTGCAATCGGCAACTGACAATACTACAGTCGGTGAACTGCGGAAGCAATGTGAAGCTTACCTGCTTACCTCGGAAGCGGCACAACCAGTGCGCCTGACTGGCCCCGAATCCGACAACGGTGCTGCAGGCAGACGGATTAACCTGGAGTCTTATGCCGAACACAACCCCTTTGTCCTTACCAGCCATCGCCCAAACTATTTTTTGCCATTTTCCTATAACTCCGATCCCAACGAATCACAATTTCGTGAAGGTGACGGAAGTTTGGATAACATGGAGTTTCAGTTTCAGGTCAGCTTTAAATTTTTGCTTTGGGACAACCTGATTGGAAACAACGGAATCTTGCACGCGGCGTATACCAACCGGTCTTTCTGGCAATCATACAACAGCGATATATCTGCGCCGTTTCGCGAAACCAATCACGAGCCTGAATTAATGCTGTCTTTCCGCAATGACTGGGAGATTTTCGGGTTTGAAAATGTCACCAATCAATTGATTTTCAACCACCAGTCCAATGGTCGTTCCGGCACACTGTCCCGAAGCTGGAACAGGGTAATGTGCAATTTTATATTTGCTCGCGAGAATTTTGCGATGTCTTTTAAACCCTGGTACAGGGTGCCGGAAAACGAGAAGGTCGGCATCAATGACCCTTCGGGTGACGACAATCCGGATATAACCGACTTTCTCGGCCATTTTGAATGGGTTGGTGCTTATCGCACCAGTAACGGCTACACCTGGAGTTTAATGATTCGAGATCCGGTGACCACCAGCGGCAAAGGTGCTTATGAAGCTGGCTGGAGTTTTCCCTTGACTCACAGAGTCAGGGGTTATATCAAGTATTTCAGTGGTTATGGAGAAAGCCTCATTGACTACAATGTCAAGAACAACACAGTCGCTATCGGATTTCAGTTGACAGACTGGCTGTAAGTTGTAAATGGGTGGGCAGGTCACCGAGGCAGGAATTTTCGATGTGTATGCAGGAGAACTTGAATGATTATTTACGAAGTCAACTTGACCGTTAATCCGGAAATAGCCAATGAGTATCGTCGCTGGCTACATTCCCACATAGACGACATATTAAAGTTGGAAGGCTTCCATGCTGCAAAATGGTACCAGCGAGACAATGACGAGGCAGGCGGCAACGGAGAGTGCTGGACAATACACTATTTTCTCGATAGCCGTGCCGCACTTAATCACTATCTTGATCACCACGCCGAGAGCCTGCGCGAAGAAGGGGCCCAAAAATTTGGCGGAAAGTTCAGTGCAAATCGACGTGTTCTGGAGCCGCTGGAAAAATTTGTGAAGGAGGGTGAGAGCCTTCTTATTGGAGAGTAAAAAATGCCCGAACTTTTAACGTTGCAGTTCGGGCATTCAGTAGTCACAGATTACGAATCTTCGTTGTTATCTTCCTTGTTCTGTTTCAGATGTTCCTCGTGTTTTAAATCGTAAGCAGGTGGTTCTCCACCAGGACCTTGCAAATAATGATCCATCCAGCGCATTAGTCGCTTGGAGAAATCCAGCCTGGCTGCAGCCTTGCGATTACCATGGCCTTCACCCGGATAGAAAACCAGGCGTACCGGAGCGTTGTTGAGAGTTTTCAGGTAACGATACATTTCCATCGACTGGCTTGGGTGTACCCGTGTATCGCTATCACCGTGCGCAATTAACAATGGTGTGCGGTGTTTTTGGGCGTGATAAACGGGGCTGCGCTCCAACATCCATTGAAAATCGTCCCATGGCCAGGCACGCGAATGTACCAGGAACATCTCATTGGCGATATCTGTTGTGCCAAATTTTGATAACTGATTGGAAATGCCTACAAACATGACCGCTGCGGCATAGTGTTCACTTAATGCAGTTGCGCTCCATGCAGTTGCGTAACCTCCATAAGAACCACCGGTAATACCCACTTTTTGCGAATCTACCAGGCCGAGTTTTATCAGGTGGTCCTTGCCGTCAACAATATCATCGAATTCGGGTGTTGCGTACCCGTGTTGATCGGCTTTGGAGAACTCTACACCCCGGCCGGTACTGCCCCGATAATTAGGGTAAAAGCTGAAATAACCTTTTGCCGAGGCCACTTGGGCAGGTTCTGAATAACGGGTATTCCAGCCATTGGATCGGTGCCCCTCGGGACCACCGTGGATAAAATTGATCAGGGGGTAACGTTTGCCTTTCTGATAATCGACAGGGTACACCAGTACGCCCTCTATTTTCAGACCATCACGGGCGTTATAGGTAATGACTTCCTGTTTGCCCAATTCTTTACGGGAGAGCCATGGATTGCTATCAGTCAAGCGTTTGACTTTGCCGCTCTGATACCAGAACAGTTCCATCGGATGGGTGGCAGAATCAGCAGTAAACGCGAAACCGCGTGCGTTAGCGGGCACTGAGAGCTTGTGCGCAACAAGATCGCCAATATTCAGGCGTTTGCTTTTACCCGGCTTTTCAGGGTTAACAATGGCAATTTCGCTGCCAGTACCAATGTGATTGAGTGCCAGAATGTCGCCCTTGGGCAGAAAAGCAATGTCGGTCACATGGCCCATCAAATTTGGTAGTAAATCAATTGTTCTGCTATTGATGTCATTGCGAAACTTGAGTCGACCCTGCATTGGATCGTGCTGATCGACCGTGCCGATAAAAGCAACAGATTTGTTATTCGGCGACCATTTTCCTGCGCCAACTTTGCCATCGTCATTTAGTGTGGCCAGCTTGTTTCCCTTGTTGTCGAGCAGCGTGACCTTTGATGTTGTGAAAATATCATCGACCAGAGGTGTTTTTGATATTTTGGCCAGCAGGTGGCCGCCCTTGTTACTAAACTGGATATCGAGGACATGACCTTCGATATTTAGCATTTTGGCTTTCCGGTTATCACCAGTCAGTGTGATCATCCAGGCATTGGAGTAGTGCAGGTTCTCTTCATAAACTTTTGCCTTGAACCCCTTTTTAGAAAGTTTTTCCACGTGTTCCGGGTCTGGTTCTGTTGCCAAAATTAATGCCTGTGAACCATCGGCAGAAAGGCTGTAACCGGAGATGTCTGTTTTGTGGGCATACACTTGAACGGACTCACCACCATCTACCGGAATCGAATACAAACTGGTGTATTTGTCTTCACCTCGTTTGGCAAGGTAATAAACGGTTTTGCTATCAGCAGACCATTGCACGTTTTTAATATTCACGTCGCCGGTGATAAAGGGGCGAGAATTGCCTTTTGTATCTGTAATATGGAGTTCGCCCCAGGCGGCGCCGTCTTCGTCGTCGTAAGGCGTGCGTTGTACTGTACGCACATAGGCAACCCATTTACCATCGGGCGACACGGACATTGATGCGATAGCAGATACTCTGGCGACATCATTTAATGTCAGGGTATTGCTGTCGCCTGAGTCAGGTGCATTTGAGGGGGAGCTGTTGACGGCAGGGGCGCCGATAAAAAGTACTATGGAGAGAATCAAAGCCTGAAATGGCGTGCAGAGCCTGAGGAATTGCTTCACCGTTAACCTCCTTACAATATACTGGCCAAATAAAAGGCCGAAGTATACAGCATGTGGAGAAAGTCAACAGACCCTGCGCAGATGCCGGAGTATCGGGTACGGTAAACATAAATGATGCACCCTGGCCCGGTTCACTAAGTGCTGCATTCTGTCGGACCATAGCCTTTCGGTTAGCACGGGAAAGCGTTAATAATCCTTCTGTAATCTCTCCAATTTTAAAGGGCGACATTCAACCAGGTCAGAAAGCTCTGTTTACATGCCAGTTTAATAGCTCGGTTCAAGACTCTGTTCGAACGAAGTGTGATAACCGAAAGCCAGCTGAATAAAATCATGTGAGAGGTCAAAAATAAAGCGCCCCCGTTGCGGGGACGCGTATTTATTGTTCGGTCCATACTGCTGACCGATTGTTATACATTCCGTCGATACTGCGTGACGGAAAGACCTGTTTTGCCTGTACTGCCCGACAAAATACTGCAGGGTTTGAGTGGGGATAGCATAGCCCCGTGAAGCTTGTTGTGGTCGCTTCCCGCTTTATTGTCACACCGTTGTACTATATAAACGTTCGAACTCCGTGTTGCCCCCACCAACGATTCGGACTTTGTGTGACTGGTAGCGGCGGACGTGTTTCTCTCAGCTCAATAATCAGAGAGGCTCTATAAAAGACGATTTTCATTGGCAAATGTGGACAATCCTTTGTGAAACTGGTCAGAGTGTCGGTCTTCACAGCGGCCTATTGATGAAACAGAAGTAGCGCAAGCCCGGTTGCTTTGCCCACTCAAACCGCAGATAATGCCGTCCTCACGATGGTGGTCCCCATTGGTCCCCTCGCAATGATGACCTGCAAACCCCGCCAGGCCCGGAAGGGAGCAACGGTAGCAGTGAATTCATGTGCCGGGGTGTGGCTGATGGGGTACTACCTCCAGTATGTACATTCCTGTTCTTCAGCTTCGACAGATCCGGTTCTGTTGGCTATACAGTTTTTCCGTCTGTTTTCGCGCACCAGGTGAGAAGAGAACGGTTGGCGACAGTTCAATTGATGTTAACAGGCCCTGGTCCGCGGGATGATCGGGCATGCGCCCCAAAACCTGCTGGTAAGCTGTCGCCGAACTCTTATAATGGCACCTTCTGTTTTCAAGTAGCGTCGAGCATCACATATGAGTTACCAGGTTCTTGCCCGCAAATGGCGTCCCCGTGTGTTCCACGAAATGGCTGGGCAGGAGCATGTACTACAGGCTCTGATCAATGCACTTGACAACGATCGCTTGCACCACGCCTACCTGTTTACCGGCACTCGGGGAGTCGGCAAGACAACCATTGCCCGTATTCTCGCAAAATGCCTCAATTGTGAGCAGGGTGTCAGTTCAAAGCCTTGTGGTGAATGCAGTTCCTGCACCGAAATCAATGACGGCCGTTTTATTGACCTGATTGAAGTCGATGCGGCATCAAATACAAAGGTTGAAGATACCCGGGAGTTACTGGATAACGTTCAATATGCGCCTACCCGGGGCCGCTTCAAGGTGTACCTGATCGATGAGGTGCACATGCTGTCCAACCACAGCTTTAACGCGTTACTTAAAACACTTGAAGAGCCGCCACCCCATATCAAATTCCTGCTGGCTACCACAGATCCACAGAAACTCCCGGTAACCATTTTGTCCCGTTGCCTGCAGTTTAATTTAAAAAATCTCAGTCCTGAACGCATTACGGAACATTTGACGTTCGTGCTTGGCAAGGAAAGTGTGCCAGCAGAGGAGGCAGGTGTCTGGGCATTGGCGCGATCTGCAGACGGCAGCATGCGTGATGCCCTGAGTCTCACCGACCAGGCAATTGCGCATGGCGGTGGCAAGATCACAGAAGCAGAAGTGAATGCCATGCTTGGCACCATAGACCGAACCTGGGTGGTGGAGTTATGTCAGGCAGTTGCTGCAGGTGACGGTAAATTGGCGCTGGCAGTGGTAGAACGCATGGCTGAACATGCACCCGATTACAAAGCTGTGCTCGGTGACATGATGTCATTTTGGCACCGTGTTGCCATTGCACAAACGGTGGCTGAAGCACTCGATAACCGGCACGGCGACTATGCGCAGGTGACAGAGCTTGCGAATTCAGTAGCACGGGAAGATGTACAGCTTTTTTATCAAATCGGTTTGCTTGGGCGACGTGATTTGCCGTTGGCAGAGGACCCTCGCAGTGCTTTTGAAATGGTATTACTGCGTCAGTTGGCCTTCAAGCCGGGTAGCAGTGAAATGCGCGCACCGGATAGCGGCGATCGGACGACCGCTACTCCAGTCAGGGGCGGGCCCCCTGAAAAAAAGCCGCAGACGGGGCCGGCTGAGCCAGCTCCGTTCGAGTCTGGGCAGACGGTGATTTCACCTGTCGCACCAAAAGACAGCAACAACTCGATTGAAACTGATACGCACGCACGCGTCTCGCCTGGTGAAGATTGCGGATCGATCACTACAGCTCCAGTAGCCGATAATGGAGATACCAGCGGTGTTCTCTATAATCCGGTTCCGGTAAAGGAGCGCGAGACTCCTGTGGATAAGCCTGAGCCGCCATCAAGCGGGGCAGATATCGATTCGTTATCACCGGCAGAGACAAGGCCGCTTCAGACTGGCGGATCAGTTACTGATGAGCCCGCGGAGGACAGTTGGATTGCCTTGTGCTCGAAAATTGATGTGCCCGGTGTACTCGGCAATACTGCTGCCAATCTGGTTATTTTGGAGCGTGGTGACAGCTTCTTCCGTTTTTGTCTCGACGAAAATTACAGTTCTCTTTATGAGCCGGCTCAACAGGAGCGCCTGGCAAATGCATTGGGTGAGTATTTGGGGCGTGAGATTCGTGTTGAAATAGAGACAGGCTCAATATCAGGGGAAACTCCTCGTATGTGGAATGAACGCAAGCGTGCGGAACGGCAAGCTCTGGCGGTATCTGCTTTGCAAAACGACCCGCTGGTAAAGGACCTTGTTCGAATGTTTAATGGTCGTTTGCTGGAAGAGACCGTGATAGCGCGAGGTGTTTCCTGAGGTGGGGGAGAAAGCTCCCCGGCCGGTATCCCGCACAAACCAGTCATGATGTTGGAGACGCAGACACAATGAAAGGCATTAGTGAATTAATGAAACAGGCACAAGAGATGCAGCAGCAGATGCAAAAGATGCAGGAGGAGGCTGCTAATGCGGAGGTTGAGGGGCAGGCGGGAGCCGGTATGGTGAAAGTGGTCATGACAGGCCGGCATGATGTTAGAAAAGTGGAAGTCGACCCGAGCCTGCTGTCTGAAGACAAGGAGATGCTGGAAGACCTGCTGGCAGCTGCAGTGAATGATGCCGTACGCAAGGTGGAAGAGAGCGTACAAGCCAGGATGGGCGAGATGACAGAGGGTATTTCCCTGCCGCCGGGATTCAAGATGCCATTTTGATGTAGAGAATGTCGGGCTATATTCCACATTGAATGACGAACAGGGGAAAATTCAGGATTGCAGTGCTTGATTAAATGCCCTGAACCTCGAGATCACTTGATGTTTTTTATTTAATGTATTGATTTAAAAGACAAATATACATGTTTGGACCTTTGGTTGATGAATTAATTGATGCACTGCGCTGCCTGCCCGGAGTAGGTCCAAAATCTGCGCAACGTATGGCACTGCACTTGCTGGAACGGGATCGCAATGGCGGTGACCGCCTGTCCCGAGCCATTTCGCAAGCGGTGGAGCATGTTGGTCGCTGTAGGCAATGTCGAACCCTGTCAGAAACTGATGTGTGTGTCATCTGCAGTAATGCGCGACGCGACCCGCAACTGCTTTGTGTGGTGGAAACACCTGCAGACCTGTTCGCGATAGAGCAGGCAGGTGGTTACCGGGGTCATTATTTTGTTTTGATGGGGCATCTGTCGCCAATCGACGGCATTGGACCCGAGGCACTGGGTATCGATCAATTGTTGGCGCGGTTACAGGAAGAAGATATCAGCGAATTGATTCTGGCCACCAATCTGACTGTGGAAGGTGAAGCCACCGCTCATTACATTCGGGAAAGCGCCAAAGATTTGGGGGTATCCGTTAGTCGAATTGCCTATGGCGTACCTTTGGGTGGTGAACTCGAATACGTTGATGGTGGAACATTGGCCCATGCATTTTCTTCGAGAAAGTTACTTTGATGAAAAAATCACTCCGATGATAACAACATCTGCAACAACCGAATTTGTCGATACTGCGGCCATATTGGCAGAATTGTGCAAACAGTGGCGACAAGTGCCTTGTTTGGCAGTCGACACCGAATTTATGCGTACAGACACTTTTTACCCGATCCTGGGATTGATTCAAATATCGGACGGTGAAAAGTGTTGGCTGCTGGATCCACTGGCCCTGGGTGACCTCTCACCATTGCGAGATGTATTGCTCGATGTGTCGGTGCTCAAAATTTTTCATGCCTGCTCAGAGGACATGGAGGTATTGCGCCATGAGCTGGGTGTAGTGCCAACACCCGTTTTCGACACCCAGGTAGCGGCGGCTTATGTAGGCTATGGTTTTTCGCGAAGTTATGCAGTCCTGGTATCGAATGTAACCGGGGTAGAGCTGGAAAAGCATGAAACCCGGTCCGACTGGCTGCAGCGTCCGTTGAGCCAGGCGCAACACTCTTACGCAGCGGAGGATGTTTATTATCTGCTTGAGGTATATCAACATCTCAAAACCCGGCTCACAGAAACTGGTCGACAGTCCTGGGTTGAAGAAGATATGCAACGGCTGATGGCGCAATCGGCTCAGGAAGAAAACCCTGCCGATTATTATAGAAAAGTCAAAAATGCCTGGCAGTTGCAACCGGAGAGCCTGGCCATTCTCCAGGCAATTACGCAATGGCGTGAAGGTGAGGCGCGTGCAAAAAACCGGCCGCGCAACCGTATAGTCAGTGACCGGGTATTGTGGGAGATAGCCCGCAACAAGCCACGTGATCCGCGAGAATTATCGCGGTTACCGGATTTGCATCCGCGAGTGCAGCGACAATACGGAGATCAGTTGTTGGGCATGGTAGCCGACGCTGCAGGCAGCGACCGGGGTAGCTGGCCGCCGCCATTGCCCCGGCCATTGCCCAGAGAGGCAAACTCCATTCTTAAAAAGCTGCGGGCGGCGCAAACGGAAATTGCTGACCAGCTGGATGTGGCACGAGAAATTCTGGCTCGAAAAAAAGATCTGGAAGTGATAGCAGGCAGCGCGCTTGATGGCAATGCTCGTTTGCCGCGAGAGTGGATTGGTTCATGGCGGGAAGCTGCTCTTGGGCAAACTTTGCTGAATGCCGCCATATCATCTTGAAGGAGCCAACTGGTCGTAAAATGAAGACGTTATGCATGATCTACAAAAGCCCAAATGAAGAGGAAGCCTACCTCTATGTAAAAAAAGAAGATGATCTGTCAAGGGTGCCGCCAGAATTACTGAGTCACTTTGGCACCCCCCGATACGTTACAACGCTGGCGCTTGACCAAAAGCGTAAACTGGCGCGGGTAAGGTCGGAAAATGTATTATCCTCACTGGAAGAGAAGGGGTATTACTTGCAATTGTCGCCACCAAAGGAGGCTTATATGCAAGCAGTAAATCAACACAATCACAAACTGGCCTAGCACTCTGATATGGAACCTTTGCGGCCCCGGTTTTGGGAAAAGTACGCGTTGCAGGATCTGAACGAAACCGAATGGGAAAAATTGTGCGATGGTTGCGCCAAATGCTGTCTGATTAAACTCGAAGATGATGACAGGGGCGACGTTTATTACACACGGGTTGCCTGTGAATTACTCAACCTGGATAATTGCCGTTGCAGTGATTACTCGAGTCGGCACGCAAAGGTATCTGCTTGTGTGGCTCTGAGCACTAAATACCGCGAAGCTCTAGCCTGGTTACCTGATACATGCGCGTATCGGCTGCTGGATGAGGGCAAACCCCTGCCGTTATGGCACCCTCTGTTATCCATGGACCCGGATTCCGTGCATCGTTCTGGCAACTCGGTAATGGGCAAGGTGTTTTCTGCGTGCCATATTCACCCTGATGAACTGGAAGATCATATTATTCATTGGGTAAATTAGTGTTAACAGGCCCTGATAAATATTAGTCCGTATGCTTCAATGTATTTCTGGCAAATACGGATTACACTCAAAAGCGGGCATTGGGTGTATCGCAAGCGTTATACTGCTTGATTGCTGCGAAGGAACTTAACCATGTATACCATGGAAAATTACATATGGGGTCTGGTGGGCTATGTAGTGGGTGCTACATTGGTCATGTGGTATCTGCACTGGTTATTCAAGCGTATACCCTGGCACTATCTGCGCGTCGGCCTGAATATTCTGTTTGCCACCCTGTTGTTTACGCCGGTGGTGGCGTATCCCGATCACTCCACCTTTCTGGCGCCGGCATTTGTTGTTGCCCTGTTTGAAGGAGCAATTTTTGATACGGACGGTGGCGCAATTCGATCTCTGTTGCCAATGGTGTTTGTCTTTTTTACATTGGTGATCCTTTATGGCGGCTGGCAATGGTGGCGTGGCGGCAAAAACACAAACCCGGGGAGAAACACATGAATATATTATTTTTGAAATCTGCTAAAGCTTTTGCTGCGGGCCTGGGTGTTGCGGTCATCCTGTCAGGTTGTGATCAAGTGAAAAAGGATGCTGCTCCAATTGTCTATGTTGAGGAACGTCCCGATGCTGCCACATTTGCTGCCACAGCAGAGGATCAACTGGAAGCAGCCGGGCTAGAGGGATCAAAAGCAGCTTGGGTGGCCCAGAACTTTATCACCGAAGACACCCAGTATATAACGGCGAAAGTAAATGAACGAAATTCACTCCTGAGCGTGGGGCTTGCCCAGGATGCAGCACACTATGATGGTCTTGAGCTCGACCCGGTGGTTCGCCGCAAACTTGACATGATCAAGCTCGGACTGACCTTGCCGGTGCCGAACGATCCTGAAAAAGCGGAAGAGCTGGCGAAAATTGGTGCCGGGCTCGACGCCACTTATGGTTCGGGAAAGTACACGACAAAAGCCGGCACCACCATGCAGTTACAAGAGATGTCAGCGGTCATGGCAAAAAGCCGCGATCCGAATGAGTTACTTGAAATGTGGACTGGCTGGCGAACCATCTCTCCACCAATGAAAAAGCACTACATTCGCCAGGTGGAAATAGCCAATGAGGGCGCTCGCAACCTTGGTTATCGGGACGTTGGCGCTATGTGGCGTTCCGGCTATGACACGGCGCCCGACACTTTCGCCTCTCAAGTGGACACAGTCTGGCAAGAGGTCAAACCTTTATACGAGTCCCTGCAATGTCATGTGCGCGCAAAATTAACGGAACAGTACGGCGCAAAAGTTGTTGGTGACAGCGGCAAAATTCCCGCACATTTGCTGGGCAACATGTGGGCGCAGCAGTGGGGAAATATTTATGAGCTTGTTGCCCCGGGCAAGGCAGACCCGGGCTATGACGTGACCGAGCTGTTGACAAAAGCTGGTATGTCAGAAGTTGACATGGTTAAAACCGGAGAAAACTTCTTTGTCTCTCTGGGGCTGGATCCGTTGCCGCAAACATTTTGGGATCGCTCATTGATTACCAAACCTCGTGACAGGGATGTGGTGTGTCATGCCAGCGCATGGGATATAGATGCGGCCAATAATGACCTGCGTATTAAAATGTGCACCGAGCGCACCGCAGAAATGTTTGAAACCATACACCATGAACTTGGCCATATTTTCTATTATCAGGCATACCGCAATCAGCCCTACCTTTTTCGTACTGGTGCAAATGACGGTTTTCACGAAGCGCTGGGCGATACCATAGGTTTGTCACTTACTCCGAGCTACTATCGGCAAATTGATCTTCTGGAGCAGGAGCCCCCGGCCGACAAAGACCTGGGTCTGTTGATGGCAAGTGCGTTGAATAAAGTTGCCTTTTTGCCGTTTGGTTTGCTGGTGGATAAATGGCGCTGGCAAGTATTTAGCGGCGAACTTGGCCCGGAGCAATACAACAGCGGCTGGTGGAAGCTGCGTGAAGAATATCAGGGTATCAAAGCGCCTGTGATTCGCAGTGAGGACAATTTCGATCCGGGAGCGAAATACCATATTCCCGGCAATACGCCCTATATGCGGTATTTTCTTGCACACATACAACAGTTTCAGTTTCACAAAGCGCTGTGTGATGCTGCAGGCTACGAGGGGCCACTGCACAGGTGTTCGATATACAACAACAAGAATGCCGGCGAGTTGCTTGTCAACATGATGAAGATGGGGGCCAGTAAACCGTGGCCAGATGCCATGGAAGCGCTCACTGGCCAGCGCGAACTCAATGCCTCGGCCTTGCTGGAATATTTTGCGCCACTTAAATCCTGGCTGGATACTCAAAACGAAGGGCGCACTTGCGGGTGGCAGTAATAAATAGCTCCCATTGGTAACCTTCGAAGGATCTGTTGTGGAAGGCTGGATCAGCGGCACTGTAGTGGAGAACAAGCACTGGAATCAGCGCTTGTGTTCCTTGCGCGTGAAAGCCGAGTTGCCAATGTTTGAGGCGGGACAATTTTTGCGTTTGGCGCTTGAAGTTAACGGCAAGCTTATGGCCAGGCCATATTCTCTGGTAAATGCTCCCGGGGACGATATTGCCGAATTTTACTTTAATAAAGTCCCGGATGGTCCGCTGTCATCCCGGCTTCATATATTACAGCCGGGAGATAAAATCTGGCTCTCTGCCATGGCTACCGGCTTTCTGACTCTCGCCGACATTCCTCCCGGTAAAAATCTCTGGATGATTGCCACAGGCACTGCGCTCGGACCATTTTTATCCATTCTCAAGGTTGGAAAGGTATGGCAAGCCTTTGACAAGGTGGTACTGGTGCATGGAGTCCGTTCCCTGAGCGAATTAACATACCGTGAGTATATTGATGAGGTTAAAAATACGTATCCTGATCGTTTTGTTTTCCTTGCCTCTGTTACTCGCGAAAAAATAAAGGGAACACTTTCGCAAAGAATTCCTGCCGCTATAGAGTCCGGTGACCTGGAACACAGTGCCGGAATTTTTATGACTCCGGAAAACGATCGCATTATGCTTTGTGGCAATCCCGGGATGATTGCAGCGAGTATGGATGCTCTTGGCAGCAAGGGGCTAAGTCGCCATCGTCGTCGCGACCCGGGGCAGATCATACTGGAAATTTACAAATAGGCCCTGCCTTATCTGGCGAATCAAATACGAGGGGAGCTTGCAGTTTTTTTCGTGCGAAAAAGAGGCTGTTTTTACGGTTATCTTTTTCAAAGCCTGAGTCTGTCATATAGGGATAGTATATGCGGTGCAGCACAATATAATAATAACGGATTCAGATAATTTCCCGTTCACTGGCCCATATCGCACTACCACATAATGTAGCAATAACTCCTGCTGCTACTATCAAGGTGACCCAACCTGAATTCAGGGAACTCATTAGGGACATCAATTCATTGGTTGACAGTTTTTCAAGAGGAAAAAGACTGGCCGATAATGCACAGCCGACAACAGTGGCAAACAAAACCAGAATGTTTTTTTGCCACACGGGAACTTCCCGACGTTGTGGAAGGCGTGCTGTTACGATCGCAGTAAAGCCGTCGTCAGGCAAATGCGGCTCGCTTCTGCGCAATGTATTGAATAATTTGTCCAAATCGTCTGTATGTGTCATGACGTTGCCACCGTTTGCCACTCTGAGAGTAGCACTTTTAGCTTTTCCCGGCCACGCTGAATGTGACTTTTCACGGTTCCCAGCGGGCACTCCATAATGTCTGAAATTTCCTGATGACTGTATTCCCTGTGCATATGCAAATGAATTGCCATTGCTTGATCGGAGGGTAATTGTGCCAATGCTCTGGCAAAATCCCTGTGCAGGTCGGTTTCCCCTGATGCATTGCCGTCACTTGCCTCCGCATGATGTTCATCCAGATCAGGCAGTGCTTCAACCGGTTTGCGCGACCGATAATGGCTGGCAAACTGGCGATAGGCAATGCGATATAACCATGTGTAAAACTTTGCCTCACCACGAAACCTGTGTAAATTCCGAAAGGCCTTGATAAAGGTTTCCTGTGCCAAATCGTCAGCCAGAGCCAAGTCCCACCCCGTCAGTTGCCGCAAGCTGTAGCGCAGCTGAGACTGGTAACGGTTGACCAGTTCTGAATACGCACGCTGGTCGTTTTTCTCCAGGACTCTGGCGATCAGAGTCAGGTCATCATTGGCCATTAGTCTGACTAATGTTCCAGGCTGTTCTCGTTACGTTTCTCCAGCTTCCAAACGACCAGTTGAGCGATACCAATAAACAGAGGAATCAGTCCCAGTGCACCCACAGCTGCTGACCCCGCGAGAGCAAAAAAGGAGAAGACACCCAGACCGATACCGACCATTACGATACCTTTGTGCAAGTTGCTTCTGGGGCTGGTTTCCCTGTGTAACCCGGCCAGGACCTCCGGTGGTACTTCTTTACCGCTTTCAACGAAAGCAGCGATAGTGTTATGAGTCAAACGACGTTTTCGGTGGGAGGCGAAGAGGGCAATGGCGACAATAATAATCGGCCCGCCAAAAATAAAAACCACACTGACAAGGCCTATCAACATTGCCATTACACCTTCAATAGCATCGCCTTCGACACTGACATTGGGTATTATTTTCCCTTTTTCGCCAATGACAGTAATATCCGGACTTTTACTGCTATGGCCGTCAGCTTCTTCATCTGGTCCCAGTTTGGTTGTCATTTTTTCAACCAGTTTGTCAACCATCTCTGAAGCTTTCGAGGATTTCTCTTCGGCCTCAGTGTCGATCACAATTTCTATAGCTTTGTTCTTTTTGTCCTTCTCCTCTTCTTGTGGTCCTGCCCAGGCTGTGGGCAGGACCAGAAGAGCGGCGAACAAGGTGATAATCACAGTTGGCATGGTTTGCTCCTGTCTATCTTATTTAGCCAGTTTAGCCAATAGTTTATAGGCTTGTGGCCCTAAAAAGATATGAGGCGGTTGCTTGCTTTCATCCATCAGGGCGACTTTCCACTCTTTCAATTCAAGTCGAGTCTTCTGGTCGGCAAGCTGCCGGGCGTCAGCGGTTTCAACTGTACTCTGCAACCTCGCATCAATTCGTTGTTGCAAATCTGTTGTTATGTCCAATTGAGAAGTGCCATTGCTGGCCAATACGCTACCGCTGAACAAGATCAAGGCGGTCAATACGCTGGAAAAAAATGTAGACAATTTCATGATTAGGCCCTCCGCAGGCGTCTTTTGTCTTCGCAGGTATAGACGCAGGCGGAGGAGCATTTGGATGCAGGCGGGTAAAAAAAGTTGGAAGGACCGGGTTAAAGTTAACCCTGAAACCCGGAATCAGTACCAACAGGCAAGCTCAGAGACGTCCCTTTTTATCTCTGGCCTGGGCAAACAAGGCTGCCATAGTGCCGTTTTGAGGCGCCAGGCGCGGTTTTTGAGGGCGCTGTCCAGACTTTTCAACCTGCCTGTGTTTGGGTAGGGCCTGTTTGCCATCTTGTCCGGGCTGGTCATTCAGACGCATGCTCAAACCTATGCGTTTTCGGGGAATATCAACCTCCATCACCTTGACTTTGACTATATCTCCGGTTTTCACAATGCTGTGAGGGTCCTTGACGAATCGGTCGGAGAGGGCCGAAATATGTACCAACCCATCCTGATGCACGCCGATATCGACAAAAGCGCCAAAATTGGCCACGTTAGTGACACTTCCTTCCAGCACCATCCCCGGTTTGAGGTCCTGCAGGCTTTCTACACCTTCCATAAAGGCAGCAGCACGAAACTCCGGTCTCGGATCACGCCCGGGCTTGTCCAGCTCATTAATGATATCTGTCACTGTCGGCAAACCAAATTGGTCATCGGCGTAATCAGCTGCCGAGAGCGTTGCCAGCAATTTGCTATCGCCAATCAGGTTCTGAATTTCTTTGCCCTGTTTGGTGGCAATGCGCGCAACCACTTCGTACGATTCAGGGTGTACTGCGGAAGCGTCCAGAGGGTTGTCGCCATTGGCAACGCGGAGAAAACCGGCAGCTTGTTCAAAAGTCTTGTCTCCGAGCCGGGGAACTTTCTTGAGTGCCTTGCGACTTTTGAAGACGCCATTTTCATTGCGGAAAGCGACAATATTGTCGGCAATTGTCTGATTTAAACCGGAAACACGGCGCAGAAGTGCTGCGGAAGCACTGTTGACCTCAACACCCACGGCGTTTACGCAATCTTCTACCACGCCATCCAGGCTCTGTGCCAGACGGGTCTGGCTCACGTCGTGCTGATACTGCCCCACGCCAATGGATTTGGGCTCAATTTTCACCAGCTCCGCAAGTGGATCTTGCAGCCGGCGCGCGATAGACACTGCGCCACGTATGGTCACATCCAGATCCGGGAATTCTCGCGCCGCAAATTCCGACGCTGAATAGATGGAGGCGCCGGCTTCATTGACAACGATTTTTTGCAATTTAAGTTCGGGGTGGCGTTTGATCAGGTCAGAAGCGAGCTTGTCGGTCTCGCGCGAGGCTGTGCCATTGCCTATCGCAATCAATTCGATATCGTGTTTAGCCGCCAGAGTTGCCAGAGTTGCAATTGATTCGTCCCAGCGTTTTTGAGGAGCGTGAGGATAAATCGTGCTGTGATCGACGTATTTGCCAGTATCGTCAACTACCGCCACCTTGACCCCTGTGCGCAGCCCCGGGTCAAGGCCAATAGTCGCTTTCAGACCGGCGGGTGCGGCAAGCAGCAAGTCCTTGAGGTTTCTGGCAAAAACGTCAATCGCCTCCAGTTCCGCTTGCTGGCGCAGGTCTCCCAGCAGGTCGGTTTCTATGTGAGTATGCAGCTTGATACGCCAGGTCCACCGCACTACCTCAGACAACCATGTATCTGCGGCCCGGTCCTGGTCCTCTATGTCGAAATGTCTGGAAATCTGCGCTTCGCAGGGATGCCTGGCGGCGGGCTCTTCAGGTTCTGGCAAATCAACCTTGAGATGCAAAAAGCCTTCCCGTCGACCCCTGAACATGGCCAGGGCGCGGTGAGAGGGTACTTTTCCGACCGCCTCTTTATGGTCAAAGTAATCCCTGTATTTAGCGCCTTCCTGCTCTTTGCCCGGGGCTACGGTAGCACTCAGTTCGGCCCTGTCTGCGAAATACCCGCGCAGTTGACCCAGTAATTCAGCGTCCTCACTAAAGCGTTCCATCAAAATGAATTTGGCACCGTCAAGGGCTGCCTTTACATCATCTATATTGTGTTCTGTGTTCAGATATCGGGATGCTTCGGTTTCAGGATTCAGTGACGGGTCATTGAAAAGAGCATCTGCGAGGGGTTCAAGACCCGCTTCGATTGCAATTTGCCCTTTGGTGCGTCGCTTTGGTTTATAGGGCAGATACAGGTCTTCGAGTCGAGTTTTGGTGTCGGCTGCCAAAATGGCCTGTTTTAATTCCGGGGTTAGTTTCCCTTGCTCATCAATACTCGACAGAATAGTTTCACGACGTTCCTCCATGTCACGCAGATAGATCAGTCGCTCCTGTAAATTACGCAACTGGCTGTCGTCCAGTCCTCCGGTTACTTCTTTGCGATAACGTGAAATAAAGGGCACAGTAGCCCCCTCATCCAGCAAGTTGACGGCGGCTTCTACCTGATGCAGGTTAACGGCAAGTTCATTGGCAATGGTTTGAGTGATTGCTGACATGGTAATGGTGGTAATTTCCTGAAAAAATAGTTGGTGTGTGTGGATTATCGACCATACGCCAAGAGGTAGACAGTCTTGTTTTTGGTATCATTTTATGGTTCTAGCGGGGCCCCTCAAACCCGGGATGACATGCGCGGCAACAGATCGACAGTACGAGAGGAGAGCAAGCATGCATGAAGCACGTACCGAGTATCGGGTACATGATTTTATTCAAAAGCGCTGGAGTCCCTGCCAGTTTGCAGCGGACAGACCCGTGGCAGACGCAGATCTGACCTTTTTGTTTGAGGCGGCACGCTGGGGTACCGCCGCAGACCTGGAAGGCGGGGGCGGTGCGTGACCAAGTGTCCGCTGTGCAGGGGGAAAAAGACCGATGATTACCATAGCGACTCACGCCGCAAATATCGTCAATGCCGGGATTGTCGCCTGGTGTATGTGCCGTCAGTTCATCAATTGTCTGAAGAGGAAGAGAAACAGCATTATGATCTGCACCAGAACAACCCGGCAGATCCTGGCTACCGCAAATTTCTGAACCGATTGTTTAAACCTCTGCGCGAGCGTTTGCCAGAGATGGCTGAAGGTCTTGATTTCGGCTCGGGACCCGGGCCAACACTCTCCCTGATGTTTGAGGAGCGTGGCTACCCGATGGCGATCTATGATGTATTTTACGCACCGGACAAATCCGTTTTGCGCAGAAAATATCAGTTCGTTACAGCAACAGAAGTAGTGGAGCACCTCTCCTGTCCACGTACAGAACTGGATCGTTTGTGGTCATTGATTACACCCGGGGGCTGGCTCGGTATTATGACCAAACTGGTGATTGATCAGCGGGCATTTGCCGATTGGCACTATAAAAATGATTTAACCCATATCAGTTTTTTCAGTCGCGACACGTTTGGCTGGTTGGGCCAACAATGGGGCAGTGCACCTGTTTTCGTTGACAAGGATGTGATTTTATTTAATAAGCGGCGGTCACGTTGATCCTGGATCTTTAAATGGGAGTCAGCCATCCTCTCCGAACCGGCGAGTCACAGAAGCTGATCGAAATGGTTCAGGCAGCGTGCCTAGAATGCTGACTAAAAACAGCAGTAACCGAGGAAATGCAATATGTACGAGGGACAATGTCTGAGTTTGTCTATGCGCGCCGAAGGCGTCGCCGAACTGCGGTTTGATTCTGCCGAGGATTCTGTCAACAAGATTAATCAGCAGACCATTGAAGAGCTTTCTGCCGCCCTGGGGATATTGCAGAAATCTGACGATGTAAAAGGACTGTTGATTACCAGCGGTAAATCAGACTTTATGGTTGGCGCCGATATTATGGAGCTTTCGGCTCTTGATGCCGACGGTTTGAAATTGGTATCCAAACGCAATAACGACAATTTTGTTGCACTGGAAGATTTGCCATTTCCGACACTGGCAGTCATTAATGGTTACGCACTTGGCGGTGGTCTGGAATTAAGCCTCAGTTGCGACTTTCGGGTCATGGAAGCCACAGCCCAGGTTGGCTTGCCCGAGACGAAACTGGGCATCATCCCCGGCTGGGGCGGTACGGTGCGCTTGCCCAGGCTGGTGGGCCTCGATAATGCGGTGGAGTGGATCGCCACCGGCAGCCACAAAAAGGCCAAACAAGCCCTGAAGGATGGCGTGGCCGACGCCGTGCTGACTTCAGAATTACTGGAAAAAGAAGCGCTGGCGATGCTGCTGCGGGCGGTAAATGGTGAACTGCCATTTACAGAGCGTCGCCGGCAAAAAACTTCGCGACTCAAACTCAATGCTGTGGAACTGCAGCTGGCCGCTGTTACGGCGCGGGCTATGATTTCAAGCAAGGCTGGCAAGCATTATCCGGCACCTCTGGCTGCGGTTGACGTGATGGTCCGTTCGGCCTCCCTGGAACGTGAAGGCGCCCTGATTGAAGAATCAAAAGCTTTTGCCCGGATTGGTACTACCCCTCAGGCCAAGGCAATGGTTGGTCTGTTTATCAGCGATCAATATCTGGGGAAAGTTGCAAAAAAACACGCGCGCACAGCCACTTCAGTGGTTGAGCGTGCTGCCGTGCTCGGCGCTGGCATTATGGGAGGGGGCATCGCATACCAGCACGGCGTTAAAGGTTTTCCAATCCTGATGAAAGATATTGCTCGCCATGCTCTTGATCTGGGTATGGCTGAGGCCGGCAAGCTGGTGACCAAACGGGTTGAAAGGGGCCGAATGAAACTCGAAGAAGCAGCGGCGGTATTGTCTCGTATTACACCAAGCCTGCATTACGCTGGAATCAATGAGTCCGATATTGTGATTGAGGCGGTAGTGGAAAATGAAAAGGTCAAATCAGCTGTGCTCGCCGAAGTCGAGACCCTGATGTCGAATGAATCCGTACTTGTGTCCAATACATCGACAATCTCAATTGACGACCTTGCGTCAAACCTGAAAAGGCCGGACCGGTTTTGCGGTATGCATTTCTTCAACCCGGTACACGCCATGCCGCTGGTGGAGGTTATTCGCGGAGAACAAAGCTCGAATGAAACGATTGGCAAGGTGGTCTCTCATGCTCTGGCTTTGGGCAAAAAGCCTGTCGTTGTTGGCAACTGCCCCGGCTTTCTGGTCAACAGGATATTGTTCCCCGCCGTCATCGGCTTTGACCTGTTGCTGGCCGATGGAGTCGATTTTCAGCAGATTGATCGTGTACTGGAAGCTTGGGGCTGGCCCATGGGGCCGGCTTACCTGATGGATGTAGTGGGTATAGATACAACCATTCATGCCTTGAATGTTATGAGCAAAGGCTATCCCGATCGCATGGTAGGCCTCGGCAAGGACTCAATATTGTTAAAGCTGTTCGAGACGCAGCGCTATGGGCAAAAAACAGGATCGGGATTTTATCGATACGAGACAGATAAACGAGGCAAACCGATAAAGCTGGTAGATGAGAATGTATACGACTTGCTCGGTGTTACCGTAAATTCCTCTCCTGACGATGAGGAGATTATCGCGCGCTTCATGGCACCAATGAGCACCGAGCTGGACCGCTGTTTGACCGAGGGTATTGTAGCCTCACCCGCTGAGGCAGATATGGCTCTGGTGTATGGCATCGGTTTTCCGCCATTCAGGGGAGGGGTGTTCCGCTGGCTGGATGAGATCGGGCTGTCCCGTTTTATCAACATGACAACCCCCTGGAAGGATCTGGGCCCGTTGTATCAGCCCACTGATGCGATGCAAGATATGGCACAGAACAACAAAACCTATTACACACAGGCGGGGGCATAACCATGAAACTGCA